>DQHS01000333.1:0-19319 GCA_003524365.1 Cellvibrio sp. | reverse complement strand
CGAGAGATAATTTTTTTATCATAACAAGATCGTTTTTTATGGAATATTTGTGTGTTAAAAAAAGCCATTAGGAAAATTTTTCCAAAAAAGACCTTGCTCTGGTTTGAAAAATTCAAAACTGAGCACATAACTAATTATTATTTTCGGTCGTATTCTCAGGAAGGCGAGGATATGATTCTCAGTGGAATCTTCGAAAATAAAATGACCGGTTTCTATGTTGATGTTGGTGCTCATCATCCCAAACGTTTCTCAAATACATTCTTTTTTTACCGAAGAGGTTGGAGGGGGATAAATATTGATGCAATGCCTGGAAGCATGGAGGCTTTCAAAAGGTCTCGGTCGCGCGACATAAATATTGAACAACCAATATCAGATAAAAATGAATTCTTAACCTACTATGCCTTCAATGAACCAGCTTTAAATGGATTTTCAAAATCTATTTCTAATGAAAGAGACGGTCAAGGCGGGTACAAAATTATTTTTACAAAGGATTTGCAAACCAATACTCTCGACGAAGTATTGGCAAAAAATTTGCCAGATGACGTTGAAAAAATTGATTTTTTGTCTATTGATGTCGAAGGTTTTGATTTTCGGGTTTTAAAATCGATTAATTTGGATGTGCACAAGCCAGAAGTGATTCTGGTCGAAATGCTTAAAAGTGGTTTGACTGATTTAAATGATAGCGAAATAACTAAGTATCTGGGAGGGTTCGGATACAGTATTTACAGCAAAGCTGTAAATACTGTCTTCTTCCGCAGGACCTGCCATTCGTGAAATTTTCAATCGCAGGAACGGGTTGTGCTGGCTTATTGTTTGAAAAGCTTAGTTGTGATGGTGGATATCGGTTATTAAAAAATGTGCTTCAGTTGTCGTACTGAATTTATCTTCGAAAACGTTTGGTAGCATGCAAAAATCGATCAGAATAATCCAAGGCTCAGTAAATTTGTGTGGCGTGTGATGCTTTATGTACGTTATGAAGATCGTTGAATAGACAATATGAAACAAATTAGAAATTGTAAGTTTTCAATTAGTAATCAATTTGATCCTTATTGCATATTGTCCGCTTTTTCTGTGATGAGTACGTTTTTAATACTGACTTGGATTCTTAAGTATAGTAACTATGGCATTGACTTCACTGATGAAAGTTTTTACCTTGTCTGGATTTCAAACCCTTTTATATACGATGCATCGGTTACTCAGTTTGGTTTTGTTTACCACCCTATTTATTTGATGTTTGGTGGGGATATAGTTAGTCTTCGTCAAGCAAATGTCTTAATGGTTTTTGGTTTGGCTTGGTGTTTGGCTTTTGTGTTATTAAAGTCGTTGGCTCCTGAGGGGGCGGCTCAAAAGATTACGTTGAATGTCGCGGCAGCAGGGTTTGCTACTGCATCGCTTGCTGCTTTCGATTCTTGGTTGTTAACGCCAAATTATAATAGCTTGGCATTTCAAGCATTGCTTATTGCTTCTATTGGTTTGCTCTTATCCGATAAAAATGGATCCTCGAGGAGTACTTTAGGTTGGATATTAATTGGTGTAGGGGGCTGGTTGGCGTTCATGGCAAAGCCAAGCACCGCACTGGCACTAGCTATAGGTGCATTGACCTACCTAATTTTTGCGAGAAAGATTTCATTTCGAATGTTGTTGCTTGCCGTGGTAAGTGCGCTTGCATTACTTCTAATTAGTGCCNNCATCAAGGAAAAAATGCTAATTCTCCTTCTGACTGTTAGTATTTTCGTTTCAACACGTCTGACATTATCAGAAAAAATTCAAGGAAAATTGTTTTCAATCGTGGTGCCTGTGCTATTTTTCGGACTTATTGTTTCCTTAGCCCTTGGTATGATTTCAAGAACTGCTGGACTCGGCCAATTTCAGGGAATGGTAATATTTGGTGCTGTTTTCCCAGCGATAGCGCTTGGATTATTGTTGGACAGCAAGAAGATATTTAATGGTATTTCTATAGAACTATGGGCCATTGCTTTTATATTTTTTGCAATGCCGCATATTTATGCATTCGGGACTAATCGAAATTATTGGCTGAATGGTGGTTCAGTTTGTATTTTTTGGTTGCTTGGGGGGCTTGTTTTTTTGAGCCCGCTGGCTCGTCTTAAAAAGGGGTGGAGTTTTATTCTTCCTCTCGTGCTCGCTACACAAGCAATTGCATCCACCCTTCTGCAAACGGGGCTAGAGCAGCCCCAGCGACAGCCCCAGCCACTGAGGCTAAACGATCAAACCATCGAAGTTGGCTCATCGGGTTCAAACCTTGTGCTCTCCGTTAATTATGCGAAGTACTTTGAAGATGCCAAAATGGCTGCTCGTGGTGCCGGGTTTAAATTGGGTACTCCCGTGATTGACTTGACCGGACAATCCCCCGGAATTCTTTATGCGATAAGGGCGGAAAATATTGGTCAAGCTTGGACCGTTGGTGGCTACTCGGGTAGCTCGAAACTTGCCTCCGCTGCATTGAATAACGTTCCTTGCGAAAAGATTTCTAATGCTTGGATTTTGTATGAGCCAGATGGGCCGCGCAGTATCCCGACAGAAGTTATGGTCAGCCAAGGTGTAGATTTTCCAGCGGACTATACACAAGTCGCTTCTTGGCTGACGGCTGAAGGTGCTGGTGGTTATGCGGCTAGCCGTGTTCAAATTCTGTATGTCCCTAAAGCCCAGAAAGAGATTCTTAAAGCCTGTCAGGCGTTACCTAGAGGAGTGGGTTCTTGAAAAAAGTGGCCATCCTCCAGTCGAACTACATCCCATGGAAGGGGTATTTCGACATGATCGCCGCGGTGGATGAATTTGTCCTCTACGACGACATGCAATACACACGCCGCGATTGGCGGAACCGCAACAAGATTATGACGCCGCAGGGGGTGCAGTGGCTGACGGTTCCGGTCAAGGTCAAGGGCAAATATCACCAGACGATTCGCGAGACTGAAATCGAAGGTGCCCAGTGGGCAATGGACCACTGGAAGGCTCTTTCGCAGA
This sequence comes from Cellvibrio sp., assembly GCA_003524365.1. Lineage (GTDB taxonomy): Bacteria > Pseudomonadota > Gammaproteobacteria > Pseudomonadales > Cellvibrionaceae > Cellvibrio. The sequence continues at coordinate 16,337 of DQHS01000333.1, read as the reverse complement.
ATTACCGCCGCACACCATGCTTCAATGAGATTGCAGCGTGGCTTGAGCCGCTCTATCTTGCAGAGCCATTAACGCATCTCTCCCTGCTGAATCGTCGCTTCATTGAAGCAATATGCGCTTACTTGGGTATCAGGACGACCATCAGCAATTCATGGGATTATCCTTTGTCTGAAGGCAAGTCTGAGCGGCTGGCTGATTTGTGTGCGGCTGCTGGAGGAAGTGAGTACATCTCTGGCCCGGCTGCCAAGGACTACATAGACGAAGCCGTGTTCACTGAGCGTGGTATCACGCTTACCTGGTTCGATTACGCAGGATACCCTGAATATCCTCAACTCTGGGGCGAATTTACCCATGGAGTTAGTATTCTCGATTTACTATTCAACTGTGGTAAAGATGCTTACCGTTACATGAGGTATGTATGCTAGTGAAGTTGTCCATCGTAGCAACCCTCTATCAGTCAGCAGCTTACATAGTTGAGTTTCATCGGCGTGCCAGTGCTGCGGCTAGGCAACTTGTTGGTGATGATTATGAAATCGTGCTGGTGAATGATGGCTCGCCAGACAATAGCCTGGACTTGGCCATACAGCTCACCGAGAGCGATGACCATTTAGTAGTCGTTGATCTGTCGCGCAACTTCGGTCATCACAAGGCCATGATGACCGGGCTTGCCCACGCCGCAGGTGAGCGTGTGTTCCTTATCGACAGTGATCTGGAGGAGGAACCGGAGTTTTTGCTTTCGTTTGACGCGCAGATGAAAAGTGGGCTCAGTGACGTCGTGTATGGCGTCCAAGAACAGCGTAAAGGGAGTTGGTTCGAGCGTTTGAGTGGGCAGTGGTTCTATCGCCTCTTCAAAGCACTTACGGGCCAGACGCTGCCTGAGAATATTGTTACGGCACGTCTGATGTCCCGTCGTTACGTGGATGCCCTTTTACGTCACAAGGAAAGCGAAGTATTTATGGCGGGTCTCTGGCATATCACCGGATTTGTTCAGTGTCCACAAACGGTTAAGAAGCACAGCACCAGTGANNCTATACGTTCCGAAAAAAAATGTCTTTGCTCGTCAATTCTGTTACGTCATTCAGTAATGCGCCTCTGATCAGTATTTTTTATATAGGTATTTCGATTTCGCTATTTGCGATTTTTTATATCGCCTATCTGGGTGTTTATTGGATATTTCTCGCCAGACCCTTGAGTGGTTGGACATCGGTGATGGCGTCAATATGGCTCCTCGGCGGGATGATTATTTCATTCATAGGCGTGGTCGGTATTTATCTGTCCAAAATTTTCTCCGAAACCAAGCGGCGCCCCTACACGATTGTGAGGCAAATTCATGCAAAAAATAAAACCTGATTTGCTCGCGGAGGTTGCCAACTATTACTCGGGAAAGTTAGCGCAGTACGGAGAAACTCCTAAAGGTGTTGACTGGAATGGAGAGGATAGTCAGGCGCTGCGCTTTGAGCAGCTGTGCAAAATTATTGATGATCGGAGTCAGTTTTCACTCAATGATCTTGGCTGCGGCTATGGGGCTCTTCTTGATTTTTTAGTCGAAAACCGCCCGGCCTTCTCATATTGTGGAGTGGATATCTCTGAAGATATGATTTGTGCTGCGGAGCAGCGCTACCGTGGTTATTCTCCAGCGCAATTCATTGTTTCTGCCCAGCCAGATAGTGTCGCGGACTACTGTGTTGCTAGTGGTATCTTCAATGTTCGTCTGGGGCGTAGTGATGATGAATGGTTTGAATATTTACAGGGCACGCTGGATGTACTGAATCGAACGAGTCGGCATGGCTTCTCGTTCAACTGTTTGACTTCCTATTCCGACGAAGATAAGAGGCGGGACTACCTTTATTACGCTGATCCGTGTCGATTGTTCGATCTTTGCAAGCGTAGATATTCTAAACAGGTCGCTTTGCTCCACGACTATGGCCTCTACGAATTTACGATTCTGGTCAGGAAGGATTGAGGGATGTGGGTAGTGAGTTGGTTCTTCTTCGGCACGCTACTGGTCTGTGGTGGGCTGGTGAAATTCGCGCCGTACCTCTACAAGGCAATGACCGCTGTTGCTCAGCGTCTGTCGACTAGAGCTTTCCCGGTTGGCTCTCCTTTCGAGTACAACAAGTTTGCGCTTCTGCGGATACTGTTCGGGCTGATCATCTTCGTGCGCGGTATTCATGTGTACGGCCTGCTTTTGGAGTCCGAGCGCTATGCGGCTGTCGGGTTGTGGGCCGGTGCGGAAATGCTTGCAGGGGCGCTGTTGGCGCTAGGGCTGTTTTCGCAGTGGGCGCTGTTATTCCTCGTTGGGGCGATGTGGCAGTACGGTGACCTGATCGTTGCCAAGTCGACCCTTGGGAACGATATCGGCGCCATGTTGGCGGTGCTGCTGTTTCTGGTAAATGCCGGTAAGTACCTGTCTATGGACGCTGCATTACTGAAGCGCCTGCCGATTTTGCATTGGGTGCTGTTCTATTACCGTGGCGCGCCTAGTCCTGAGAGTATCTTCTATGCCAAGTTCTCTGCTTTGGCCAGTTACTGGGCTGTTTGCATCTACTCCATTGCGGTTCACCTCAATGAGCCCGCTTGGATGAGTGGCAGCGCTGGGCCTCTGCTGCTAAGCAACAACTTCATATCGACCGGACATGACCACTTCAGCGCACTATTTTCCTCCAGTGAACTCGCCGTTGCCCTGGCCAAGAGGGCGTTGTGGATGATGATGCTGTGGTACCCCGCGGTGCTTCCGTTCGTTCTTTTGGGCGGCATCTTTCGCAAGTACATCATTGTCTGGGGCTGGTTGTTCTTCGCGCTTTCGTTCTTCGGTCTGCAACTCGGCTATCTCGCTGAAATCGAGGTGGTGCTGTGGCTCGCACTGTTCTGGTCGTTTGCGGGAATGGATCAGAAGGCGTCACTGGAGGTGTTGTACGACGATCGCTGCAACCTGTGTGACAGGACCGTTCAGGCTGTCACGTTTCTCGATATCTTCGGTCGGATAAGGTTGCGGCCACTCTCCGAGAACAAGGTGTTGCTGAACGAGCTTGGGCTGGATATGAGCCAAGCCCTGACCGATCTGTATGGCGTTCGCGACCGCGCGCTTTTCCGTGGCTATGATTTCTACATCCAACTGAGTAAAAGCCTGTTACTTCTTTGGCCAGTGCTGCCAATACTGCTACTGGGTAGGGTGCTCCTGCTGGGGCCCATCATCTATAGCTTCATTGCAGCAAGGCGGACACGGCTCTTTGGTGTATGCGTGCTTCCACGCAGGAAGTTCCTGCGACTGGTTGGTGACGAGGTCGGTCAGTCGCGACTCGCACACACGGTGGCACTTCACGCCTGCCTGCTCATCCTGTTTTATTTTGCCTCAGTACCTGCGCCTTATGCCGGTAGAGCCGGGATTTCTAATGTCGGTGCCGAGGCGGCCCATATCTACGGGATTACCCCGATCGACGTCTTCAACAAGACCGATTTACGCATGGCAGAGAACTGGTTTGTGCTGAAGTCCGTTGACTTCGGCGAGGCTGTGCCGCTGTTCGCCGCAGACGGCTCTCGACTGCAGATGCACGAGTCCGATCGCATCTACTTTGGCCATACTCTACGCTTCCGGCGTGCAGTCATTGGTACGGATGGCTGCCAGTTCGAGCAGTGGCGGCCGATGATCGAGTACCTGAGCCGAATCTACTTGCAGCAGCGACATGCTTCTGCTGGCAACTATGCGTTCACGTACCAGCAGCTGAGCCAGCCTTTGGTCACCGATAGCGATATCGCGCGAAACCACTTTGCTCCAATTCCGGTTAGGTCGCGCTGCGAGACTTCCTATACGGTTGCCTACCAAAAATGAGGAACTTGTGAAAAAACTAGTGATTTTTGGCTCGGGCGACATTGCTCAGCTCGCCCACTTCTATTTCACTACCGATTCGTCTTATCAGGTGGTTGCTTTCACCGTCGATGTGGCCTATCTCGATGAGGCTTCGTTCTGTGATTTGCCGGTAGTGCCCTTCGAGGAGCTCTCTGTACACTATCCGCCGGGTGATCATGAGCTGTTCGTTGCGCTCAGTTACTCGAAGATCAATGCGCTCAGGAAAGAGAAGTTCCTCGCCGCCAAGGCACTTGGTTATCAGCTGGCAAGCTACGTGAGCTCTCGTGCAACAATGCTCAATCAAGGCCAGATTGGTGAGAACTGCTTCATTTTCGAAGACAACACCATTCAGCCATATGTAACCATTGGCAACAATGTCACGTTGTGGAGCGGGAATCACATCGGCCACCACTCGACAATCATGGATCACTGTTTTATTGCCTCGCATGTTGTGATTTCGGGTGGAGTCGAGATTGGCGAGCAGTGTTTCATCGGCGTGAACGCCACGTTGCGTGACCACATCAAGATTGGCGAGAGGTGCGTGATTGGCGCTGGTACCTTGCTGCTCGCCGATGCTGAAGCTGAAGGCGTTTATATCGGCAAGGCTACCGAGCGTGCACAAGTACCCAGTACGAAGTTGAGACGGATATGAGTGCGAAATGGCAAAAGCTCGGCCTGCTGTATTGTCCGTCACGTGATGGCAGTCACCCCAAGCTTCTCTCCCATGCGGCCAACCCGCTGCCGGTTCAGCTTGAGGGAGATGTCTATCGGGTTTTTTTCAGCGGCAGGGATGCAGATAACCGTTCCTCTGTTGGTGCCGTCGACATTGACATTGTTAAACGCAAAGTCATTTTCGAACACCGGCAACCATTTTTTCAACATGGGCCCGAGGGCAGTTTTTATGCGGATGGAGTAAGCATCGGTAACTGTTATACGGTCAACGGGATCCAGTACATGCTTTTTATGGGTTGGCAGAGCCCCAAAGCAGGTCATTGGCGGGGAGATGTCGGCAGACTAATTGTCCAGTCAGACCTCACGCTGAAATTGGATAGCGATGCCCCTTTTATGGGTGTCGATATTGTTGATCCGATCAGCCTCTCATATCCATGTGTACTGGAACGTTCAGAGGGTGGTTATCACATGTGGTACGGGTCGACGAAGACGTGGGATGCGGGTAATGGAGAAATGTTGCATGTAATTAATTATGCAATCTCTGAAAATGGACATTTGTGGAGTCGCGAGGGGTTGGTTGTTCCGTATGAGCTCGGAAGGGCGCAGGCCTTTTCAAGGCCCACTGTCGCGCGTAGCGACCACGGAGGGTATGAAATGTGGGTTTCTTATCGTAGCGGCAGCGGGGAAAAATACCGCATCGGACATGCCATTAGCTGGGATGGCCGAAAGTGGGAACTTACTTTAAATGAAGCGTGCATTGACGTCTCAACGGACGGCTGGGATTCTGAGATGATCGAATATCCTTTCGTTTTTGACCATAAAGGCCAACGATACATGCTGTATAATGGAAATGGCTATGGTCGAACGGGTTTTGGTTTGGCTGTTTTATTCGGTGAGTAATATTTTTCGCCGCCATGCAATGAATGACGTAGTAAAAGAACTATTAAAGTATGGCTTGTCCGGTGTTTTAAGTAATGGGATTGGTTATACTGTTTACTTGCTGTTGACTTATTTTGGTGTTGCGCCGAAAACAACCATGTCGCTTCTATATTTCACGGCCATGAGCATAGGTTTTTTCCTCAATAAAGCGTTGACATTCTCTTATGCGGGGTCGGCGTTGGCTTGTGGCTTACGTTATCTGCTCGCTCACGCCGCCGGTTACCTGATAAATCTTGCGATGCTTATTTTCTTCGTCGACAGATTGGGGTATGCGCATCAAGTGGTTCAGGCTGTTGCCATCTTTGTCGTGGCAGGGTTTTTATTTTTAGCCTTCAAGTTCTTCGTTTTCAGGCCTATTTGCTCATGAGTTCACAGTCCTCACCTTTTCCATCCGCTGCGTTCGCCAAGCTCGCCAATGCCGAGGCGAACCATTGGTGGTTTCGTGCCCGCAACCGTCTGTTATTGTGGGTATTGGATCGGAAACTTTCCAGGTTCAGTAGCTTTCTGGAGATCGGTTGTGGCACGGGTTTCGTTTTGGCGGCCATTCGCAAACGCCATCCCCAGGCAGCCTTATTTGGCGCCGAATTTTTTGCGGAGGGGCTGGCATTCGCACGACAACGAGTACCTTCGGCCCACTTTGTCCAGCTTGACGCCACTCTTATGCATGAGACCGCCTGCTACGATGTGATCGGTGCTTTTGATGTGATCGAACATATCCAAGAAGACGAAAAAGTGCTGTCCAACGTGTTTCGCGCACTCAAATCGGGGGGCAGTATCCTAATTACTGTGCCGCAACACCGCTGGCTGTGGTCGTCGATCGATGAGCAGGCCTGCCATGTGCGCCGTTATTCTCGAGCTGAGTTAATCCAGAAGGTTCAGTATGCAGGATTCGGCATTGAGTATGTCACTTCGTTTGTGAGCCTTTTGCTGCCATTGATGTGGCTCGCCCGACGTCGAACTAGTAAGAGTGAGCAGGACCCGATGAGCGAATTCCGGATACCGGCGTGGCTCAATTGGAGTTTAGAGGCTGTCATGAAAATCGAATTTGCTTTGCTTAGTGCGGGTGTTCGATTTCCTGTGGGGGGGTCATTGTTGTTGGTGGCCGGTAAGCCGATGGGAGATTCGAATTGAACAATGAGCGAATTCTCTTCAATCGCCCATATATGACCGGCAAAGAGCTTTATTACATTGCCGAGGCCAATTTCGGCAATATGTTGGCAGGGGACGGGCCATTTACCCAGCGTTGCCATCGCTGGCTGGAGCACAAAACCGCTTGCAGCAAGGCGCTCTTGACCCACTCCTGTACGGCGGCACTGGAGATGACTGCGCTGCTGTTGGATATCCAGCCGGGTGACGAAGTTATAATGCCGTCCTACACCTTCGTTTCGACGGCAAACGCCTTTGTCTTGCGTGGCGCAGTACCTGTGTTCGTCGATATTCGCGAGGACACGCTCAATATCGACGAGCGTCTGATCGATGCGGCTATCACCCCGCGCACCAGGGCGATAGTGCCGGTGCACTACGCAGGTGTCGCTTGTGAGATGGATAGCATCATGGCGATTGCTCGCCGCCATGGCCTCATGGTGGTGGAGGATGCTGCCCAGGGGGTAATGTCGACTTATAAGGGGCGCGCGCTTGGCAGCATTGGTGATCTGGGTGCCTACAGCTTTCATGAGACCAAGAATGTGATCTCGGGTGAGGGCGGGGCGCTGCTGGTCAACAATCCGGAGCTGGCGTTGCGTGCCGAAATTATTCGTGAGAAGGGCACCGACCGCAGTCGATTCTTTCGCGGAGAGGTGGACAAGTACACTTGGCAGGAGGTCGGTTCCTCATTCTTGCCTGGAGAGTTGATCGCGGCCTTTCTCTGGGCGCAGCTGGAAGAGGCGGAGGCTATCACTCAGCGGCGTCTTGCCAGCTGGGCTCGTTACCACCAGACGCTGGCTGCGCTGGAGGCCGGGGGTGGCTTGCGGCGTCCCGTGGTGCCGCCCGAATGCAGTCACAATGCACATATGTATTATGTGCTGCTTGCTCCGGAATTTGACCGGCAAAGGGTGCTGGAGGCATTTCGGAGCAATGGTATTTCCGCCGTATTTCATTATGTTCCCCTGCATTCGTCGCCAGCTGGGCAGCGTTATGCTCGAAGCCACGGCAATCTGATTGTAACAAATTCAATTGCGGAAAGATTGATACGTTTGCCATTGTGGGTTGGTTTGTCAGAGGTTCAGCAGGATAAAGTGGTTGCCGTACTGGATAACGCTTTGAAATAGCTAACGTGTATGCAAGATATTTAATTATATGATGCATATAGGATGAATTTTCTACAGGTTGATACATGTCGTTAAGCAAAAACACGTTCTGGAATATCGCTGGGAATGCCCTTCCCTTGGTATTGGGGGCTGTCACGATTCCATTGCTGATACCAGCGCTTGGGCTTGAGCGTTTCGGCGTACTGACGTTGCTATGGACCATAATAGGTTACTTTAGTCTTTTTGATTTCGGACTTGGCCGTGCCATCACGCAACAAGTCGCAACCTCGTTGGGGGAACAACGGCAAGGCGAAATACCTCAGATCATCAAGGCCGGTTTGGAGTTTACGGTCTTGACTGGATTGCTCGGGGCGCTAGTCCTGACGCTAGGTGCATACCCATTGAGTCATTATGGCATGGGCGTCTCGACAGATTTGCGTCAAGAAGTTTTCATTAGTTTGCTCATTGCGGCTATTGGTATTCCCCTCGCCACGCTCAGTAATGGCTTACGAGGGGCGCTGGAGGGCTATGAGCGCTTTCAAGCGAGCAATGTCGCCCGCATGTTGTTGGGGGCGTCCATCTTTTTGTTTCCGCTGCTTGCCGTCTTGTTGCATGGGAAGTCGTTGGTGACAGTGACCCTGTGGTTGGTGGGGGCCCGATTGTTGAGTTGCCTGCTATTTGTGTGGTTGGTAGCGAAACTCCCAAGTGGCAAATTCTGGCATGCCCCCATTCTGGAAAATACCCGCAAGAGGCTGTTTTCCTTTGGCGCGTGGATGGCCGTAACGAATTTACTTAGCCCTCTGCTGGTGAATGCTGATCGGTTCTTCATTTCTTACCTGCTCGGTGCCGGAGTGGTGGCTTACTACACAGTGCCTTTCGAGTTTCTGGTCAGGCTATTGATACTACCGGGGGCCTTGGGTGCCAGTTTGTTGCCAAACCTTGCGCGTGAGCGGTTGATGGGTTCGGCGTTGGTTGGTGAAACCTTTGCGAAAAGCGTCAAAATTGTTTCATTGGCTATGGCAGCCCTCTGTCTGATTGCCGCCTTGCTGGCTTATCCTTTGATGAATATGTTCATATCAGAAGATTTCGCCTCGAAATCCTGGCTGTTGGCAGTCATTCTTTCTGTTGGGGTATTGATAAACGGTGTCGCTTATCTTCCCTACACGGCATTGCATGCGTACGGCAAAGCCAAGCCAACGGGTATATTGCACCTTGTTGAGTTTGTTGTGTATATACCGATGCTGTTTGCCTTTATTCACTGGATGGGATTAACTGGCGCAGCGCTGGCGTGGACCCTGAGAGTTGCTTGGGATGCTATAGCCTTGTTTTGGCTCTGGTCGAAAGAGCGGGGGCGCAATGTTTTCGCCTAGGCTAATATTCTCGCTGCTCTGGCTATCGCAAATATTTTTGCATGTGATTTTTCCGGATGCTTTTTATCCGTTTGAACTTTCAACATGGGCGGTAATTTTCTTTTGTTTGGTTTTCTTTAATTTCGGCACGATTATATCCAGTTATCTCGGTGTTGCTAGGCAGGGTTCGGGAAAAGCCACGTTTAGCACGAAAAATGAATATATAGGCAGATTTTTCTGCTGGTTCGTTCTGTTATATGCAGTAGCTAGTGGGCTGGCAGGGCTCGAATTATACCGCGCACTTCAGGAGTTGGGGGCGGATATGCTGAATCTTCCAAGGGTCCGGGAGATCGTGATCGCGGACTTCAATGGAAGCAGGTCTTTGTATAATCTGTTTCGTGTGTTCTATCTGGGGGTCGGTTTCAGTATTTTTTTCGTAGCATTTTCCAGATATCTTTCGCGTGGGCAGCTCGCGCTAGTGTTAGTGATTGGCCTGTTATCAGCGCTGGTTACAACGGGCCGTCTTTATTTGTTGCTCTATTTCTTGGCGGCCACCGCCTTGCTTTATCGTGCCAAGCTGATTTCTCCGAAGGGTGTCCTGTTTGCTGGGTTTATTTTTGCTGGTCTTTTTTTCCTGGTTGCGATTCTGCTGGGTAAAGGGGATGGCGGCGGGGGGCTGTCTGTGCTTGAAAGCGTGCTCTGGAATAGCCAAGTCTATTTGATGAGCAGTGTCTCTTGCTTCAATGACTATCTAGTAACAGGGCACCAGCAGATTGACGGCGGCGCGTTGCTTCCGAATGTTGTCCGTGAGTCTCTTTTGAATATTGGAATAAATATACCGCCCAAACCCTCGTTGAATCCATTCGCGGAGGTTCCGGTGCCATGCAATACCTATACGTTCATGTTTCCGCTATTTCACGATGGCTCTTTCTTTGGGGTGGCATTGGGGAGCTTCTTGATCGGAGCTGCGCATCAGTACCTTTACTTAAAGTCCGCTCATGCCAACAGGCCAGTTTGGGGCTATCTATATGCTATTTCAATTTATGCGCTGTTTATGAGCGTTTTTGAAGATGCTTATTTTTCATCTCCTGGTTTCTGGGTAAGCCTGTGGATGCCACCTATCACTTATTATCTATTCCAGACAGTCAGGCTGCGCATAGCCTGAAATAATTTCCGCATGCGGATAATCGAAAATTCATTGTTAAGTGGTAAATGTTGTGACTGATAAATACGCTGCTGTTACCATCTGTTCGATCAATTATATTGGCAAGGCGTTAGTGCTCTTTGATACCTATCGAGAGCAGCACCCGGAGCATGATTTCTATTTGGTGCTAGTAGACCGCAAGTGCGATCTTAGTTTTTCGCAATCAGGCATTAATGTCATTTGGGCTGAAGACTTGCCAGTCGAGAATTTTTTGCAGCATGCATTCGCCTACGATGTCATCGAGTTCAATACCAATGTGAAACCAGCGGCACTGAAGCTGCTGTTGGCTTCCTATGCGGCAGTTCTTTATCTCGATCCAGATATCAAGGTTTACTCGCCGTTGCATTCGGTGCTGGATGCGTTGACCGATGCCTCGGTGGTGGTGACGCCGCACTATAAAACGCCGGTTTTGGATGGTTGTAAACCCGATGATCTGGAGTTATTGAAATTCGGTGTCTTCAATCTTGGCTTTGTCGGAGTTTCGCGCAGTGATGAAGGGCTGGCGTTTCTTGACTGGTGGTCGGATCGTTGCCTGGGGTATGGCTTCTATGAGCCGCAATTAGGTTTGGCTGTCGATCAGAAATGGGTAAGTTTGGCGCCTGGTTTTTTTCCGAACTTGCGCATTCTCCACGATGAAGGATTGAATGTGGCGTTCTGGAATTTGCATGAACGTAGTCTGGCGAAAACCGATGATGTCTGGCGGGTCAATGGACGCACGGCCCTGAAGTTTGTGCATTTCAGTTCGTTCAGCACCAGCTCGCCAGAGTCTATAGCGCAAAAGCAGACCCGTTTCCCTGTGGGTAGCCGCGCGGACTTCACGGAGTTGGCGGATGAGTATGCCAAGGAGTTGCGGGCTAATGCGTCAGATGAATTTTCCGCGCATGCCTACGGCTTTGATTATTTCGATGATGGGACATACATCACGCCTGCGTTGCGTCGTTTTTATGCCGCCTTGAAGGCTACAGCATTTGAGGCGGAAAGGAATCCGTTTTCTCCACAGGGCGCGGTGATGCGCTTTGCGAAAAAAAATGGCCTCCTGATCAAGGGTAACAGTAAATCAAAGCGCCATATCTTTCGAGATATGAGTGGGTATGGTTTGCAAATTCGAATTATCTTCAAAGTTTTACGCATGACGCTGTTTCTCTTGGGGCCGGAAAGATATTTTAATTTGATGCGCTATCTTGCTCATGTCTCATCGCTGCGGAATCAGGCGGAAATGTTTGGGAAGAATTTTTAATTATTAATTAATTATTAAGATTTTATTAAATTAAGCTATTGGGGTGTGTTATGGGTGGGTTGGTATTGGTTACCGGTGGCGCTGGTTTCATTGGCTCGCACTTGATCCCCAAAATATTGGCTGCGGGTATGCGGGTTCGCGTGCTGGACTCGCTTTCGTCGCAGGTTCATGGTGCGATTCCTAAAGATTTGCAGTGGCTTGAGCAGGAAGGCGTTGAGTTTATCCGCGGGGATGTTGTCTTGCGTGAGGACTGGATGCGGGCCGTGGAAGGCGTGGATGCTATAGTGCATCTGGCAGCAGAAACGGGCACTGGCCAGTCGATGTATGAGGTAGCGCGCTACAACGAAGTTAACTCGCAAGCGACTGCATTGATGTTCGATGTGCTTGGTAAGGTTGAGAGTAAAACTGTTAATCGGGTACTGCTTTCTTCTAGCCGCTCAGTTTACGGTGAGGGTGCATACGTCTGCCCATCCTGCAATGGTGCTCGTATGTATCCTGGTTCGCGAAGCGCTGAAGTGTTAGGGCGCGAGCAGTGGGAGCCGACTTGCCCACAGTGCTCGGGTACTCTGCAGGTTGTTTCGACCCATGAAACTGATGGTGTTTCACCTGCGTCTATCTATGCCGCAACCAAATATGCGCAAGAAGATCTAGTGCGTATCGGCTGTGAATCAATGGGGCTGGGATATGTTATTTATCGGTTGCAGAATGTTTACGGGGAGCGTCAGTCACTTAACAATCCCTATACCGGTATATTGTCTATTTTTTCAACCAAAATTCGCCGCAATGGCGAGCTTCCGTTATTTGAAGACGGTGAAGAAAGTCGCGATTTTGTGCACGTAGACGATGTTGCTGATGCCCTGTTGCAGGGGTTACTTGTACCGACAGCACCGAATACCATTATTAATGTTGGTAGTGGTGTGGCTACCTCAGTTAAAGAAGTGGCTAGTGAGTTGTCTCGAGCCTTTGGCTCTGAGCCGAAATTGGTTGTGACCGGGCAGTTCCGAGTTGGTGATATTCGTCATAACTATGCGGATATCTCTCGTTTGAAAAATCTTCTAAATGTCGAACCAAAAGTAACTCTTGCTGCTGGTTTAAAGCGTTTTGCTCATTGGGTTGAAGAGCAGCCAGTCCCTGAGGATCGTCTGGAACAGGCTAATAATGAACTTCGCGCTCGGAATTTAATGAATTAAGCAAAGGTTTTGCTGTGATGGATTTGTCAGAAATTGGTTTATGCAAAACGCTTCGCCTAGATTTGTTACGCCAGCGAGAATTGTTGAGTGGTAGCCCTTTGGCTTGGAATTGGCGCTTATGGCTATATATGCTTTCGCCGCGTTTTTTGCCGGTCCTACTTTTTCGTTTGGCATATAAATCGCAATCTGTAGGACTTGGATTTATAGCTCGCAGTTTTTCGATGCTTAATTTTCTAGTTTTTGGCATTGAAATAGCCACGATATGCAAAATTGGTCCCGGTGTTTTCTTTCCGCACACGCAGGGCACGGTGATTGGGGCTGTGTCTATCGGGGAAAATGCGGTCATTTACCAAGGGGTGACATTAGGCGCTAAGGATCTTGATTTTACTTATGATGCAACACGGCGTCCTGTTGTTGGTGACAATGTACTGGTCGGTGCTGGAGCTAAGGTGCTTGGTGGTTTAATCGTTGGAAGTAACGTCTGTATTGCTGCTAATGCAGTGTTGCTTGAGTCGGTTGCTGATTATTCCGTAGCCGCGGGTGTGCCTGCCAGGGTGGTAAGCGTACGAGGAGTAAAGTGTGAGTAACTCTTTACAGGGCAAAAAAGTTCTTTATGTGGCGCCGCGCTTTTTTGGCTACGAGAAAGAAATCGAAGTTGAGTTAGTTCGGCGTGGCGCCGAGGTTGATTTTGTTTTAGATCGTCCATTTGATACGCCGTTGATGAAAGCAATAACTAAGGTGCGGCGTGATTGGATTATAAGTTCAGCTGAGCGTTATTATAGCGCAGAGCTGAATAGTCTGGGTAATAAAGAATATGATTTGGTATTTGTGATCAGTGGCCAAACACTTTCGGCAACTACTCTCGCTTGCTGGCGGGCGGCTTCTCCTGCTGCAAAATTCATCTTGTATATGTGGGATTCTTTCGCTAATCGTCGATCGGCAGTAGATAATTTACATTTTTTTGATCATTGTTTCTCATTCGATAAAAATGATTCTGTAAAGTATGGGTTGAATTTCAGGCCTCTGTTTTTTTCCCCTGGATTTGAGGTGGCTCAGCAAGTTGATCCTAAGTTCGATATAAGTTTTGTCGGCACTGCGCATACAGATCGCTATGCTGTCGTCTCTGCCGTACGGCAAGAATTAGGTAATAAAGTAAATTCGTTTTGGTATTTATTTCTTCAGGCGAAATGGGTTTTTTGGATATATAAAATTATTAACCCTGTGTTTCGTAAAGCTAAAATTTCAGATTTTAATTTTTTATCGCTTTCGAAGTCTGCTGTCCAAGAGATTTTTTCCAGTTCTAAGGCCATACTTGATATTGAGCATCCCCTGCAAACTGGATTAACCATGCGGACTCTTGAGGCGTTGGGTTCTAAGAAGAAATTGATTACAACTAACTCAGATGTTAGTGGTTATGATTTTTTTTCTCCGGAAAACATTTGTGTCATTGACCGTGGATTTCCTGAGATACCCGCTTATTTTTTGTCTGGAAGCTATGTGGATGTCTCTCCTGAGATATATCAGAAGTATCGATTGGAAGGTTGGATGAGCGAAATTCTCGATATTGCTGGTTAAATAAAATGCTCGTGTAGACACCCTGTTTTTGTGGGCTTTGATTTGGTAATTAATTATGTTGAAGTCAGTAATGCTAAGAGTGGTCGTGTGAAGCTGCTACTGACGGGGCCTAGTGGGCTTGTAGGGCGTGCGTTACGGCAGTCGTTAATCTCTCGTACCAGTCTCGCTCTTTGCTGTGCTTATCGAATTTTACCCGTTGCTGAGCCTTTATCTTTATTAGACGTGGCCGTAGGTAATATTGAAAACATTACTGATTGGAGCGCGCTATTAACTGATGTTGATGTGGTGTTACACACTGCTGCAATCGCCCATGTCCAAGGGGCTATTACTAAGCAACTGCAGTATGAATTTGATGCGGTCAACACTGTAGCTACCTTAACCCTTGCTCGTCAGGCTGCTGACGCTGGTGTCAAACGGTTCATTTTTTTAAGTACGATTAAAGTATTAGGTGACAGCACAAGTGGTTCAGCTTTTAACTCCGATACTAAGCCCGCGCCTATTGATGAATACGCCTGCTCAAAATGGCGTGCGGAGCAGGGCTTGCTTGCGCTAGCCGCCGAAACCGGTATGGAGGTAGTGATTATTCGCCCGGTGTTGGTATATGGGCCAGGAGTTAAGGCCAATTTCTTGAATATGATGCGCTGGCTACATAAGGGCGTGCCTTTGCCTTTCGGTGCTATTTATAACCAGCGTAGCCTGGTGGCCTTGGATAATCTGGTTGATCTGCTCGTGACCTGTATTGATCACCCCGCTGCTGCGAATCAAACCTTTCTGGTCAGCGATGGTGAGGATCTTTCGACTACCGAGTTGTTAAGCCGAATGGCCAAGGCACTGGGGAAATCACCTCGCTTGTTGCCACTACCATGCTGGATACTGGAATGGGGTGCGAAGTTGCTAGGTAAGCAGGCGCTGGCTCAGCGGTTGTGTGGTTCGTTACAGGTCGATATTACTAAAACGTGTAAGTTGCTCGGCTGGAGGCCATCGGTCGGTGTCGATACAGCTTTGATGCAGGCTGCTATGCACTTCCTTAGTCAGCAGCATGACGAGTACGGTTAGTCGGCTGTTATAATTCCACTTGTTAGCTGTTTTGTTTGCAGCACCTTAATCTCCCACCGCTATCGCTGTTCGTATTGAGTGTTACTAATGAAGCGTTTATTTGATTTGTGTTTGGGCTTGAGCGCTGCCGCGATTCTCTTGCTGCCTGTGTCTGTCGTCGCCTTGGCTGTAAGGCTAACGTCGAAGGGGCCTGCACTGTACTGGTCGGANNTCGCGTGGGGCGGGATAATGAAATTTTCCGCATGCCGAAATTTCGCAGCATGCGGGTCGGCACGCCTGCTGTAGCTACTCATTTATTGCAAGACCCGAATGCTCATTTGACGCCGATTGGCTCGTTCCTGCGCAAGTCCAGTCTGGATGAATTACCACAGCTGTGGAGCATCCTCAAGGGTGATATGAGTTTTGTCGNNAATGGGCGCGACGAGCTGCCGATTCCGGAGAAGGTTAAGCTCGACGTCGAGTACCTGCAGAGGCAGTCGCTGTGGTTTGATATTCAAATTCTTTGGTTAACCTTCGTTAAGGTGGTGCGTCGCGACGGCGTGACGCATTGAGACTTGTCTCGTGCCAGATGGTTGTTTGTTGTGTAGAGGGTTTTGTCAGAGACTAATGCGTGTTTACTCAGATGAATAGGCTTTCTGGTGCACAATGCGCGGGAGTATTGTTTCACAGGGGGCTCTTTCATACGCTGGTGCTACTATTGGTTTTGTTTTGTTTTGTTTTGTTTTGTTTTGTTGCGGTTAAGGTGAGGGATTATCGTGTTGGGGCTGGCGAAAAAGTTGCGTACTCGGTTGGTGAATTTGCCTAGGCGTCATAAGCGTTTGCTTCAGGTCGTTACGGATGTGGTGCTGGTTTGGGCTTCGCTCTGGCTGGCGTTTGTGGTGCGTTTGGGTGATACCAAGGCGATCGAACCATTAACTGGGCATTTGTGGCTTTTTTTGGCTGCTCCTGTGATTGCTATTCCATTGTTTATCCGCTTTGGTATGTACCGGGCGGTTATGCGCTATTTCGGCAACGACGCGCTG
>DQHS01000308.1 GCA_003524365.1 Cellvibrio sp. | reverse complement strand
ACATCATAAAAATAGAAGCTAGCAAGGCTCGCATATTTATCTCGCGCTTATAACGCCGCTCAGCACGCGCGGCTACGGAATGGAGGCGAAGCCGCAGTGTAGTAGACGTCGCCGTGACTGGCATGGTTATGCTTGCTGCGGCAATAGTTGATGATTAAGGGCGTTACCCGCGGTTACTATTTCATTCTTTGTAGTCAGTATTTTTTCTAGGATTTCCCCTGACCAAAGCGCAGGAAATTGTTCGTCACGATACTCAAATGCACTGAACTTTACCCCGGCTTTATCATTCACGAAGTCAACCCAAGAGCCATATTTGACCAAAGAACGATGCTTTGTGACATTCACGAACGCGTTGATATACCTGAATCCTTCGCTTTCAAGAAGACGTTCAATAGAAGTTCGAAGCGCCCCGTCCTGCAAGTGGTCCCGGACACGGTAGATGTTGCATGCGTTTTCGCTGAGCTTACCTTCCAGTAGCAATCCACGAATCAGTTGTGAGAAAAGGTCGAAGACAGACCTCACTGTATAGATCGCTGCAATCGTATTAGCTTCGTTGGCTATCTTTGCTAGTTGAAACTCTTCTTGGTCCTCGGAAATACCAAAAGCCCTCTCGACATGCTGTTTATGCGCTTTCGCGTCATCATCATAAAAGTCAGCCAGCGAGTCTCTTGCCGTAGAAAAGTGATAGCGAAAAATGCTGATACCTCGATCAATGGAACTAACTAGATCGAGCAGACCTTGATCTTTATTGTGCTCATGAATAATAAAGTCGCGGAGGTCTTTCAAACTCCATGGTCGATTCATAAATCTCCTTGAGCATANNACGCGCCCCGTGGCTAACAGCGTTGCGCCGCATGAAATAAATAACTAGCAGTGATGTGTACGATGAAATGAGAGGGCCGTAGCCAGAAATTAATGCCGAGAATGGGTTTTCTATTATTTCGTGAATTGACCTATGAATGCCGAATATCTTTGTAAGCATGAACAGGGCAATGGTGCCTGCTGCAACCCCTATGTATATATGGGGTGGTGCTCCGAACTGAGTGTACTCATCCATTTTTAGCGTTATGCACCACGAGCAATAAAGTCCGTATCCCGCGAGTGGTATAAATAAAATTAACCCAGGTGCTTCGGGTATTCCCATAAATAGATATAGCGAAGCTGGGATATAGGTTNNAGTGAGCGATTTGAGCGACTTGTTATGCATTGGCTGGCACGCCTTCTTTTGAGACGACCTTTACAATGATATATAAAAGTGGGCCAATAGAAACAAATATCGCCGTAACTGCTAAATACGGGAGTACATAGGCAGTAGATTTCCCCCTGGCTTTGGCGTCTTGGTACATCCAGATACATGCCATGACTGCAAGAATATACAGGTCAATTACTACCTGTGCTGTGTCAGGACTAGAGATGAGTTGCAGGNNGAACGGTTTGAACCAGTTGTTATGTTTCAAGCAACGCGCCCGGTAGTTTGTATTCGGCACCAAACTCATTTAATAGGTGCATTATTTTAATTATTAAATTTATGCCTTTTATTGCATCGGATCTTTCGCAGTTCATGCCATTGTGAATAGCATCGTTTCATGTGTTGTTAAGCCACTTAAGCTCGCCAGCAAGCTGCCCCTTCTCGATTATAGATACACCTGTAAGAGCTTTGTGGAAGCTGCCAAGATAAATTCTCAATCGGTCATAACCTACTTTGGAAAGTAAATCGCCACTTTCATCGCTTGATAGAGTTGCCATTTTTTTCTTTAGGTGGTCTTGGACTGAACTGTCAAGCAATTAGAATGCAATTAGTAGGCCTTCACTGTTATATCCACGCTCCACGAGTTCGGAGGCTCTAACTAATGTATACCACTCGTTGGATGGCACTGATGTTTTGTGGGGCAAGGAGGTTTGTAGTGATTGATTTTCCGCATAGAAACTTGAGTTTCCTTGCATTGCTTGTGTTTCACCATCAACCACTAACTGATAAAAAAGTAAATCTATTATTCCTACGCTTCGTATTTCTTTTGTGTTCTTCGTGTTGCCATCATTGAATTTCGCAATGAATAAAATTGTATTCAGATATCCTAATATCTCCCATAGGAGTTTGTCAGACTGGCATCTTTTGGTGAGCGACGCTTTATCTCCGGCATGCGTTATATGCATGGTTAGTTTGACGATTAGCATATGGGATGTGTCAATTGACTTAATACCAGGAATAATGTCGAATTTATTCTCTGGGGATATCTGCAGTGTCACGGGATGGTTTGATTTTTTTACTTCTGCAGTAAGAGCCATTCCCTTGAGTCGAGGTTTGAATGGCAGTACTGCTATGAATTCTAGTTCTCTATCCATTTTCGCCTTGAAACATAACGTTTGGTTAAGGGGNNCAGTGAGCGAAGCGAACGACTTGAAGCACTAGTTAGGGCCTTTTGCGAGATGCTTTTGTAGCGCGCGATGCGCTTTGAATAGCGAAATAGTCAGTAAGCCGCAGAATGCAATGTACAGTGCAGATAAAAATGCAAACTGCACAGGTTCATTATCTATTGACGCTATAAATGCAGTGCTTGCTCCTCTTGGTTTGAAATATATTTCGCCTGAAATAATTTGGCTGAATAGGTGATGTATGGCTACAGCGACGATTAGTGCGCCACTGGCCAAGAGTATGTAATTTCTGTAGTAGCCCGTAGGCCTTTTAGTTTGAGTAAGCTTAATTACAATAGCTACTAACAGAAACGGTATTAGTAGTGCAATGGCCGCAAAGACAGTGAATATTATTGCGCTACCCATGTTTGGCCCTAACGTTAAATAGACACCAAATG
>DQHS01000061.1 GCA_003524365.1 Cellvibrio sp. | reverse complement strand
TATTCCCCGATTTTTGGGACGACTTTGCCGCACAAATTCCGGAAGCAGAACGCAGCGATATGATCGGCGCCTACTATCGCCAATTGATCGGCGACAATCAGATTCAACAGATGACTGCCGCAAAAATCTGGTCAGGCTGGGAAGGTCGTACCGCCACGCTGAAGCCCTGCCAGGATGTGGTCGATTCTTTTACTGAACCGCATCGCGCCTTGTCGCTCGCCCGTATTGAGGCTCACTATTTTGTGAATGATGCGTTTCTGGAGCACAACCAGATTTNNACGGCCGCTACGATGTGATCTGCCCGCTCGACAATGCCTACGCTCTGCATAAAGCCTGGCCTGGCTCAGAGCTGCAGATTATTCGCGAAGCGGGCCATGCCTCGCGCGAGCCGGGCATAGTGGATGCGCTAATTCGCGCCACCGATGATTTAGCCAGAAACCTGCTTAAAACTAGCGATAGATTAGCCTAGGTTAAAATCTCTCTCGCACAAATAACGGAGCCAAATGGCTCCGTTTTGTTTTGTGGCGAGTTCGGTAATAAATCTTGTTACAGATTTTGTAATCGATTCTGTAATGAATAGTTCGATGGTATGATCAAGCTCGCAGGCTCAAGATCTGCCGCTGCCAAAGATTAGGGTGGTGAAAATAAACCACAATACTGACGATCAGGCTGATCACATAATTAATAAAATGCCGTACAGCCGCAGCGGAGCAGTGACCTATGTATGAAGTCATTTTTAATACCCATGATGTTGTGCTGTTAATGACAGCCTATCAATGCATTTTGTTTGCGCTTTTATTGCTCACTATTAAGCGCGACAAATATATTCGCAACGTTTTTCTCGCCGTTTTTTTGCTGCAACAAGCGGCAATTCCGTTAGATATTCTAATCAGCTTCGGCGCTGAATTCCGCCACATTGCTATCAAATGGTCGCCGGATCTGTTTTATGTGTTTGGTTTTGGTTATTGGCTGGAGGGGCCGTTACTGCTTTGGTATACCCGTTCTCTAATTTACAAAGATTATCATCTGCGTTTAAAAGACATTATTTATTTGCTGCCCTTTATCGCTTACGCAGGCTATCAATTAATTTTCTATTACAGCTTGGATGTGAGCGATAAGGTCACCATCCAGCAAGATTACGATTTGTCGGTCGCGCCGCAAATCATGAATTACGTGACTCTGTTCCGCGAACTATTCCGCGTGGCGCTGGGTGTTATTTGCTTGATCGAAATTAAACGCTACACCCAACATATCCGCACCAATTTCTCTGATATCGACAAAATCGATCTAACCTGGTTAAAAATTCTGGTGATTGGATTTTTGGCGATTCGTTTCTGGGCAGTATTGGTCGCGGCAATGATTATTCTGTCGATCAGTTTTGGTATCAGTACCAATTTTGAAGTTATGGGGCTGTTAGGCAACTACACCACATTCTTGTTGGTCAGCATTCTTATCTTCTTCGGGCTAGGTCACTCCAGTGTATTTGAAGGCTTGGACCTGCGACCACAGCCAGAACCAGAATCGGTTAAAGACGAGCAGGAGCCCGAAGGGCAAAAAGATAAAATAAAGCCGGAAATGATCGAGCAATTAACTCGTCATATGGAAACAGAAAAACCGTATTTGACTCCAGCGTTAACTTTGGAAAAACTGGCGGGACAGTTGCGCCTGCAGCCGCGCTTGTTATCCAATATTATCAACCGGCATTTTGATTGTAATTTCTTTGAGTTTATTAATTCCTATCGCGTTGAAGAAGCCAAGCACATGCTGGCTGACAAACAACACGCCGATAAAAATATGCTCGACATAATGTTGGATGTCGGTTTCAACAGCAAAGCCACATTCAATACTTTATTCAAGAAAAAAGCGGGCATGACCCCGAGTGAATACCGTAAGTCGGTAAATGCGGCCTAATGAATTTCTGAAAAATACATTTTCGTCATACCCGCGAACGCGGGTATCCATAACAATCTGTATTGCGGCTTCTGCTCCCGCCGGAGTGTTGAATAATTCAAACATCCCTGATTTTATTTGGTAATGGCTTTTATGTTAGGTTTAATACAGCGTGTCAAGCATGCATCTGTCACAGTGAATGGTGAAGTCACTGGCGAAATCCAGCAAGGAATCTTATTGTTGTTAGGTATTCAAAAAAACGATACCGAAGAAACCGCTAATAAACTCATCGAAAAAATTCTCACCTACCGGATTTTTTCCGATGAAAATAACAAAATGAATTGCAACGTACAGCAAGTTGAAGGCGGTGTTTTAATCGTCTCTCAATTCACTCTAGCCGCCGATACCAAAAAAGGCCTTCGCCCCAGCTTCTCGTCCGCTGCGCCACCCGCACAAGCCGAAGCACTCTATGATTATTTTGTAATGCAGATGCGCAGCAAATATCCACAGATTGCAACCGGAATATTTGCAGCTGATATGCAGGTGAGTTTGATTAACGATGGGCCGGTTACGTTTATGTTGGAGATGGAGTAAAACCGTAATACAATTTTATCAAGCCTCGTTACTCGGCTTACCAATCGTCGCTAAAATTCCACCATCAACATACACAATTTGCCCGGTCACAAAGTCACTTGCTTTAGATGCGAGGAAGATGGTTGTGCCTTGCAGGTCGTCCGGGTCGCCCCATTTTCCGGCGGGGGTGCGGTTGATAATAAAATCGTTGAATGGATGGCCGTCAATACGGATTGCTTCGGTTTGGCTGGTGGCGAAATAGCCGGGGCCAATACCGTTAACCTGTACGTTGTATTTAGCCCATTCGGTGGCCATATTTTTGGTGAGCATTTTCAAGCCGCCTTTTGCGGCGGCGTAAGCACCGACAGAGTTGCGGCCTAATTCGCTCATCATTGAACAGATGTTAATAATTTTACCTTGGCGACGCTCAACCATTTTACGTGCGATGGGGCGCGTCATGGTAAATACACCAGTCAGATCAATTTTGATG
Source organism: Cellvibrio sp. (assembly GCA_003524365.1). GTDB lineage: Bacteria > Pseudomonadota > Gammaproteobacteria > Pseudomonadales > Cellvibrionaceae > Cellvibrio. The sequence continues at coordinate 9,003 of DQHS01000061.1, read as the reverse complement.
ACTTCTTCAAAATCTTCCAGGGTCATTTCCAATAGCGGCGTGCGTTTAATAATGCCTGCGTTATTCACCAAAATATCAATCGGGCCGTGGTCTTTTTCGATTTGATCGACGGCGGCAATCACTTGGTCTTCCTCGGTCACATTAAATTTGTAACCAAAGGCTTTAAAACCTTTTGCGCGATATTCGTTTACTGCCTTGTCGATTTTTTCTTGCGAGGAGTTACCGTTGATAATCAGGGTAGCGCCTGCGCTTGCAAGGCCGCTGGCCATCGCCATGCCCAAGCCGTGAGTTGCACCGGTAACCAGTGCAACTTTTCCGGTCAAATCAAATAGTGGGTGATTCATGTTTTTTACCTTTTACGAGGGCATGCCCGAAAATAATCCGCGTAGGGGCGCCGCTTGCCGCGCCCTGCTCGACAATTGGGCGCAGCAAGCAGCGCCCCTACATGTGGTGTGACATAAACAATCGAACAGGGCGCAGCAAGCGGCGCCCCTACGGATAGAAATATTGTTGGAGATTTATTTCAATTCACTTGGCTTATGAAAATCCATATCGGTGTAATCCATATTTTCGCCCGCCATGCCCCAGATAAATGTGTAGTTAGCTGTGCCGACCCCTGAATGCATTGACCAGGGTGGTGAAACTACGGCTTGCTCATTGCCCACCCAAATGTGGCGAGTCTCTTGTGCTGGCCCCATGAAATGGCACACGGCGTGAGTGTCTGGAATATTGAAATAAAAATAGGCTTCCATTCGGCGGCTGTGGGTGTGCATTGGCATGGTGTTCCAAATGCTGCCGGGCTTTAATTCAGTCATACCCATTTGCAATTGGCAGGTATCGAGTACGGTGCTGATCATCAACTGATAAATATCGCGCTCGTTACAGGTATCGCCCGCGCCCATATGCAATACTTTGCTGTTTTCTTTGTTCACTTTTTTAGTGGGATAACTTTGGTGTGCAGGCGTTGAGTTCAAGTAAAACTTTGCTGGGTTTTCTGCATCATCGCTGCTGAAAATAACGTCTTTTGCACCGCGACCAACATAGATCGCCTCTTTAGTGCCGATAGAAAATACTTCGCCATCGACCGACACTTTTCCGTTACCGCCGATATTAATCGCACCCAATTCACGGCGCGCCAAAAAATACTCGGTTTTAAGTTGGTCATAGCTTTCCAACTGCACAGGCTTGCTCACAGGCATAACGCCGCCCACCATCAAACGCTCGTAATGGGTGTAGGTAAATTCCACTTGGTCGGCAGTGAAAATAGTTTCTACTAAAAAATGTTTGCGCAGTTTTTCGGTGTCGTAATGTTTGTAGTCGTCGAGATGGACTGCAAAACGCTCTTCAAGGACTTTCATAATAAACCTTTTGTTTTTCAGCTAGGCCATTATTAAAAATGGCACTGTTTGTAGATAACTAAGTTTGTAGATAACTAAGTTTGTAGATAACTAAGTTTGTAGATAACCAAGTCGGTTGATACCCTAATGATATTGCGCTCGCCAGCCCGTGAAAAATTAGCACTGGCGGGCGAGTTATTATTGTTAAAAAATTTATTTTTTTAGGAGTTTATACACTTCGATGCCAGCAACAATAAAGGGGACGTTGCCCTTGGCGTCGTTGGAAAAAATACGTTCGGTCATGTAGTAATCGTAACTGCCGTCGCGACCGAAACCCAAACCGGCCACCAGACATTGATCATTCATGCTAACTTTGCCGTCTTTGTGCAAGGTGACAAATTCGTTAATTAAACCCTGATAGGAGTTAATCGCCGCTTCACGATAAGATTCAGGTAAATAACCTTTGTTAACTGCCTTGGCCAAAAAGTAAGTAAACATGGCGCTTCCGCTGGACTCGCGATAGTTAGCAATTGCACCGGGTTTATCCAAAATTTGCCACCAGGTTCCTGTTTCTGCATCTTGATAGCGCAAGATATCGGCCGCTAATTCCTGCGTGATATCAATCAGGGTTTTGCGCAATTCGGTTTCCGATTCAGGCAAATAATCCAATACGTCAACCAATGCCATCGCATACCAGCCCAAACCACGCAGCCAATATTGCGACGCTTGACCGGTTGTTTTATCGGCCCAATCTGCTTTTTTGGATTCATCCCAGGCGTGGTAATACAAACCTGTTTCGGGGTTGCGTAATTGTTCGCGCGCTACCACAAATTCATGTACCGCTTCTTTAAAGCTTTCATGCTGTTGCGCACCGGTTTCATAAGTGGCGGCATATTGTGCGAGGAATGGCATGCCCATATAAACACCGTCCAGCCACAATTGATTGGGGTAGGTGACGCGATGCCAGAAAGCCCCGTCGCTGGTGCGTGGGTGACGCTTTAAATTTTCACGCAAAAGATCTACTGCTTTGCGATATTTTTCGGCACCAGTGCGCTGCTCCAACAAAATTAATACATCGCCGGGTTTGGTTAAGTCGATACTGAATAAATCCGGTTCAAAGGTGTGAATCTTGCCATCGTCCGCAACAAAACTACCCGTCACTGTTTCAGCTGCATCCACATAGCGCTGATCAGGGCTAACCTCATTCAATTTTTGCAGCGCCATAATTTGCATGCCGACAATATCGTATTCAAATTTGGAGGGGCGACGACGATGCTCGTCCCAACCTTGGTAGTGATACTTGAGGGTTTTGCGCTCCAACTCTGAATCGGCTAGTGCTTTGCTCCACTGCAGGGCTACCTCGGCGGTAAGCGGTACTTTTTTTGCATCAGCACTGAGTGTTGATTCAAAACGTACACGGGTTGTTTTGGTTAACCGCAAGACTTCGCGATCAAGATAGGCTTTAAAATCGGCTTCGGTTTTAACACCGTCTAATTCATGTTCCCAAGCCGCGAGGAAATAATATTCCAGTTCGCCGCCTTTATCTTTCATTACAGAAACGTAAGAGTTTTCATCGCTGGTTTGTTCTGCGCGGTCATCGCGACGGAAAATAACGGCCATGCCCAAGTGATCATTTTCACCACTTAAACTTTGTTTGCCCCAACTCGCCACATAGGTCCAGGCATAACCGCTTACGTTCTGGTTGCCTTCAAAAAGCGTGGTGCCTTTATGTTTTACTAAACCAATCGCCACGTTGGGTAATTGTTCGCTAGCGTTGAGTTTGACGTTAACCAAACGGCTGCCTGCAGTCATGGAAAAATGCGCGTTTAAATCAATTTTTTGATTGTTGACTTGCCAGCCGTTGTAATTAATTTTAAAACCGGAATAGATATCGCCATTGTTGGTGATGGTGGCGGAGCGGCTATCAGTTTGCGATACCAGCTCAACACTTTTACCGTTCCAAAAACCGAAGCCGCCCATACCGAGTGATTTGCCGACTTTCAAAACATCCACGCCCCAATCGGCGTTCAGGTGATAAGAGTCGTAGCCATCCAACCCGACATTTTGTAACACCATGTCGTTCACTTTTTTGCCAAAAATATCAAACCCGTTGCGCCAGTCCAGATACACACGATAGGCCACTTTATCCGACTCTATGCCGGGGCCTTCGTAGCGAATCCAATAGGAATGATCAGTGTATTGCGGTGGCGGGTTTACACTATCCACATTTTTAAATGTACCGCCTTCGTACACTTTGCCGTTCCACTCACCGCCTTCTTTAATGGAAATTTCCGACTGGGTTTGTTTTTTCAACGCGGGTTTGGCGATAGCGGGATCACTGGTGATAGTGAAGGATTTAATTTCGGCAGGATTAAAATCGGCCGCTAGTAGCAGGCCATCAAGTGTGCCGTCGCCATCGGTATCGACGGTTTGCGACGCTTGAGCGACATTGTCAGCCAGCACCTTGAGATTATTAACGACAGCATCGTCAGCCGTTATACCTAAATCATAAAAAGGAAAATAAATCGCTTCTTGCTGCAACGCAAAATCATTTGCATTGGAAATTTCTGCCGTCGCCAGTTGGTAATTAACGGCGGCAGGTTGCGCAACAGAAGTTGTAGCTGTGGTTGTTTGTTCGTTGGTTTTTTCTGGTGAGCAACCGCTTAGCGCTGCCAGAAAAATACCGCCATAAATTACTTTACTGTTAAACAATAGACTCACGCTGAATACCTCTTGTCGCTAAAAAATTTCATGCACTAATAATCAAATAGGGATGCCAGCAAGCTGGCATCCCTTTTTGTTTTACACACTCTTTACAAAATAATCATCAAGCAATTATCAGTACTTGTACTGAACACCCAGATAGTACTGACGGCCAGTGGTGTGGTAGTAAGAGAGACGTCTGTCATTTTCACTGCCAACCCATTGATCATCCACTTCTTCGGTAAGATTCAGTGCTTCAAAAGTAAACTTCACATTATCATTCAATTGATAGCCGAAAGAGGCGTCGACGTTGGTAGTGCCTTCAGTACCCTCCATCTCATTACCATCGCGGCCGACAGGCGTTGTCAGATATCCACTCCGAGTTGCAACGGAGACACGACCGCTGAATTTATCGTCTTCGTAATACAAGGTAGCACTTGATGATTCGTCAGACAGGTCTACGAGCGGAAGTATAGCTGTGACCTCACCATCAGTATTCAGATAAGCCAAATCAGAATCTACACTGGTATATGAACCAATGAAGCCGAAGTTGCTGAAAATACCGGGTAAGAAAGTGAAAGGTTGTTGATAGCTAATTTCAAAGCCATCCAAATCACCACCGGGGCCATTAGCTGCAACAGAATAGTTCCACTGTTCATTTTCGTTGCAGGCGGGGCCGTAGCCACCTAAAGACGCCCCTTGTACATTACAAGCATCGATAACCAGCTGCACTGGCAAACCAATCTCCGTGAAAATTGGCGTAGTTCTAATTGTTTGGATATGACTTTCGATATCCTTTTGGAACAAGGTCAAACTAATCATGCTCTCTTCTGCAAAATACCACTCAAAGCCCAAGTCATAGCTCTTGGCTTTGGTTGGCTCCAGAAAGGGGTTATTACCGGTAACTGTTTTGTTAGTCCCTGCCACTGAGGTGCTCACAACCGGGGTAATCTGTAATAAGCCCGGACGAGAAATACCTTCGGAATAGCTAAAACGAACCAGAAAATCTTCAAAAGGTTCGGCGGTCAAATTGAGGGACGGCAATGTGTCAGAATAATCGTGCTCGACTGTGGTGAATGCGCGTGCCGCATTGTTAGCATTTGACCAGCCACTTGAGGTTTGGTCAGTAGTGAAGTTACGAACACCAATATCACCACGCACATTAACTGTGCCAATATCTACATTAAAGTCTACTTGCGCAAAATAGCCCAAAGTATCCTCTTCAACATTCCAAGTGCTACCGTAGTTTGGATTCATAGGCGAATCAAAGAAGCCGTACTCTTCCATGATTAATGCTCTATTAGGAACCAGCCAAGAGCGACCATCACCCAAACCAGAATCATATTCAATAATAAAATCCGGATTGGAGTGCAGGTCAATACTGCGCGCACCTTCACCTGCTGCTGGTACAAATTGATCAGTTGCCATTGAGAATTTGCGCGATTCAACGCCTGCTTTAAACGTCAAATTTTCAGTGAGATCAAATGCCAGATTAAATTGAGCTGTGTCGTATTCATTCAGCGAGCTTTGTGGGCGGTTACGCACTGCTGCATAAGTTTGATCAGTTGCAGATGTTGGGTTACCCCATGTGCTAGCGCTATAAGCGGTATCGCCAAAGGTCAAAACACCAGTGCCGCCTTTGCGATAGTCATAAGTAAAGTCCACACCGTTAGCGAGCATCATCAGCGTGTTTTGGATCGGATTTGTAAAATCTGATTCACTGTGCCCCAGCATTGCATCAATGCGGAAGCGATCACTGAATTCATGTTTGCCTGACAAGGTATATTGAACAAATTCGGTGTTCAATTCATCGTATCTGTTTTCGGTAATTAGACGAGCATTTTCCAGTTGTGCATAAATCAGTGTGTTATCACGAATTTCGTAATCAACGACGTTGGTGACCGAATTGCGGCCCGGGTTCAGTGAACCCTGCATAAAAACTTCCTGACGCGTAGCATCGTGCTCGCTATACAACACATCCAAGCTTATTTCTGAAACATCTGTAGGGCGAAATTGAATAGAGGTGCTTGCGCCCAGACGTTCGATTTCATGCTTGAATGAATCGTAACGTGGAATACGTGGGCGGAAGGCGGCGTTAGCAGGATGGCTTGCGTCAGTTTGGGCTACTCCCTCTATCTGACCAAAACGCTGTGCAGCACTTTGAGTCCAGCGAACGGTACTTGCACCTTCGTCCTGTACCGAACGCTCTGCATAGGACAACGAAAAGAGAGCACCTACTTTTCCGTCAGCAAAAATGTTACTTACAAGAAATGATGTCGCCGGGTTGGTTTTTTCCGACAAGTCGTTGTAGCCCAATTGTCCGGAAGCAGTGAATACAAAACCATCATAGTCAAAAGGTTGCGCAGCTTTTAAATCAACAGTTGCTCCCAATGAGCCTTCCTGTACATCGGCAGAGCCTGTTTTGCGCACTGTGAGTGAGCTGAACAGGTCAGATGAGAAGGTGTTAAAGTCAAAACTGCGGTTGCGGTTATTGCCATTGGCTGCATCTGTTCCGCCGGTAGTAGAGACAGATTCCATGCCGTTCACACGAACGCGTGTGAAAAGAGGGCCTAGACCCCGAACGCTAATATTTTTACCTTCACCCCCTACGCGGGTAATAGCAACACCCGGTACACGCTGTAATGATTCAGCGAGATTGTTATCTGGAAATTCAGCGATATCGGATGCCACGATTGCATCTACGAAGCCGCTTTGATTTCTTTTAATGTTCATCGCATTCTGCAAACTATCACGAAAGCTGCCGGTGACGAGCACTTCTTCCACCGTATTATCGCCAGTGTCTTGCGCATAAGCACCAATCGGCAGCGTGCAGACTGCCATGGCTAACACGAGCGGATTGAATTTGAATTTTCTCATAGCTATTCCCCATCTTTTATTGTGATTAATTACATTTGAGCTAACGGAGCTGGCGCTGTTCACCGCAATAACAACGCGGCGGTGGCGAGCACGTTTTTCACAAACATCACAGACTTTTCGCGCAACTGCAGCGGAAAACCCGTTGTAATTTGTAACCTGTAGTAACCGACTTTTTTGAGCTTAGTCGATTAATGGCGGTTTTCATGGTGGTCACATGAGTTAGTCGCCATTAAAATTTTTTTAATATTTCAATTCGCTGTATCAATAAAGACAAGAATTCTCTTTTGACTTAAGTAGTGGCACTTAATCAAACCTTAAACTCCACACCTTTGATAGTTACGTCGGTGGCGGTGAAATTATCCAGCTGTTCCAGCACGCCAATCTCGGCCACTTCTTTGAAGTGGCAATTATTCAAGTGCAAGTTTTGAATAGGTGAGCGTTTGTAGCCGCGCACCTGAAAAACCTGTTTGGCTTTTTGGCAAGTAAGATTGCGAATATCGATATTGCGTACAGTTGGCGTAAATTTTCCGGCATCACCTTCTTCATAATCAAAATCGATTACGATTGCGGTATGCACCTCACCGATGGTGACATCGCGCACAAATAAATTTTCAATCAAACCGCCGCGCACAGAATTGGTTTTGATGCGAATGCCGCGATCCAGATCCGGGCTGCTCATCTCGCAACTTTCAACAAATACGTTGCGCACACCGCCAGAAATTTCACTGCCAATCACAACACCGCCATGCCCGCTGCGCATTTTGCAATTACTGATCAGAATATTTTCTGAGGGAATATTTAAACGACGTCCATCAGCATTGCGGCCGGATTTAATCGCGATGCAATCGTCGCCCGTGTCAAAAAAGCAATTCTTGATCACCACATTTTTGCAGGACTCAGGATCGCAGCCATCGGAGTTGGGGCCGAGGCTGGCAAAGGTAACGGCATCGATTGTGACGTTTTCGCAGCGCACAGGATTCATCAGCCAGAAAGGTGCGTTGGTGATAGTGATGCCTTCTATTAGTACGTTGGTGCACTGGTAAGGCTGGATAAATACCGGGCGCAGATAAGAGCCGTCGGCATAAATGCGCTCGGCTACCGGCACATTATTTTCCATATCCTGCATCAGTTTATTGCGTGCTGCTGTTTGGGTCGGTACACCAGGCATACCCCAATCAACGCTGCTGAAGTTGTTGCCTTTCCAGGGCCACCAAGTGGTGCGGTTGGCTTGGCCATCAACAGTACCTTCACCCGAAATACCGATATTGGTTTGGCCGAACGCGTAAATCAGCGGCGAGTAACCCATGATCTCCATACCTTCCCAGCGGGTGAATACCGCAGGCAAGTAAGCTTGGGGATCAGTAAGAAAGGCGATAGTCGCGCCTTTAGTGATATGCAGATTTACGTTAGATAAAAGGTGAATAGGGCCGCACAGATAGCGCCCCTCCGTGACCAATACTTTCCCGCCACCCGCCTTATGGCAGGCACTGATCGCCGCTGCGAAGGCCTTGGAATTGTTATGTTGCCCACCGGACTTGGCGCCAAAGTCGCGCACATCGAAGGTACGGTCAGGGAATTGCGGCGGCTTAACCTGTTGGCGAATTTGCTCCGCCATCGCCCAGGTGGCGGTTGCAGGCGCTGATGCTAAAGTTGTTTTGGTGGAGTTGGTGCAGCCTGACAAAGCACCCAGCGCGCTGCAGCTCACAATGCCACCGAAAGTGGTCGCTACAAAGGCGCGGCGGCCTGGCTTGGAAAGGGATAAGTCTGTCACCGTTATTAGCTCTCGTATTGTCTGCCACTGATGTGACTTTTTATTGATTAGTGGTTGGAGGTCTGTGCTTTCCCCTCGCGGCTGGCGCCTAAACACGAACGGCCAAGCCAAAAAGAGATGAATATCCTCATATAGAGTGAAAAACATTCTGTATGTCATGTTGAATAAAATCAACATACACCCTAAAAAAATGCCACAAAAAGTCGTTTTTGAGTATTTTTTTCCCACTTATGCATATGTAAACGTTTACATTTATTGAATCATTAATTTGTAAACGTTTACACCAGCTTATCGATAAAAATAATTTAAAAAATA
>DQHS01000149.1 GCA_003524365.1 Cellvibrio sp. | reverse complement strand
CTGGCGCATTGACTATCGAATTCTGTTACTTGTGGGAGTCTCCTATGACTTTTGTAGTTGGGGAAAATTGCATCAAATGTAAGCACACAGACTGCGTCGAAGTCTGCCCGGTTGATTGCTTCTACGAAGGCCCCAATTTTCTGGTAATTCACCCGGACGAGTGTATTGACTGTGCACTGTGCGAGCCTGAGTGCCCGGTTGGCGCCATCTTCTCTGAAGACGAATTGCCCGATGACCAAGCGGTATTTTTAGAACTGAACGCCGAATTGGCTCAGGTTTGGCCTAACATCACCGAGATTAAAGATGCTCCGGCTGATGCAGCCGAGTGGGATGGCGTACCTGGCAAGCTTCAGCATCTTGAGCGTTAATTGCACAGAGTCAAAACCAATAGATATAAAAAACCGCACCCCGTGCGGTTTTTTTTCGCTTCCAGTTTGTACAAGAATTAGCATGTAGAAATCAGTTTACTGAATTCTAGCTATTCGGGGGGCTGTGCTACACTCAGTTGTGTTTAGGTTAGACCGGCACCACAACCAGTAGGATCTCTGCCTTGCGCAGGTCACACAAACTGTAAGTATCAATAACAAGCACAACAACCAATAACGAGGAACAAGCTATGGGGATTAACGATAAACCTTACAGCGAAAAGCGCGATTTCATCCGCATGAAAATTGGTGCCCCCTTGAGCGCCAAACTGGCAGCCGCAGAGGAAGTTATCGAAGGTTTGTGTTTGGATTTAAGCGGCGGTGGACTGCAGGTCGAGACTAAAAAAAGTCTCGATGTTGGTACCGAGGCGGAGGTGGAGGTTTCTTCTGATCATGGCCACAGCCCGACCTTAAAGGCGAAAGCAAAGGTAGCGCGGGTAACCACCAATGATGCAGGTAGTTATGTAATAGGGTTAGAAATACTTCAAATCCTGCCCTGAGACAACGCGTTCGCACCGCTGCCTCATACAAAAACGGCTACTCTGCAGTAGCCGTCCGGTTAAAACTCCCCCTCAAAACTCTCTTCATCAAAATCTTCTGTACCGAAATCATCCTCGACTTCGCCGTTATTGATTAAGTAGTCGCGGCGCTGCAAGTAGACATCGCGAATAAAAACATAGCGATCACCGGTAATACCATTCTCCAAATCCAGTAGCCTCGCGCGGGAGCTAATTAATGAAGAGGCCATCACCGTGTTATCGGTGCGTACATGATCGATATACGTTGTGGGATTGGTGTAATAATCGACCGGTTTGCCGAAACCATCTCGTACCGTGCTCGGCCCTAAGAGGGGCAACACCAGATAAGGACCTTGCCCTACCCCCCAAACCGCAAGGGTCTGGCCAAAATCTTCAGGGGTATCTTCAGGTAAATTCATGTACTGGGCAACATCCAGCAAACCGCCTATACCGAGGGTAGTATTCACCAGCAAACGGCCCGTATCGTGTGCGGCACCTTTCAAATCCCCCTGCAACACACCGTTGATAGTACTGGGGACTTCCATAACATTACTGAAAATGTTGCTGACGCCAACTTCCAATGGGTCAGGCATAACAAACTTGTAGGTTTTCGCCAATGGCTTGAGCGTCCAACGATCAACCGCATCATTAAAGGTAAACATTGCGCGGTTGAAACCCTGCCAAGGGTCGATCTTCTGCTCTGATTGCGCCAGGCTGATATAGGGGACAGCAAAACCAAGTGAGAGAAGAGTGAGCAACGGCTTAAGAATGGATTTCATAAAGTCCCTGATGCGCAGCAAAAGCGCGGTTAAAGCGTTTCATAAAGTAACGCCCTGCAGAAGCGCCACTTTAGCGAATCAGTCTGGGTTCAACAACCCAAATCGGTGCAACTCGACCCCTTCAGTTACAAATTGCAACAATTCAATCCATCACCGATGGACCCGCCCGACAAGAGTTTCCGCCGCCGGCTGAAATATTAAAGACACATTACCGCAACAAATCTTTCATAAATCTGTCGTTTAAATTTCACATTTGTCACTGAAGATAGCGCCACAAACGCGAAACAGCACTGCGTTCACATTTTCCTTACACCCCTTGTGAAACCGAGAAGAGAGAGTGACCTCATGAAACTGAAAAACATTTTTGCATTAAATGTGTTGGCAGCAACCCTGGCAGCTTGTGGTGGTGGCGACATCAAACTTAACCCTAGCACATCAGTTGGTGACACAACTACCAACATTACCAACCCACCAGCGACTGAGCCAACTGTTAACCCTTGCGCGAACTACACCGCCGCTGGTCAAAAATTCCAAGGTATTTTCGCTTCAGGCAACTGTACTTATAGCGCCAGTTTTGTGAGTGATTCTCGCCCATTGACCGAAGATCTGTTTATCCCTGCTCTGGCTAACAACGGCCTGCATATTTTTGAAGATAGTCTGTTTGTTGGTGAAGATGTTAACTCTTCTGCCGCAGCGTCTGGCGTAAAAGTTCCACAAGATGGCGAAGGCCCAACCCTGACCATTGAAGCAGGCTCAAAACTCGCTTTCTCTGCATCTGAAGACTATGTTCGTATCGCTCGCGGCTCACGTATCGTAGCTGAAGGTACTGCTGCCAAGCCAATCGTATTCAGCGCAGTTGCAGATCTGCGTGATAACGCTGGAACTGAAGCGGATCGCGGTCTTTGGGGTGGTGTTCAAATCAATGGTAATGGCCTGACCAACAAGTGTGACGATACTCAACGCCAACCAAGCGGTGTTAATCCTCATAACTGTCACGTCGTTGCCGAAGGTCGCCCGGCAAGTTACGGCGGAAACAACAATGCTGAAAATTCAGGCAGCTTGCGTTACGTAGTAATCAAACACGCTGGTTACGAAGTAGTTGAAGGCAGCGAATTGAATGGTCTGACACTGAACGGTGTTGGCTCTGGCACCCGCATTGAATACGTACAAACCTACACTACTCAAGACGACGGTTTTGAAATGTTCGGCGGTGCAGTTGATCTGAAATACGTTGTAGGTGTGAACGTAGGTGATGACACCTTTGACTTCTCAGAAGGCTGGGTTGGCAGCATTCAGTTTGCAATTTCTTTAGCAACTTCAGGCGGCAACACTTGCGTAGAAGCCGATAATGCTGGTGGTAGTCGTGCTGACGACCTCGCCCCTCTGACCAAAGGTCGCATTTCTAACATGACCTGCGTCACTTCGAACGTGGACTCTGGCAAAGGCGACCATCCATCATCCAAAGGCGACTCAGAAGGCCCTATATTCCGTGAAGGTGCCATCTTTGAAATGTACAACTCAATTGTAACCTCAAGTGCGGACGGTATGGCATCCAACGAGTGCTTGGAAATTACCGATTCAACTGGCCCGCAAACTATCGCATACGCAAAAGCAGGCTGGTCTATCGCAGCAAGTAACTTAATTGCTTGTACCGAAACCCTGAAACAAACATTTAAACCAGAAAACAGCGATTTCTCTTTTGCTAACTGGTTGGCCACTGCGCCTAATGCCAACAACGTAGTTGTAGATGGAACTGTAACAGGTACTTTGCCGGTGACAATATTGGATGGCTTGACCACCAACAAACGCGCTTACATCACCGCTGCTGCTTTTGCCGACGGCAATGGCACCGCCATTCCAATGTCGGTGTTTGATGTAACTCGCTTGAACGATAACTTTGCTGCTGGTGCAGTACCGGCTTTAGGTAGCGCTGGAANNCAAGTTGATTTTATCGGTGCAGTAAAAGCTGGAAATGATTGGACTGCAGGCTGGACTGTTGGATTAAGCAACTAATTACCGGTTTAAACCGCAAGGTTGCTGGCAATAAAGAGAGGCGCCTGAGGGCGCCTCTCTGCTTAAAGCCTTCTGTTGTTACGCCCACTATGTTCGGATCAACCGCATTGAAAGGTCAAGATCATGCAAAAAAATACTTTTAATCGTCGCAAACTTTTTTTAGCGATTGCCGCCACTACACTATCATTTAACGCAGTGGCGCAAAACGAACCCATTGAAATTCCCGCACCAGTAATTGATGCACCGGTCTTGGAAGAGATGCTAGTAACCGGCCGCTTGATGAGCGGTGCGCAATCAGTAGTTGACCAACGCTTCGAAGAACCCTTCTCAGCCGATATTTTGGGGGCCGATCAAATTTCTCGTGTGGGCGACTCCAACGTTGCAGCTGCGTTGTTGCGTGTACCAGGTGTCACTCTGGTCGGTAACCAATATGTTTACGTGCGCGGCTTAGGTGAACGTTACTCCACTGTTTCTCTGAATGGCGCTGCAGTACCCTCACCGGAATTAACTCGTAATGTACTGCCACTAGATGTAATCCCTACCTCGATCGTACGCACACTCAAAGTACAAAAATCATACTCGCCCGACTTACCTGCTCATTTTGGCGGCGGCAACGTCGAAATACGCACTAAAAGCATTCCCGATGAATTTGTGCTAGAGCTCTCCGTCGGTACCGGCATGAATAGCAACGGCTCGGACGACGGCTTAAGTTCCGCAGGTAGCAGAAACAGTGATGGCCTGCCAAGCATGATCGATACTGCGCTCGACACCTATCGTGGTCGAGTAAACGAGAATGGTATTGCCGCTATTCTTGATACAGATGGTGGCTCGCCGACAGCAGAGCAGTTAACTCAAGCGCGCATGATAAACCGCGAATTAATTACCAGCTTAAATCGCGACATGGATATAGAAAAAAAATCGATCCCGTTAGATGCAAGGNNGCTATTAGTGACGATTGGACTTTTGGTGCGTTGATCAACGGATCTTACGATCAGGAAGTGCGCAACAAAAATCAAAAAAATCAAGAAATCGGCAATCCTGAAGATAATTATTCTACTGTTGAGCGAACAATCGAAGAAACACGTGAGCTCCTCTCATTGAACATGGGCATAAATTATCAAGACATGCACAATCTTGATTTTAATGCTTTTAAAATTGATCTTACTGAAGATGAAGCTCAAATCGAAATTGGTCAAGACGCCAACAATAGTGCAGCCGATGGACGCCAAACGATTGATTACAGCACTCGTTATGAGCAACGCAGCTTGGAGGTAGTGCAGCTAATTGGCGATCACAAGTTTGATCAACTCAGCGGCAACACTCTGGGTGATATTAATATCGACTGGATCTATTCTGACTCCACCGTGGAAACCGACATCCCAGGGAAATCGTCTGCCAAAGGTGTTACTAACTTTAACCCGGCAACCGGCGAAATAATTGATACACAAATTTTAGCAACCTCATCGGCGGCCAGTTTTTCCTTCCTGACCCTCGTAGACGATGTTGAAAGCTATGGTATGGATATCGCCATTCCCCTGCTGTTTGGCAATAATGAAATCACCTTTTCTGGGGGTTACAGCTACAACGACAAAGTTCGGGAATATTACGGCTATACCGCTAATATCAACGCAATTGGTGTGAGCAACAACATCCTCAAAGGCACACCCGGCAGCGTATTTAGCGATGCGAATGTTTTAAACCTGAATTATCCCTTTGAATTTACCGTAGGTGGCGGTTTGGGCACCGAAAGTTATGTTGCCGCGCAAATGACTGATGCGGCTTACGGTATGTTTGATTTCACTTGGAATGAAACGCTACGGATTACCGGTGGTGCTCGTTACGAAGAATTTAGGCAAGCGCTTTTACCAGTAGATCTACTCGATTACACGGGCGAATCTCTTAATAAAGTAATTGCTGACCTAAGCAAAGAAGATCAGAAGCTAGCCATTCGCGATGACGGCTGGTACCCATCTTTGGCTGTTACCTATATGAATAATGGATTCTTGGGTGCTGAAGATTTTCAAGTGCGCGCCAGCTTTGCAAAAACCCTTGTGCGCCCTGACCTGAGAGAAGTTTCCGAGATCTATTACGTTGATCCTGAATTAGACACTTTGGTACAGGGTAATCCTCTACTCGAAAGCTCTGATATTGATCATTTTGATTTGCGCACCGAATGGCTGTATGACAATGGCGATAACTTTACTATTTCATTGTTCTATAAAGACATTATAAACCCCATAGAACAAAGCCGTGTGCCAGGCTCAGACGAATCAGTTTTGTTGACTTTCTACAACGCTGTTTCAGGCGAGATGACAGGACTGGAGTTTGAGGGCTTAAAAGAAATCGGGGCCGGATTCTTTGTGACCGGTAACTTGACGCTAACAGATTCAGAAATTGTTTCACCCGACGGTCTTGGATTTACTAATATCAAACGCAAAATGACCGGGCAATCTGATTACGTATTCAATGGCCAATTAGGCTTTGATTCGGATGATGGGATGCATACCGTGTCGCTAGCGTACAACCTCTTTGGTGAGCGTGTATTCTATGCCTCCAACAACAATGGCCATGAAGACGCATTTGAACAGCCATTCAACTCGCTCGATATTGTTTACTCGTTCTTCCCAACGGAAAACTTCACCACCAAGGTGAAAATAGGCAACATTCTTGATGAGAAACGCACCTTCACGCAAATCAACTCGGAAGGTGTGGATGTCACTATTATCGAACAAGAGGTAGGAACCAGTTTAAGTTTGGATGTGAAATACAATTTTTAAGGAATGTAGATACTAGAGAACAGAGACAACTAGATAAAGGGCAGCTTTACATCACCTTTCACCGTCTCAGTCTGGATGCACAATCAAGCCACCTTCGGGTGGCTTTTTTGTGCTTAATGAAAAAGTCCGACTAAACAAAAACTTCCGCTACAAAAGCACTATAAATGAACGGGTTTGCAACCCATCTAAAGTCTCCAGCCGACCTCCATACCAGCAGTGCAACAAAGCCAGCGCGCTTCTGTAAATGGCAAAAGCCAACCATTTAAATCCGATGAAGTATATTGAGTATTTGCTAACAGAAATCCCCAAACGCAATGCGGATGATGCGCTAGAAGATTTCATGCCTTATGTTGTACGGCTAGCTGAGGATGATTAAACACTTACAATGAGCGAACCCATCGGGGATATGCTGCGGTCGAACACCACTGGAAACATTGCTTGATGGAAAACGGATTGGGGCGGAGAAAAATTTAGCTCAAATCTAATCTGACAGACACCTGTAAAAACCGGTAACTGTCAGATCAAGTCTGAGCTAGTACAATTTAATGACAGGATTTCGACTCACTCATCTGCAGAAGCATTGAGCGGTCTCGCTCTCTTCCCAATCGGGTTATTACATGCTCACGGTAATTAGCATGACCTCAGAGCTTCAAGCCCGAAAAATTAATTTTTTATCATACGGGGCGCAGTTTACAGCTTGATTACCAGATAGCCTAAAGCCACCTTCGGGTGGCTTTTTTGTGTGCATAAAAAACATGCTGCCAGCACCAAATAAAACCCAAATAACAATTACAGTACTTAAAAATAAGAATTTGGGAATAGAAATCAATAAATAACAAAAAATTCCTATATTTTTTCTACTTAAAGCCGAAATTGTCACAAACTATTCACATTGGTGTGATAAGTCGAGTGCTAATCTAACAATGAAGCCGGAGATCAATGACCCATAAGGGTGCAGATAGCCGTTTAATGATTCACGAGGAGCATATTATGACTAAAAATTTCCTACAAAAAACAATTCGCTCACTGGTAATGCTAGCGGCTATTGCACCAATTGCGAGTTACGCAGCGGCTTATACTCCGGCAAAGTTCGGCAACGCCGAAGAAACCTTGAGCAAACAAATCACCCTGCCAACTTCTTTTGGCGAAGGTGTAAAAACCGTAGCGGTTTATTGCCAAGCTGATGTAATGAGCACCGGCAATGTAAATGCCGTCAACTGCTATGAAAGTAGCCCGCTGGTATCTATGCAAACAGTGACCGAATCAGCACTCAAATCAGCGACCTTTACGCCAGCGACAATTGATGGCAAAGCAGTCCCGGTGAGAATGCAAATGCGTGTAGTCTATTCACTCGCCGGCACTCAGGCGCCGATTGTATTACTGCCCAATTTGGGAACCCTGCAAGCGAAGTACGGCACTCACTACTACGCACCGCAAGAGCGTTTGGATACCAGTGACTGGTATGCTAACTACTCGACTAAAGAACGCGGCGATGGAAAATTATTTTTCGCTGAAGGAAAAATGACTCGCGTAATGGCCAACGTTGAAGCCAACGGCAAAGTTGAAACAGTCAGCACAATTGAAGCCGCACTGCGCAAACAAGCGGATGCAGCAAGTATTGAAAGCTCACTGAAAAAATCGAAATTTATTCCTGGATTTGTACAAGACACACCTACTGCAATGCACTACATCGCCGTCGTTAACTATAAAAAATAACGACTATTTTTCTGTGCTAAATAAAAAAGCCGCAAAATGTTGCGGCTTTTTTTATTTAGTCATAAATGATAAATATTACTCATGACAAATAAATTCTATGCTCAACGCAATTCGCCCCATCGCTAAGGGGCGGTAATGTTCACGCTCCAAAGAAAAACCTTTGTCGCATCGCTCCATGGCTTTTGGCAATAACTGTGCGCGAGCCAGAGTGACGCTAGCCCACTGATCGACTTCAACACTGAGTGAAAAAGATTCTGCTGTCGGGATATCTTTTTTCGTTTCCTCTGTAGCTATCGATACTGCCAATTTTTCTTCATCGACAGAGTTTTTTGTTCCCGTTTCCAACACCGCACCTTCACTGCCCTTTTTAAAGGCTTTCTGTAAAAATCCGTTTAGACCTTTATCGCTGTAATCACAATCATCTTGATTGACATTCATTGAATCTGCCGCATCTACCGCGGCCTCGCAATTATCGTCGGCGAATACAGGAGTCGCAACGCACAAACCTAACCATAATACCGCTAAGAGTTTCATCGATTTCTCCCATAAAATGTATAAGTATTCGCACAACAATAGATCAAAAACAACAAAGGGTGCATAAGCACCCTTTGTAAGCAAGATCCAATTCAAATTATAAATTAGAACTTGAAATCGATACCAGCGCCAACGTAAGTATCATCACGCTCGCCCGCTACAGCAACGAGTTCGTTCTCAACAGTTGTTGCGTAAGAGAACAATGTAGCATTTTTGGTCATTTTATAATCCAGACCAATACTTGCGGTTTCACCATCAGCCATTTTTACATCAGATTGACCATATTGGCCTTTCAAAGCCCACTTGTCAGTCAAATTCCAAAGCGCAGATACCAATGCGCCATCTTCGTCTGCTCCGGTGTTGTCATTCTCGTACTGTTCAAACAAAGCACCCAACTGTACAGAACCCAGAGTAACGCGAGCAACGGCACGCAGCAAATCTACACCATCGGCCTCCACATCCTGATCGGCAGCGATACCTGCATAAAACGCTGCGCTAGTGTAGCCAAAGGACAGTGACGTGCCATTAGTAGGTGTACCTGATTGTTTAAAAGTGCCGTCGTTTTCTTCAGATACATAAGCAACAGAACCAGAAAAACCGCCACCAAAAGCTGGCGTTGTGTACTGAACAATATTGCTTGCACGAATTTCACCTTTAAAAATTTGGGTGATATCGCCTTCAAGATCGTTGAACAAATCCACTTTTTCTTGTGCAACTTTAGTAGGGGTATCGAAATGACCGCCCATGATGGTACCGGCAGAACCCTGAAGCCCCAGATAAATATTACGTTGCGCGATAGTTTGTGAACCATTGGTTCCGTCATCTACTTCGGTTTGATATTCAAACTGATAGATCACTTTCAAACTGGAATTGATTTCCTCACCACCTTTCAAACCAATACGTGAAGCATTGCTAACAAGCTCAACGCGGCTATCGTCCATGGCTGCTTCATCTGCATTTTGCAGAGAAACGTTTGCCTTGCCGTAAACAACTACGTCGGCAAAAGCGGTAACTGGGAAAAAAGCGGCTAATGCAACGGCCAATAATGTTTTTTTCATGGAGTCGTCTCCTGGATGTGTGTGTTTTTTGGCGTTCAGACCCTGAACACCGAGAGTCAGGTATATTTAAAATAATGACATTTATGTTTCATGAGCATTGCCACTTCATGACAATTTAATTGCAGTAAAATGACAGCTCGGATGTCGCGAGCGGATTATATAAAGAAAATGATCTGGTTTTTGTGATTAAACGTCGTTTTGGTGCGAAAGATCAAACTTTTTGCACTAATTTTGCGCTTTTGATAACCAAACGGATGAAAAATTCACCCATGAAAGTGTAGTTGAGGGAATCCGTTAATCAAAATGGCTAATAATATCCAGCTTGAACAGCTCTTCCACTAAAGACTGAGCCTCGTCAAACAGAGACTCCGGGTGATTATGCTGCAACTCCGCTGCAATTAGATGAAGCTGATCTCCAAGGTTTGCCTGAGTGTTCGTTTGCAGTAAATACAGTAGACGCAGTGTCATGGCATTCACTGCCATGAAACGCACTTTGTCGTCACGGTTGCGATAGACAACTAGTTGTGTAGGTTCTGGTACCGAGGGTTGGTAGCGAGGGGAGATTTTATGTACGGGGTATTGATAGCTTAAACACATTGCCAAAGGTGAAACCCGCGGCTTGGATAACAAGGGCGCTACCTGATACCTGGAGGCTAACGGAATACTCGCCTCACTCACATCCAGTGCCAATTCAATCCACTCGTAATGCGCGAGCTCAAGCAAAAATGCCGGATCGCCCTCGCATAGGCCACGCTCTTGCATTAGATACTGCAAAAACTCTTCACTGATTTCCAAAAAATACGGCGTTTGGCAGTGATGACGCTGAATAAAATCGCGCACCATTAAATGCCAATGCTCATCATTGAGTAGCGAACGCAAGACAGGAAATACATTGGCGATAAAGTTTTCAATGTTGTTGTAAATTAATTCGCGATAAATCCCCATGCGCCTGTCATCCATGTCCACTGGCGCAGGATAGTGATCCGGAGCACGTAAATGTTTGGCAAATGCCAGCTGGGTTTCCTGAAACGATTTCATCACGCTATCACCCAAAACGAGCATTGATTGGCAAAGACGAGCGTTGGCGTTTTTTGATTTCATCCAACTCCGCCATCAATTCCAGCAGCGGTGGAATATTAAAATCCCGTTCCAGCAAAGTCGGCTTTACACCAAACAACTCATAGGTTTTATCGAGCAAATCCCACACCGACGCAATTACCGGTGCACCATGGGTATCCACTCGTAGATCATCAGCTTCGTTATAGTGGCCAGCGATGTGAATATACGCCGTGCGCTCACCAGGCAAACTGGCGAGAAATTTGTAGGGATCGTAATTGTGATTAATGCTGTTGACGTAAATATTATTCACATCAAGCAAGAGTGCGCAGTCTGCTTTTTTTATGACGGCATTGATAAATTCGCTCTCCGTCATTTCCTGCTGTGGTGCGCAGTAATAAGAGGAATTTTCAATCGCGATGCGCTGGCCGAGAATATCCTGCGCTTGCTGAATTCGTGCGGCGACATAATCGACGGCTTCTTCGGTAAAGGGAATTGGCAATAAATCGTAGAGTTGCCCTTCATCGCTGCAATAACTTAAATGTTCGCTGTAATAACGAATGCCGTGTTCCTGCATCAGTTTTTTTATTGCGTGTAATAAATCGGTATTTAGGGGCGCGGGCGAACCAATTGAGAGGGATAAGCCATGGCAAACAAACGGAAACCGCTCAGTATAAGCGCGGAATTTTTTACCGAGGCGACCGCCAACATTGATCCAATTTTCCGGCGCCACCTCCATAAAATGAATATCGTCTGGCGAGGATTCTTCAAGGGTATTTAACATGGTCCGGCGCAGGCCTAAACCCGCGCCGGTAATTGCAGCAGAATAATCCACCTTAGAATGCGCTGACATTATTCAGCTTTTTTCTCTTCTTTAGCATCTTTTTTGTCGGCACCACATTTGCCTTCACCGCATTTGCCTTCGCCTGCAGCTTTTTTATCTGCACCACACTTACCTTCACCGCATTTTCCCTCACCTTCGGCTTTTTTATCTGCACCACATTTACCTTCGCCGCACTTGCCCTCACCTTCGGCTTTT
Source organism: Cellvibrio sp. (assembly GCA_003524365.1). GTDB lineage: Bacteria > Pseudomonadota > Gammaproteobacteria > Pseudomonadales > Cellvibrionaceae > Cellvibrio. The sequence goes on along the minus strand of DQHS01000149.1, from coordinate 3,368 downwards.
TTATCGGCACCGCATTTAGCTTCACCGCATTTATGCTCAGCGTCAGATTTATCCGAGTTATCGGCCAGGGTGTAACCCGCACTGAGTGAGGTGGCAGTAAAAGTAGCGTCAGCCGCTGACGCCATTGGAGCCAAAGCGGCCGATGCTACGAAAGCAGCACCGATTAAAGCAGACATAGAAGAAATTTTGTTATTCATAAGAAACTCCAGCGTGTTGTGTATTGTTAGGGGCTGTTCAGGCCAAGAGAAAACTAGCATAGCCAAGGCAGTAGAGCTAGCTAGCGCACCCAAATTTGCGGGAGTGCTGACAGCCAGCGGCCAAATGGTTACTGGATAGACTCGGGGCGGTTGGATTTGTTACAGACCCACAACAATTTTTAACCTTGGGCATCCAGCATCGCCTGCTCCCACTGTTTGTCCATGCGTTTATCGGAGACTGGAACCTGGGTTTTGAGGGTTTGTGCAAAGAGCGAAATACGCAACTCTTCAATCCACCAGCGGTAATCCATCAGTGCCATATTCTGCACCAAACGATATTCACCCTCTTTAGCCAGATAATCCACCAACCGCTGCCAATGAGGTGCAACTTCCGCGAGCTGAAGCTTATCTTTCTGTGGATTAAGCGCCGCTTTCTCCAAGCGCTGTTGGATGCCGCGCATATATTTCGGATATTGCTGCAGCCACAGCGCTGGGGTTTTATACACTAACCCGGGATAAAACAACTGCGTTAATTGTTGATTGATATCGCTAATTGTAAACGCCAACATCAACATATTTTTTTGTTGCTTTAATTGTTTTTTAACATCCACCAATAATTTCAAACTGCTAACGAGATGGTTCGCTAAATCTTGTGCGTGGGCGATTAATTTTTCTTTGATAAGATTAACGCGCTCGTCAAATGCAACTCTAGTGCGCGGCAAATCTTGTTGATCAGGTACCGCAAGTTGTTTGATTGCCGCCATAATTAAATCGTCAGCCACTTGTTCGCGGTTGCCTATACCCGCCAGTGTCAATGCAACTTCCTGCCCTTTTAATAATTCCTTCTGCAAATATTTAACGGTTTGCGTCAGCGATAAATAGACTAAACGCGCGAGGCCACGCTGGGTTAAATCCAATGCTTGCAGTGGATTGTCCAACACCTGCAGTGCAACCGAGGACTGCTTATCAACCAATGCTGGATAAGCGCGAATACTGATCCCACCACGCGGTAATTGAATCGCTTGCGGCAGGCCATCAAAATCCCAAGCAACTATGCCATCGCGTTCAATATTGGTTGCGGCNNTGAATATTAAACCGGTAATAATCATCCACACTGGTTTCGAGCCAGGCTTCTTTGGATACATCCACACCGGTCAGCCGCTTTAATTGTAATCCCAAGGCTTCTGTTAATGGCTTATTGTCGGGCGATAGAGTTGCAAGAATTTTATCTACCACATCGGGTACCGGGACAAAATGTTTGCGCAAATTTTTAGGGAGGGATTTAATCAGGCCGACGCATTTTTCGCGCAGCATGCCCGGCACCAACCATTCAAGACGCTGCTCCGGCACTTGATGTAACACGCTCATGGGCACATGAATGCTCACGCCATCAAAGGCATGATTGGGTTCAAAATGGTAACTCAGTGGAAATACCATGCCGCGCCATTCCAATTCATTGGGAAATTGTGCTTGGGTGATATCACCCGCACCGTGACGCATTAAGACTTCGCGGGTAAGGAATAATAGCTTCGGGTTCTCCTGTTCCGCTTTTTTGCGCCATGCCTCAAAGCTGGCAAGGTTTAGTATGCTTTCGGGGATACGTTCGTTGTAGAAATCAAAGATTACTTGCTCATCAACCACAATATCGCGGCGACGGGCTTTGGATTCCAGATCCTCCAGCTCTTTTAACAGCTGTTGTTGATGCGCAAAAAAATCCGTTGCGGGATTTTTATTCTGCAAACTTTTTCGTTTGGGATGCTGATCGTACTGGCCTTCTACTAAGGCTGCGCGAATAAATACTGCGCGGCATTGCGCCGGATCTATATGGCTGTAGCTAACGGATTTTTTCTCAACAATCACCAAACCATAGAGGGTGATTTTTTCAAACACCATCACCTGCCCGCTACGGCTATCGTAATGAGGTTCAAAATGCTGGCGCTTCACCAAATGCTCCGCCGCCGCAATCACCCATTCGGGTTCAATTTTGGCAACGGTATGGGCAAATAATTTAGAGGTTTCAATCAGCTCAGCCGCCATAATCCATTTGGGTGTTTTTTTGGCAAGCGATGAGCCCGGGAATATCGAAAACTTGCGATTGCGGGCCCCAAGATATTCACGCTCTTCGTGATTAAAACCCAGGTTGCCAAGCAAGCCAGTCAACAATGCTTTGTGCACCGACTCATAATTAGACGGCTCGGTATTCACACGAATACCCAAGTCTTTTACCGCGACACACAATTGGTGATGCACATCGCGCCACTCGCGCAGCCGCAAATAGGAAAGGAATTCTTTTTTGCAGAGTTTACGCAACTGATTTTGCGTGAGCTCCTGTCGCTGGGTTTCAAAATAATCCCACAGGTTTACAAAACCGGCGAAGTCAGTGTGCTCCGCCCAAAAACGGCGATGACTTTGATCGGCTGCCTGCTGCTTCTCAGCGGGACGCTCGCGTGGATCTTGCACCGAGAGCGCACTGGAAATAATTAGTAGCTCACGTACGCATGACTGCTCTTGTGCTGACAGCAGCATACGGGCAAGGCGTGGATCTAACGGCAGTTTACTGAGTTGCTGGCCAACCGGCGTGAGCTGGTTTTTGGAATTCACTGCATGCAGTTCTTCAAGCAATTTAAANNAATGCCGGGCGCGAATTAAAATCTTCTTCGCTATAGAGGCGAATACAAATTCCTTCCGCGACGCGCCCACAGCGACCTTTGCGCTGGTTAGCGCTAGCCTGTGCAACAGGCTCGATCGGTAAGCGCTGTACTTTAGTGCGATACGAATAACGGCTGATGCGTGCAAAACCAGGATCGATAACATAGCGAATTCCCGGCACGGTAATCGAGGTTTCTGCCACGTTAGTCGCCAGTACAATGCGCCGCCCTGTATGAGGTGCAAATACTTTTTGCTGCTCGGCCAAGCTTAACCGCGCGTAAAACGGAATCACTTCCATATGTGCAAACTGTGCTTTGCGCAGCGCTTCTGCGGCCTCGCGAATCTCGCGCTCGCCACTCAAAAATATCAGTATGTCGCCACCGCGCGGACCTGATCCGGTTTTTTCGTGCAATTCAATTTCGTGCACCGCATCGACAATCGCTGCGTATTGATCCGGTTCATTTTCACTGTCGTCGCTGCCCTCAAATTCATAGAGTGGGCGATACCAGACTTCAACCGGAA
>DQHS01000207.1 GCA_003524365.1 Cellvibrio sp. | reverse complement strand
TGGTAGAAGAATCGATTTTTGAAGCGCTCGATTTCCGTCGCGCGATGAAAAAAGTGGACGAAGAGTGGGGCCAGGATTGGTGGTTCCAGGTTTGGGGCCCAGAAGAATTTGCCGAAGAAGGCATTGGCACCCGCGAAGACTGGATTCTGCGCAGCGACGACAACTGGCACGGCTTCGGTAAACTCGCACCGAATTTCAATATGCTNNTCGGCATCACCAAAGGCCGCTGGAATACATTGGTAGCCGCGCTGCAACAATTCAAAGACGATTACGACAAGAACCAGCCGATGTGGCGAATCATGCCGGAATTTGCGCAAGCGAATCCGCGCTATGAGCGTATGGGTCTGCGCGATTTGTGTCAGCAAATCCACGACTTCTACAAAACCTACGATGTTGCACGCCTGACAACAGAAATGTATTTGTCCGATATGCAACCAGCGATGAAACCTTCGGATGCGTTTGCAAAAATGGCGCACCGCGAAATCGAGCGCGTGCCTATCAATGAATTGGAAGGCCGCATCACCTCGATTTTGTTAACACCTTACCCGCCGGGGATTCCGCTGCTGATTCCAGGCGAGCGCTTTAACAAAACCATCGTCGATTATTTAAAATTCGCGCGCGACTTCAACGAGCGTTTCCCAGGCTTTGAGACAGATGTCCACGGCTTGGTAAAACGTGAAGTGGATGGCAAAAGAGATTATTTTGTTGATTGCGTAAAACAATAAAACCCGGGTTCATCAACCGGATGCTATAAATAGAGAGGCCATCCTGCGCAAGTGGGGTGGCTTTTTTGTGGCACTCATAACACCAGGAAGGTAACACCTATGAGCAAAGTAAAAATTTTTAAAAACCAACAAATTCGCAGCCACTGGGATGCCGAAAAGGAACAGTGGTATTTCAGTGTGATTGATATAATCCAAGTCCTGACAGGCTCCGAACGCCCACGTAAGTATTGGAGCGACCTAAAACGTAAGCTGCTGAAGGAAGGAAGTCAGTTGTCCGATAATATCGGACAACTGAAAATGCTATCTACTGATGGTAAATTCTATCTTACTGACGTTGCCAATACTGAGACACTACTTCGTCTTATTCAATCAATTCACTCCCCCAACGCCGAACCCTTCAAACTCTGGTTAGCACAGGTGGGTTATGAACGACTGGAAGAAAATGAAGACCCGGAACTGACTATTGATCGCGCATTGGAAACCTACCTCGCCAAGGGCTACTCGAAAGCATGGATCAATCAGCGGCTGAAAAGCATTGAAGTACGCAAAGAGTTGACCGATGAATGGGAAGCAAGAGGTGTAAAACGTGGACAAGAGTTTGCCATCCTGACCGATGAAATCACTCGAGCATGGAGCGGGTTAACCACCAAAGAATACAAACAGTATAAAAATCTTAAAAAGGAAAATTTGCGCGATAACATGAGCAACCTTGAACTGGTTCTAAATATGCTGGCAGAGGCTACCACTGCCGAAATCTCCAAGGAAAAGCAGCCAGATACATTTGAAGAAAACAAAACGATTGCACAACAAGGCGGTGAAGTCGCAGGTAGCGCCCGAAAAGATATTGAAACAAAAACGGGTAAGAAAGTAGTTACGCGCAACAATGCACAGCAGTTAAGCCGAACCGATGAGTTAGAACATCGAGAGTCACAAACAAAAAAACCCCGACATTAATCGGGTTCAAGCATCTACACAAATTACGTTCAAAAATCACAACCAAACAGGGAAATATTATGCGTGTTCATTGGTCTTCATGGTGTGCCATTGCAATGTTGAGTTTATTGCTCGGCGCCTGCGATAAATCCACTCCCGAGCAAAACAACAAACCGGTAACCGATGCAGCGACCAAAGCCGAGGCGATTTCGCCCAGCTGGGAAGCGCATATTGCGGATTACCCCAAGCGCTGGATTGCCACTGAAGCACCCATGTACATTCGCTTTACCCATCCGGTAATTAGCGAAGCGGAAGTAAACACCGCGTTTAATCCCAAACAGGTAACGCTGGATACTAAAACACCGCTCAATCTCACCTTTACCTCCACCACTGAATTGCGTATTTCACCCATTGAGCGGTTACCCAACGATACCGAAATCCGCATCCGTTTAAGCGCCGATGACCTTGAAGGTATTGAGCAGTCACTCGATGACTTTGAATTTAAAGTACGCACCATCAAACAGGATTTTGATTTGCGTGTGAATAGTCTAAGCGCAGATGAAGACGATGAAGAGCTGATGCGACTGAGTGGCGTCATTACTACTGCGGATACCATTGCGCTTGATGAAGTGAAAAAAATTCTGCGCATCCAGATTGATGGCGAACCAGTTTCTAATGTGATCTGGACGCAGGAGCTGGACAACAAAACCCATTCGTTTTTAATTAACGGCATCATGCGTGGCGAAACCACCGGCACGATTCATTTGGAGTGGGACGGCGCAGCAATTGGTTCGAAAGATAAGGGCGCACGCGATCTGGAAATCCCTGCACAAAAATCCTTTCAAATTACCGGCGTACAGGTGATTCGCGAACCCAATACCGCCGTTGAAATACAATTTTCTGAAGAGCTGGACAGCACCCAAAATCTCAGCGGTCTGGTAACCCTCGCTGGTAAAACAGTCAACGCCGTGATCGATGGCAGCGTCTTGCGTTACACGCCGGAAAATCTGGATTCGGGCGAATTGGATTTAGTAGTAAGCGGCAGCGTCAATAGCAAAAATTCCAAAAGCCTCGGCAGCGACTACCAACAAAAAATCGTATTGAATTTAGTTAAACCGCTAGTGCGTTTTGTTGGCAAAACCTCAATCCTGCCACCGACCAGCCAAATCTCCGTGCCATTTGAAGCGGCGGGCGTGGATTCAGTACAAGTCATTGCATTTAAAGTCTTCGCCAATAATGTCGGCCAATATTTGCAAGATTACCAACTCACTGCAGCTACGGCGGCAACTGATACCGGTCGCTATTTATGGCGTAAAACCTATCGCCTGCCGGAAATTCCGCGCGCGGGTGTTGAGCGTTTTAATTTGGATCTCTCCGAATTAATGGCGCAGCACCCCGATGGTTTGATNNCTGGAATTGCGCATCGACCGCAGCAATTCGGTTTACAGTTGCGAGCAAACACGCCCGACTGAACCCGTCGCAAAAATGCCGGAAGATTCCGACGGCGAAAATTATTATGACCGCGTTGAAGAACCGGCCTGGTATCAGCAATATTATCAATCGAGCGGTTATTACAATTACAGCGAGCGCAACAATCCCTGTGATGACACTTACTATTACTACGGCGATGAAATTTCTTCAGCGCGCAATTTTCTTGTGTCCAATATCGGGTTAATGGCCAAGCGTGGCGATGGCAATCAATTGCATGTGATCAGCACTGAACTCGGCAGCGCCAAACCCATGAGCGGCACCGACATCACCGCTTACAACTATCAACGTCAACCGATTGGCAATGGCACCACCGACAATTACGGTATGTTGCAGATGACCACCGACGGAGTGCCTTTTTATCTTGAAGCGCGCAACGGTAAACAAATTGGTTACTTGCGCGTGCGCACCAGCGAAGCTTTGCCTACCAACCAATTTGATGTGAGCGGTGAACATATCAAAGGTGGACTAAAAGGTTTCCTTTACGGCGAGCGCGATGTGTGGCGTCCGGGTGATGATATTTTTCTCACGTTTATCCTTGAAGATAAAACCCAACAGCTACCGGCGAATCACCCGGTCACTTTGGATTTATTTGATCCAAGCGGAAAAAAAGTCCTGAGCCAAACTAATGTCCAACCGGTTAAGGATTTTTATACCTTTAATTTGAAAACCGATGAAACCGCGCCGACCGGAAATTATCGCGCCGTCGTACATGTAGGCAATCGCTACTTTGACCAGATTTTAAAAATCGAAATGGTNNATTGGCAATATGCCCACGCAAGTCACCTTGTTTGCACAATGGCTGCAAGGTGCAACCGCGAAGAATTTAAAAGCGGATTCAGAATTAAAACTCAGCTCGCGCAAATCCGTGTTTGCCGGTTTTGAACAATTTAATTTTGATGATCCGGTGCGCACTTTTTCCGGCAGCGCACAAAAAGTATTTGACGGAAAATTAGATGAAACCGGCAATGCCAGCTTCCCGGTCAATGTCAGTTTGTCGTCGCCACCACCAGGCAAACTTACCGCTTCATTTATGACACGCGTATTTGAAGAGAGCGGCAACTTCAGCACTATTTTGCGCCCTTACGAATTGCTGCCGTTTGATAGCTGGGTCGGCATTAATATTCCCAAAGGCAGCGGCTATATGGATGCTATTGGTCGCGACGAAGATCATCCGATTCTGATCCAAACTTTGAATGACGAAGGCAAAGCAGAAGCGCAGCGCACCGTCGAAGTGAATGTGTATGAAATCGGTTGGCGCTGGTGGTGGGATGAAGAGAGCGAAAACCTCGCTGAGTATTTTAATAATTCCACTCATCGCGCCGTGGCGACAGAAACATTGGTCAGTGATGACAATGGCCGTATTAATTGGAAACTGGAAAAAAATAAATACGACTGGGGTCGCCATATCATTCGCGTGTGCGATACCGATGCCGGCGACGCCGGTCATTGCTCCGGTGAAGTCGTTTATTTAGGGTGGAGTTACGATTCATCGGCAAGTGCCGATTCCGCCACCCAATTAATGCTCTCGACTGATAAAGAAAAATATAACGTCGGCGATATCGCCAAAGTGCGTTTACCAAAAGCGCGCGAAGGCCGCATTTTGCTCAGCATTGAAAATGGCAGCCAGGTTTTGGAATCGCGCTGGTTGGATTTGCAACCAGGTCAAACCGAAATTGAAATTCCTGTTACCCAGGCCATGGCACCTAATGTGTATGCAAACGTGGCGTTGTTATTGCCGCATCAAGAACGCGTTGCCGAAGCGCCTATGCGTTTATACGGCATAGTGCCGCTATTGGTAGAAGACCCGGCCACACGTTTGCAACCGCAATTGGATGTGCCGGAAAAAGTGCGTCCTGAATCTGAATTTGTCATAAAAGTCAGCGAACAAAATAAACGTGTTATGACTTATACATTGGCGATGGTGGATGAAGGTCTGCTCGGCCTCACCAATTTCCACGCACCCGATGCGCACGATTATTTTTACAAACGCGAAGCGCTGGGTGTGCGCACCTGGGATTTATTTGACCAAGTAGTTGGTGGTTATGGTGCATCACTGGAACGTGTATTAGCAGTCGGTGGTTCCGATGCCGCATTGGAAGCCGAACGCAAACGCCGCGAGCGCCGCTTTCCTCCAGTAGTGAAATTCCTTGGTGCATTTGAATTAAAAGCCGGTGAAACACGCGAGCATAAAATTACACTGCCACCTTATATGGGAGCGGTGCGTGTAATGTTGGTAAGCGGTGATACGGCCAATGATAAAAAGAAAACTGAAGCAATAACTGCATACGGTAGCGTTGAAAAAACCGTGACGGTTACCCAACCAGTCACGCTCTTTGCCACATTGCCGCGCGTGCTTGGCCCAGGTGAATCAGTTAATTTGCCAGTCAATGTATTTGTTAGCGAATCCAATATTCGCGATGTGGAAATCTCCGTTGAAGCAAACGAAATTTTCACCGTGGAAAAAGGTTCAGCAACATTAAGTTTTAGCGAGCCAGGCGATGCGATTGCAAGTTTAAAACTCAAAGTGAATGATCGCATCGGCAAAGGCCATGTAAAAATTACCGCGCGCTCCGGCGACGAATCGGCCACGCAAGAAATTTATATCGACTCGCGCGCCGCAAATCCGCCCACCACTGTGTGGGAATCCAAATTATTGCAACCGGGCGAAACATGGAAATCTCCGCTGCAAGAAAATGGCATGATCGGCACCAACCAAGCCAGCCTTGAAGTGAGTACGCTACCGCCGCTTAATCTTGAACAGCGTTTGGAATATTTGATCGGCTATCCACACGGCTGTATCGAACAAACCACGTCGGCAGTATTCCCGCAATTGCGTTTGGCGAAATTGGTGAATTTAACCGATTCACAAAAAGTGGAAATTGAAAACAATATCAATGCCGGCATAAAACGCCTCGGCAGCTTCCAACATGCAAGCGGTGGCTTCTCTTACTGGCCGGGCGATGGCTACGTAAATGAATGGGCATCGAGTTACGCGGGGCATTTTTTATTGGAAGCGAAACGTGCGGGTTATTCCGTACCTAAAACCCTGCTTGATAATTGGATCAGGTACCAGGCAAGCGCAGCACGCAATCCACAAATTAACGGCAATTATTACGATGAAGTGGTGTTGTCATATCGCCTCTACACACTCGCGTTGGCCGATAAAGCCGAATTGCCCGCAATGAACCGTTTGCGCGAAACATTTAAATCCGCAACCAACAGCAGCCAACAAGATTACCGCATGCCTGCGCGCTGGCTACTTGCGATGGCGTACCAACATGTGGGATTAAAAGATGCCGCGCAAGATGTAATGGGGCCAATCTCCAACAACGTGCCCGCTTATAAAGATGCAGGTTATACCTACGGCTCGC
>DQHS01000184.1 GCA_003524365.1 Cellvibrio sp. | reverse complement strand
GGTATTATCAATTGGGCCAGGAATAATCGAATTAATACGAATGCCTTCTGCGCCCCATTCCAAACATAGGGTGCGCGTAATCATATCTACGCCTGCTTTAGCTGCACACACATGGCTCTGCCCTGCCATAGGTATTTCTGCTTGTGGCGCCGATATATTAATAATAGACGCACCGGGTTTTTGAAGGTGAGGATAAACAGCTTGCATGACATGAAAAGTGCCGAGCAAATCAATTTCGATTACCGAGCGAAAACCATTGGGCGACATACCCATCGCGAGCGCCGGAAAATTCCCCGCCGCACCTGATACGACCACATCTAATTTTCCCCACGCCGCTGCAATTTCTGCAACACCGTTTTTAATCGTTTCAGCTTCGCGCACATCAGCCGCAAATCCACGAGCATCAGCAGCACCACAATTTTTTAACGATTGAATCGTATCGTCAACTTTTTCTTGTGCGCGGCTCACTACCGCAACTCGCGCTCCTGCTTTGGCAAAGGTTTCGGCGATACCGCGGTTAATACCACTGGTGCCGCCCACTACGAGAACGTTTTTATTTTTGAAATCGAATGTAAAAGTCATGTGCACATCCCGGAAAAAAGAGAAAAAATGGGTTAGTTATAAGCGAGATTCTATAAACGGGTTCAATAAATTGAACCCCTACGATTGTGTTGATATTTCACGGTAGGGGCGCAATTTATTGCGCCCAGTTATTTATTGCGCCCTATTTAAAAACGTGAAAAATCCGGCGCGCGCTTTTCGAAAAACGCTGTGACCGATTCTTTGCATTCTTCAGATATCAAACCCGCAGCAAAACCAGCGTACTCGGTACTTAATGATGAATCCACCGCAACACTGGTTGCGGCACGCAATAGCGCTTTAGTGCGACGCACAGCGCTCGGCGGTTGCAACGCAAGGCGCGCGATTTTCGCTCTCGAATATTCTGTCAATTCATCCCAAGGAACGGATTTGGTTACTAATCCCAAAGCCGCCGCATCGGCACCTGAAAAAGGTTCGCCCAATAAAAATAATTCCGCTGCTTTTTGTTGCCCGACCAAACGCGGCACCAAATAACTACTCGCATACTCCGGGCACAATCCCAAATTCACAAACGGTAATTGCAAGCGCGCATCATCAGCGGCGTAAACCAGATCGCAATGCAAAAGCATGGTGGTGCCAATGCCCACCGCATGGCCGCGCACGACCGCAACTACCGGCTTACTGCAGTGGCGCAGGGCTTCCATAAAACGCACTACCGGGTGGTTAGCATGAATTTCCGGCTCATTCATAAAATCCATCAGATCATTGCCGCTGGTAAAAAACTCATCGGTACCCGTCAGTACCAACACACGCACTTCGTTGTCTGCATCAGCCGCTCTAATCAAATCTGCCAAAGCGCCATACATGGCGAGTGTCAGGGCATTTTTGCGCTCAGGTCGGTTGAAGCTCAGGGTCAGGACACGGTTATCAAGTTGGGTAAGAATCTGGGGTATCGGGCTAGTTATCATTATCGGATCCTTCTTGGATTAGAGGTTGAATGAAGGGAGCCGAGTGAGTATAGACAACCCCATAAAAGATGGCATCACCCACCCTCGGCGGGTACAATTCGCCACCTTCCGTATTTAGCTGCAGCGACTGAATTTACCCTATGAATATCCGTGAATTACTGAACCAAAGAGTCCTCAATGCCATGGCCGCCGTAGGTGTGCCCGCCGATTTGCCCGCCCTGATTGCCCCCGGCAAAAAAGTCGGATTTGGCGATTACCAAGCCAACTGCGCCATGGGCGCGGCTAAAGCCATGGGCACTAACCCGCGCGAACTGGCCGCCAAAATTGTCGCCTCTCTGGATTTAGCGGGCATTGCCGACAAAATAGAAATCGCCGGCCCCGGCTTCATCAATATCGACCTCAAACCCGAGTGGCTGGGCGAGCAAATCGCCAAAGCGCAAAGCGATGCGCGTCTGCAAGTTGAACAGGTTTCTACCCCGCAAAATGTGGTGATCGATTATTCCGGCCCCAACCTCGCCAAAGAAATGCACGTCGGCCATTTGCGCTCCACCATTATTGGTGACTCACTCGCCCGCTTACTAGAATTTCAGGGTCACAATGTCATTCGCCAAAACCACGTGGGCGACTGGGGCACACAATTCGGAATGTTGATTGCCGAATTGGAAGAGCAATTGGGAGCCAAAGGCGATGAAGCCATGGCACTCAAAGATTTGGAAGTGTTTTACCAGCAAGCCAAAAAACATTTTGATGACGACGAAGCCTTTGCGAATAAAGCGCGGGAGTATGTGGTGCGCTTGCAAAGTGGCGATGCACAAATGTTAAAACTCTGGGGACAATTCAAAACCATTTCCCTGCATCACAGCACCGAAATTTACCAACAACTTAACGTCACGCTGAAAGACACTGATGTGCGTGGCGAAAGTTTTTACAACAACGATCTCGCCCCCGTTGTAAAAGAATTACAAGACCAAGGTCTAGCGGTTGAGAGTGAAGGTGCGCAAGTCGTATTCCTGCAAGAACTTGCAGACAAAGAAGGCAACCCTTCACCAGTAATTATCCAAAAGCAAGGCGGCGGTTTTTTATATGCGACTACCGATCTGGCTGCACTGCGCTATCGCGTCGGAAAATTAAAAGCCAATCGTATTATGTACTTCATCGATGCGCGCCAATCGCTGCATATGCAACAAGTATTTACGCTCTCGCGCAAAGCAAAATTTGTGGATGATTCGGTAAGCCTTGAGCATTTAGCCTTCGGCACCATGATGGGCAACGACGGCAAACCCTTTAAAACCCGTACTGGCGGCATCGTTAAACTTGCCGAGTTATTAGCTGAAGCGGTTGAGCGCGCAGGCGCATTGGTAAGCGAAAAAAATCCGGACTTGTCTGCCGATGAAATCGAGGAAATTTCACGCAAGGTGGGCATTGGCTCGGTGAAATATGCCGACCTGTGTAAAACCCGCACCAATGATTACATATTCAGCTGGGAATCCATGCTCAGTTTTGAAGGCAATACTGCACCTTATCTGCAATACGCATTTACCCGCGTGCAAAGTATTTTCCGCAAAGCCGGTGTTACTCCGGAATCGCTTAATAGCGCGATTTTGATTGGCACCGAACAGGAAAAAGCGCTCGCAATTAAGTTACTGCAATTCAGTGAAGTGTTGGATCAAGTCGCACGCGAAGCCATGCCGCATTTGCTGTGTACTTATTTGTATGAAATTGCCAGTTTGTATATGACATTCTACGAAGCATGCCCAATTTTGAAAGATGGTATAGCGCCAGAAGTACGCGATAGCCGTTTGCGCTTGTGTCATTTGGTTGCGAAGACTATCGAACAAGGGCTGGAGTTGTTGGGGATTGAGGTTATGGAGAGAATGTAATTATTTCCGTGTAAAAAGTAGAATTGAAAGCCCAGACTAGTCTCTGGGCTTTTTTATGTGATCAATAAACATGTCCGCCTGCAGAAGTGTTCGCCAATTTAATAACCTGTCGGATTCTTAATAAATTCCCATAAAATTTTACACGCAACACTCCAGCTTCTTGCTCGCCTTTCAACCGCATCTGATATTTCGTCGAGCTTTTTACGATCATATAAATTCCCATTAAAGATTACCGTCTCAATACTCTGGGTATTACGAATATCCTCAAAGGGATTTTTATTAAGTAGGATCAGATCAGCGTTCATTCCTGCGGCAACACCACCATATTCTTTTTGTAAGCCAAAGTATTCAGCAGGAAGCACTGTAGCCGCTCGCAGCGCATCAGCTGTTGTAAGCCCAGCCATTACCAGTTGCTCCAACTCATTGTGCACGGTTATTCCGGCAACAATGTAATCTGTACCCACCAATACTTTTACCCCAGTTCGATGAGCCGTGCCCGTTAGTTCAAGCCCTTTATGATAAAAATCACGGTAGGTCTGACGCTCTTGTGGCGACGGCGCTTCACTAATCACCTTATTAACATCTTCAAGCCATTGCCATTTCATTAGAGGGTGTAGATAACGCAGTATTGGATCTTCGAGAATCAGCGCATCATCACCATAAGCATCGACCCTGCGAGTGAGATGTGTAGGTACATACCAGGTACCTGATTGTTTCATCGCAGAAAAAATAGCGCTGGCCATCTGTGGATCATGCTCGTCTATCATTCTGCGCCGATCTTCACTCCATAATCCTTTAGCAACGGATTCACGCAAGTCCGCACTGCCCGCAAAAGATTCATGCAAAATAAATCGGGCGTGCTCAATACTTTTTTGATGTTGGGCAGCTTCGATTGCACTTATAGCGAGAGGGCGATGACCGACAACATCGAGGTCACTTTTTTTCGCTTCGTCGACCAACGCAAAATAAGCCTCTCTTGAAATATGGTTATAAACCTTAATTGCATCGACTTTACCGGTATATTTGTCAGCATTTTTGTCAACATAGTAGCGAACAAATTCCCTTGCCTGCTCCGCATTGGCAGTACCAAAGAATTCAGGTAAATCTTTAATCTGATCATGAATACCGGGGCCGTTCAAATGCCAGCTGGCAATGCCTTGCACGCGGGGCCCGACCAATTGATTGTTATTCGCCTGCTCAGTCCAGCGCATAAAATCTTCCGGACAAGCGGCGAATGGATCATTGGCTTTGGGGCAGCTCGCCATATCCCTCACGTTGGTAACGCCATAACCGATGTAGAGTGGCATATCTAACAGCGGTGTCACTTTGAAGATATGGGTGTGCATATCCCATAGCGAGGGCATCAAAAATCGATTGCCGCCATCTATACGAATAGCAGTTTCGGGAATTATCACTTCATTTGCAGGACCGACAATTTGAATTTGCTTGCGATCTATGATGACGGTTTGATTTGGCAGGATTACACCAGCAGCGACATCAATGACGGACGTATTGATGATCGCGATTGGCGTTTCAGTTTTAACCGCATCCACATGATCTAGTGGCCACAAAACACCAATAGTAAAAAGCGTAACGCATAGCAATATAACAGCGAGAAAATAGATTATTACCCGCTTTAAAATCCTGAATATCATTAATTATGTCCTTTTATTTTCTCTACAAATCATGGGTAGGAGGGCATATATTCACAATAGTGCCGATAGGATCACCCTACCTTCGTCAAGGGCTTGAAGCAAGCACGAAAATGTAATCTAATCCTGCCATATAGATACGTGTGGTGAGCTTCATATTCGGCCTATACTAACCACCTATTCCTGATAAAAGCTATTGGCAACATTCGGTCAAATTTACCTCAATCCATAATAATGAATCCCTAACTTACGGAGGTAAAGATGAAACTATTAAGCATAATCCTTGCTGTTCTACTCTTATTGATATCGGCGCGTTATGGTGTGCTTTATTTGGATCACCAAACCCTGCAGCAGCAGTTAGCACAACAACAAACTGATTTTGAGGCTCGCTTGCAAGAAGAGCGGGATAACTATCAGAAAAAAATTGATGGCCTACAAGAATTTATTGCCTTTGGGCAAAATGCGCGGCAATCGACTAGTAAAACTGCAGCGGTAATAAATCCTGCTATTACATCTTCCAAAATGGATGAGTTCACCAGCATCCAGCAAGAAAACCTCAATCGCACGCTGGAAAAAAAATATTCATTGTTAATGTCGCAACTTGGACTGGCTGGGCAAGCGCGCACCCAACTACAGGAACTATTGTTGCAGCGCGAACAAATTCTGGGAGCGACCAGTATCGGCTATTACTCATCGCAAGCGGAGACTGAAGAGGCGATCCGCAAACAGCAGGAAAGCTTGGCGGAAATAGATCGACAAATAGCCCAATTACTCAGCACACCGGAAGACAGAACAACTTATGAGCTACTCAAAGACTCTGCCTACGAACAATACCAAATGAATAACTTCTTTGATCAAATGCAAGCTGAATCCCCCATTCCGCCAGAGAAACGCGATGCACTGTTAATTAGCAAACTGGAACAGAAACAGGAGTTCACACGTTATTTGGAAACCACCGGTCAAACAATTATGAATGCACCAGAGGGAGAAAAACCTTTTTTAATTGAAAAAGCACAGGAAGCACTGCAGGATTACAAGAACAATTATTTAGCGACTGCACGCGCAACGCTAAACGAGGCACAATTTGAAACACTGCGCGACCACGAGCAAAAACATTTTGATGAAATGTGGGAAAGCTTAAAGGCAGGATGGGGTGCTCAGTGATGCCCCACAGGTTTAGGTGACGCAATGCTCCGTGCATTCCAATGATTTATACATCTGGATTTTTTATGAGCTACAACAAACTGTCGACAAGTCACTACTACACCCTATTACTGGCATTCGGTATTTTATTCACCGGCTGCCAAAACACTACTCAAATACAAGCACCACAGTTAACGGGATTCGCCTTTGAACAAAAGCTGCTAACTTATGCGCAGGTTCAATTAATCGACTCAAATGGCAAACAACTGCAAACGACGACCGATTCCCTCGGACGCTATACGTTTTCCCTCGACGGAATTAGTGCACCTTTGCTGCTGTCTGTTGTTGCTGAAGGCAAGGCCGAAGACTGCACAAAAAATTCAATCTTGCGTCCGATTTGTATGGCGGCCATAGTTGAAACGATAGACCCGAATAAATACCAAATCGGGAATATTAACCCACTGACTGACCGCATCACGTCTGATGTTGCTGTAGCCCAAGGCTTTATTGGCCCGCAGCAATGGGTGAACAGCAAAAAGATTGAAGTATTAAACTCAACCCAATTACACACAGCGCAAAATGAAATGCGCAAAGGTTTTAATCAGGCTCTGAAATTGGCGGGGGTTAAAAATATTGGGCGATTCGACCCGGCCACCTACCCTATTCAATCGGACGATAAACTGACTGAAGTATTTACGCTCATTCATCACAACCGAAATTATGACAACAATACCGGCGAAACCGGCCACACTACGCTGACCGATATCAGTTTCAGACCGATCGTTGGTCTAATGCCCAACGGCGCCTACGAGACGTTTGATGTAGTACGCGCACAAAAAGAGTGGCAAGAAATAAAAAATGCTAAACGACGCATTTTTATTGTGGGCGATTCAACCTCGGCCGTTTATGAGCAACTGCGTTATCCGCGCATGGGCTGGGGGCAAGCACTTGAAGCGCAATTCAAACCAAATAGCGGTGTAAAAGTCATTACCGGTTCACGCGCCGGGCGCAGTTCGCGGGATTTTTACAATGGCCGCTGGTTTGCACAAATGGAACCGATGATTCAAGCTGGTGATTATGTATTTATTAACCATGGACATAACGACCAAAATTGTGACTCCAGTAAACCAATACGCGGCGCGGCAGATGTAACCAATCTCTGTACCTACCCCAACACCGCCGAGGGGCAACCACAATTTCCAACAGACAACGAAACATTATCATTTCAGTATTCGCTGGAGCGATACATCAAAATTGCACGCGAGCACGAAGCAAAACCGATTTTATTTACCCCGACCACACGAATTAAAAATGATCAGGGGCAGCAGGCCACGCCGGTAGTGCACAGTCATTTCACCAAACAAAATGCCAGTAAGGGTTATTTATTTACCGGGGACTACACGCAAACCATTAAAGACACTGCCACTGCCAATGCTGTGCCACTGATTGATCTGGAAGCGGCCAGCATTCAATTTGCAAATGGATTAAATGCAGATGGTTGGAAAAATTACTGGCTGGTGGTTGCCCCTGCCATCAACAGCTTCTATGCGAATGGTGTTGCTGGCAGCACACAAGCACCCGATGGAACGCACTTTCAGAAAACAGGGGCGGAGGAAATTTCAACCTTAATTGCCAGGGAAATAAAACAAAACACTGAACTATTAGATTTGGAGAGACGATTGAAATAAAGTGGTTTAATCACTCTATCGTTTTACACAATGTTTACTTTGACTCAAAAAAAACCTGAGACATCTGCTCAGGTTTTTTGTTGATTAAAACCACCACTTCCGAACATTAAACGCTAAACAAAGCAGCACTATCCAAACCTTGCTTTTCCATAATGTCACGCAAACGTTTTAATGCTTCTACTTGAATTTGACGAACCCGTTCACGAGTCAAACCTATTTCAAGCCCTACTTCTTCAAGTGTACTCACTTCGTAACCACGCAATCCGAAACGGCGCGCAAGAACTTCACGTTGCTTTTCAGTAAGCTCATCCAACCAATGATCAAGACTGGTAGTCAGATCAGCATCCTGTAAGAGTGCAGCAGGATCAGATACATGAGGATCCGCGATAGTATCTACAACAGCGCGATCTGATGAATTACCGATAGGAGCATCAATAGATGTAACGCGCTCATTTAAGCTGAGCATATGTTCAACATCAGCTACAGGCCTTTCGAGTAGGTTCGCAATTTCTTCTGGCGTAGGCTCATGATCCAACTTTTGCGACAACTCACGTGCTGCACGTAGATAAATATTTAATTCTTTCACGACATGAATTGGCAAACGGATCGTGCGAGTCTGATTCATAATCGCGCGTTCAATGGTTTGACGTATCCACCAAGTGGCATAGGTTGAAAAGCGGAATCCACGCTCTGGATCAAATTTTTCAACTGCACGAATCAACCCCAAGTTGCCTTCTTCGATTAAATCGAGAAGTGCTAAACCACGGTTAACATAACGACGGGAAATTTTTACAACGAGGCGAAGGTTACTTTCTATCATGCGCTTGCGCGCCGCCTCATCACCTTTAAGTGCTTTGCGGGCGAAAAATACTTCTTCTTCAGCGCTCAGCAGGGGGGAAAATCCGATTTCATTGAGATAAATCTGGGTAGCATCAAGTGTTTTATTGTACTTATCGTCGACAATACGCTCGCTTACTCTGGATGATGACGACTTAGGCACTTCATCATCTTCTTCTGCCAACATTAACTCTGCTTCATCCAACTCAACATCTGGAGCAATAAATACATCATCGCGATCAAATGTGGTTGTGTCCCTAGTTTGTAAAGTCATTTTTCAGCCCCTTATATCAATTTTTTTATTTAACCGGCTGGCTTTTTTATAAGTCATCCAGCTCGCTCAAGCTGTACCTCTACACATAGATGCCATATGTTTGGAGATATTACTCACAAGTTCCCGTTCTAACTTATGAATGTGACACTTTAGCGTCGCGGTAGAAACTTTAATGGATCTACCGGAGTCCCATCGCGACGAATTTCAAAGTGAAGCTTTACCCTGTCAGTACCACTTGAACCCATATCGGCAATTCTTTGCCCAACTTTAACAAAATCACCTTCTTTTACTAACAACCTATCATTATGGGCATAGGCACTAAGAAAGATTTCATTGTGCTTGACGATCAGTAATTTGCCGTATCCACGCAGGCCGTTTCCTGAATAAACAACTTGTCCACTAGCAGCTGCAAGCACAGGCTCTCCCAATTTGCCGCCAAGATCAATACCCTTATTTAACGCATTACTGCCCTGAAATGATGAAAGTAATGGCCCCGCCGCCGGCCAGCGCCATTGTGGTGCAGCCCAAGTCTGTGTTTTATTGGTCGTATTAGCTTTTTTTACTGTTTTATTTTCTTGACGATTATTAGTATTTTTTGTCGTTAACCCAGGTTTTTTATCGCTATCTTTGGAGAGTGAACTCACACCGACAGCTCGTTTAGCAGCCTGTTGTTTACCTGCCGCTGACACCTTGACCCCAGCAATATCCAAACGAATAACCTGGGCAGGACGAATCACATAAGGAGGAGAAATCCTATTGTGTTTAGCGAGAATCTCATATTTCAAACCATAGCGCCAAGCGATGGAAAACAATGTATCTCCAGGGATAACCACATGTGTTTTAGGTCGATTGGCAATGGTTTTGGATCTATCCAACACAGGGGCGGGGGAATGAGAGGCGCAGGAAAGCATGAGCGATAAAGCGATCAATATTACGAACAGTTTTAATGATTTAACCCGGTAATTAGATGACACTTCCGACATGAAATCACTCAAGGACTATGGTTGCTTTTTGATCGCTCTTATACGATTTAGATCTTAATAATGAAGATTTATTTTAAAATTATCTAATATTTTTATAAAAACGTGTACAAAAAGGGGATTTAAACAACAAAAACACTGGGTAGATGGGTAAATTCGCACACTTCCAGCCCATTAATGATGCACATCTAACGCCGAAGCATATAACCCATGACTGAGCTTAGACTTAAGATTAAGTATTAACGCGAAGTACCTGAAAGAAAAGGGACAAATTTAACAGGCTCCAGTATCTGGGTAATATAGTTCTCTGTATCACCATCGCGCAAAATCAAGTGCAACTGCTGCTCTCTGCCACCAATAGGAATTACCAGTACGCCGCCTGGGGCAAGCTGCTTCAATAGCTCATCAGGGACTGCTTGTGGTGCCGCAGTACTGAGAATCGCATCGTAAGGACCAGCCTCCGGCCAACCAAAACCACCATCTGCATGGCGCAATTGCACATTACGCAACCCTAACTGACGGAAGCGCTCCCGCGCCTTATCTTGCAAGGGTTTAATACGTTCAACACTGTAAACATTTGGAACTAATTGCGCGAGAACGCTTGTCTGGTAGCCAGAGCCAGTGCCGACCTCCAGAACTTTGTTGAGCTTACCGCCTGCGGCACCCAGCAATATTTCCGTCATACGCGCCACTATGTAGGGCTGGGATATTGTCTGGCCATGCCCGATAGGAAGTGCCGTATCTTCATAGGCACGGTGAGCAAGGGCTTCATCAAGGAATATATGGCGCGGCGTATTAAGCAATACATCCAATACACGCATGTTAGTTACACCTTGATCGCGCAGGCGCTGAATGAGACGCTCACGGGTGCGTAGCGAGGTCATACCTACACCTTGCATCAATAAGTTAGTCATCTCCAGTTCCTCTCCTATCTTATTTATACGGCAGCACAAAAATCATGAATTTCGCTGATTAAATACCTGGCGCCGAAACAACCAAAGTAGCAACTATAGCATGGGTTGCCGGGTTTCCCGCTAGGCGGGATCAGGTGCTCCACCGGATTGATTCTGAAGCTGGGCAAGTTCGTGCAAAATCGCTGTGGCAAACTCTCCGGCGTCCAACGAAAAATGCAAAACCAAGTCATTATCAGCCCAAGACCAGGTGGCATTACGGGGAATTAATTGCAAAGCACGGCGTTCTTGCGAAAGACCAGCATGTTCGAGACCATCACACCATGCTGCCCAATTGGCCAACACATTTTGCTCTAACTCAAGCAACGCACCCGCTACCAGTGGTCGCCCCCTACCCCACAGNNATTGACCTCACCCTCGATCTGGTCGACCCAGTTATTTGCCAACACCCGTGATGCCAACACCTGATTAAATAAATAGGACCGCGCTGCTGACAACATCAAGCCGCGTTTTTGTTTATCTCGATAACGCTTTCCACCAACAAGGATAGCCTCCGCCTCACGCAAATTATTTCCACCCAAACCAAAGCGCTGCTCACCAAAATAATTGGGCACGCCATGCGCAAACACAGTGTCGATTTTTTGTTGCAGCAGACTGCGATCTTCTGCCTGCACATCACGCAAACGGATCACAAAATTATTTTGCTGATGCTCACCACGACGCAACTTGGTCTGATGCCTGGACGCAGACAACAGTTGGATAGATTCTGTATTCAACAATGTCCAGTCAGGTTCGGGAGCCTTGGGAAGATAAACGCTAAACCACTGTGCAGTCACTGCATGGCGATCTTTGCGCCCGCAATAACCAATGTCAGTCACATTGACATTGGCTAGCTCAGCAATTTTCCCTGCAACCCAGGCAGTATTTTCACCGCGCTTACAAATATGTAAAAAGACATGCTCACCAGCGCCAGAGGGAACATATCCCAATTCTTCATCAACTTGAAAGTCTTCGGGTTGCGCCCGAAAAATTGCGGTCGCCATTACTGCACCATAAGCGCGGGGAAATTCCAATGAAAACTCTGTCAAAACATTACCTGTATTATGAAAGTGATTTAAAAAAGCGTAGAAATCGTGCGTCCAACCACCACTCAAGCTGATTATTTAAAAAACCAACGTGGCCGCCAGAGCGAGTAATCTCCAAGGTTAACAACGGATGATGCTGAGCAAGTGCACACGGAATGCAATCTGCATTTAAAAATGGATCATTCAAAGCAGTCACCATTAAACAGGGCACCGCAATTTTTTCAAGCGATGGTTTTGCACTGGCTAGAGCATGAAGCTCTTCTGCACTTTTATAACCATTCAAAGGAGCAGAAAAAAATTCATCATAATCGTAAAATTTTTTAACTTTCCAGTAACAGGATAAATCTAATTTCCCTGTAAATTTAACCGCCTTTCGCTTAAGCCGCCATTTCATACTGGTAACAAAATACAGGCGATAAATCAGATTGCGCAAGCGATCCAAGGTAGTCACGCAGGCATGTAGATCTATAGGTACTGATGCTGCACAGACCGCTTTGATTCCCCGAATCTGTGCATTTTCCCCTTGCTCACCAAGCCATTTGAGTACGACATTTCCGCCAAGCGAGTAAGCAGCAAGATAAATTTCTGTATAACCATTATCTTCAGCCCAACCCACTACATCTTCGAAATCCTGTACCGAGCCCGCAAAATATAATTTTTCAGTTGTATTGTCTGGTTTGCCACATCCACGCAAATTCCACGCAAGCACATCAACAGCGGTTCCGGCAACACCTGCTTCAAGCGCTGCCTTTGCCATACCGAGTACATAATTTTGCTCATTACTTCCCTCAAGCCCATGCGAGAGGATTAATAATCTTTTCTGCGGCAGCAATTCAGATAAATATATATTTGCACTGAGATTATCACCATCAAGTGTGGGAATATTCAAAGAGGTTGCGTTTAACCTGATATGGCGCAACAACACTGGCAACTGGGTTTGCAGGTCGCCATTGAACATCCACCAAGGAGAGCGAAAGCTAGAATCAATTAACGGCATGAAAATTCCTTATTCAATAATGTGATTTACGACTTTTCCAGCAGTACCACTGCATAGCAAGCAATACCTTCCTCGCGCCCCGTAAAACCCAAGCGTTCAGTAGTAGTTGCCTTAACATTGATTTGATTTAATTCGCTCTGTAAATCAGCAGCAATAGTTTCGACCATACGGGGAATATAATTAGCCATACGCGGTGTCTGTGCAACTATCGTCATATCGGCATTCGCAATTTTCCAACCCTGCTGCCCTACTTTTGCATAGACCATACGCAACAGCGAACGACTATCTGCATTGCGATATTGCATATCAGTATCAGGAAAATGTTTACCTATATCACCTAGCGCCGCAGCCCCCAGCAACGCATCGCATAACGCATGCAAGAGCACATCGCCATCCGAGTGAGCAACCAAACCGTGATGATGCGGAATAACAGCACCACCAATAACAATTTTATCGCCCGGACCAAAAGCATGGACATCGTAACCATGACCAATACGCATAGACATATTAAAATTCCGTAACCATGTGAAAAATAAACGGATTAAACTTGTTGTAAGAGCATAGCAGCAATTGCCAAATCTTCCGGGCGCGTAATTTTTATATTGTCGCTTCGCCCCTGTACCATTAGAGGTCGATAGCCATATGACTCCAGTGCAGAGGATTCGTCGGTAATTAGCTTTCCTTCGATTAATCCGCGCTTTAGACAATCACGCAACAGACCAAAGCGAAACATTTGAGGCGTCTGCGCCTGCCATAACAAACAGCGATCAACCGTTGAATCAATAACTGAATCATTAACTTGTTTTAAGGTATCGCTAACCGGCACACCTAAAATACCTCCGACTGGATGAATTTTTACCTGCTCGATCAAGTGCAAAATACTCTGAATATGAATACAGGGGCGAGCTGCATCATGCACCAACACCCAATCATCAGGTAATGCGATTTCATGTAATTGTTCAAGCGCATTTAATACCGAGTCGCAACGCTCAGCACCGCCCGCAACGCGATGTATACGATTGTTTTGTGCGAGAGGCAAATCATTCCAATACGTATCATCCACACCCAACACCAGATAAATACCGGTAATATTCGGTAGCGTTAATAGCCGTTCCAGAGTATGTTCAATAACCCTTCGCCCAACCAATGGTAAATATTGTTTTGGGCAATCAGCGCCCATTCGAGCGCCCACACCAGCAGCAGGAACGACAATCCAATAGGCTGGAGCTTGGGATGATTGTGAGAGATTCATGAGGAAATATCGAAATTGGATAGTTAATAAAATGTAGTTGCTGGCAACTACTGCTCTTCATCCAAAATCAGGAAAAAAGTTTCGTCTTTTTTGATAAGACCTATATCGTTACGCGCGCGTTCTTCAATGGTATCCAGACCGGTTTTTAATTCTTCTACTTCAACATCCAGAATTCGATTACGTTCGCGCATGCGGTCGTTTTCCGCCTGCTGTAGTTTGATATCAGCTTCGAGGCGATGCGCCTGCGCCAAACTGCCATCACCGATCCACAATCGGTATTGCAACCCGGCAAGCAATATTATCAATACACCTAGCAGCCATTTCATAACATCGTACGATCTTTTAAACCGTTAAACACAATTAAATTATCATTAAAAACAAAGGCCGAATAGTCAGCCTTTGTTTCTTCACATCAACTTATGATTTGAATTCTGCACGACCTTTGTAAGGAGCAGCAGCACCCAATTCAGCTTCAATACGCAGCAGACGGTTGTACTTGGATACGCGGTCTGAACGGCACAGAGAGCCAGTTTTAATTTGGCCAGCAGCAGTTGCTACAGCCAAATCAGCGATAGTGGTATCTTCAGTTTCACCTGAACGGTGAGAAATTACTGCAGTATAACCTGCATCTTGCGCCATCTTGATTGCATCGAGAGTCTCTGACAAAGAACCAATTTGGTTAAATTTAATCAGAATCGAGTTAGCAATTTTCTTATCGATACCTTCTTTTAAAATTTTGGTATTGGTAACGAACAGGTCGTCGCCCACCAATTGGATTTTGTGACCAATTTTTTGAGTCAGATCTGCCCAACCAGCCCAATCACTTTCGTCTTTACCGTCTTCGATAGAAATGATTGGGTAACGTGCAGCTAAATCTGCCAGATAATCAGAAAATTCATTAGTGGAGAATACGCGACCTTCGCCAGCCAAATCATATTTACCATCTTTGTAGAATTCAGTAGAAGCACAGTCCAGAGCGAGAGTTACGTTGTCACCCAACTTGTAGCCAGCCTTCTCAACAGCTTCAGCAATAATTTTCAGCGCATCTTCGTTAGATGGCAGGTTTGGTGCGAAGCCGCCTTCATCACCAACTGAAGTGCTCAAACCTTTATCGTGCAGGATTTTTTTCAGAGTGTGGAAAATCTCAGCGCCAACACGCAGCGCTTCAGCAAAAGTTTTGGCGCCCACAGGCTGAACCATAAACTCTTGGATATCGACGTTGTTATCAGCATGCTCACCACCGTTGATGATGTTCATCATTGGAACCGGCATGGAGTATTTTCCGGGAGTACCATTCAAATCAGCAATGTGCGCATAGAGTGGAACTTTTTTAGAGATAGCAGCCGCTTTAGCATTTGCCAAAGATACAGCCAGAATTGCGTTTGCGCCCAACACGGTTTTGAAGTCAGTGCCGTCGGCTTTGATCATCGCATTATCAAGCGCGCGTTGATCAAGCGAATCCATACCTACTACCAAATTTTTAATAGTAGTGTTGATATTGTTAACTGCTTTTAAAACACCCTTGCCCAAATAACGTGATTTATCGCCATCGCGCAACTCCAATGCTTCACGCGAACCGGTTGAAGCACCTGATGGTGCGGTTGCAGAACCTACGGAACCATCATCCAAAATAACTTCAGCCATTACGGTTGGGTTGCCGCGGCTATCCAAAATTTCAAAAGCTTTGATATCAACAATCTTAGTCATTCGTTTTCTCCAGAGTGTGTTTCTACAAAATCAGTTAGTGCCTATTAATTAATAATAAGGAGCTACTTAATATCAAGTGGCGGAAAATTTTTCACTACATCATCAATAGCTTTCATTTGATGCAGGAAAGGCTGCAATTTATCGAGCGGTAAAGCGCTGGGGCCATCGCACTTAGCATTATCAGGATCTGGATGTGCTTCCAAAAATAAACCAGCTAATCCAACTGCCATTCCCGCGCGTGCCAATTCAGCGACTTGATGGCGACGACCACTTGAGGCACTGTCTTTTGATTCACGGAACTGCAGAGAATGCGTCACATCGAAAATAACCGGGGCATTACCGCTAACTTCACGCATAGTTCGGAAGCCAAGCATGTCGACAACCAAATTGTCATAGCCGAAATTGGTGCCGCGATCACAGAGAATAATTTTATCATTGCCACATTCGCCAAATTTTTCGACGATATTTTTCATTTGGCCGGGACTTAAAAACTGGGGCTTTTTGATATTAATCACAGCGCCAGTTTTGGCCATAGCAACAACCAGATCGGTTTGACGGGCAAGAAATGCTGGCAGTTGGATAACGTCACAGACTTCAGCAACCGGCTTACATTGATGGATTTCATGCACATCGGTAATTACCGGGATATTAAAGGTTTGTTTGATTTCCTGAAAAATCTTCAACCCTTCTTCCATGCCCGGACCACGATAGGAGTGGATGGAGGAGCGATTAGCCTTGTCAAACGAGGCTTTAAAAATGTAGGGAATTCCGAGCTTCTGAGCTACCTGAACATAGGCCTCAGCCACTTGCATCGCCATATCGCGCGATTCAAGCACGTTCATGCCGCCAAACAATACAAACGGCAGTGAATTACCAACACTCAGATTGCCAACTTTTACTATTTCTTGAGACACAGGTATTCCTTTCAGAATAATTTTAGAATTAGTCGATAATCTTTAGAAAAAAGGGCGCAAGTATTTGCGCCCCAAGATTATTTTTTGTTTGCCAAAGCAGCTTTTACAAACGCCGTAAATAATGGATGACCATCACGCGGGGTAGACGTAAATTCCGGATGGAACTGGCAGGCGACAAACCAAGGATGATCAGGAATCTCTACCATTTCTACCAGCGTATCATCGGCCGACCAACCACCGATTTTTAAACCCGCTTTTTGCAATTGATCAACATAATTGTTGTTAACTTCATAGCGATGACGATGACGCTCGACAATCACATCAGCGCCATACACGTTGCGCGCATTTGAACCTGCAACCAGACGACATTCCTGGGCACCCAAACGCATAGTGCCACCGAGGTCAGAGGACTCATCGCGCTTTTCAATTTCGCCTTCCGAGGTAATCCACTCAGTGATCAAACCAATAACTGGATGCGGAGAGTTGCGATCAAACTCGGTAGAGTTGGCGCCTTTCAAACCCAATACATTGCGCGCAAATTCGATAACAACGGATTGCATGCCCAAACAAATACCAAGGTAAGGTACTTTATTTTCGCGCGCATATTGCACGGCCATCAATTTACCTTCTACACCGCGCTCACCAAAACCGCCGGGAACAAGAATTGCGTCAGCATCCTTTAAAATGCCCACACCTTCGTTTTCAACACGCTCGGCGTCGATGTAATTCATGTTTATTTTGGTATGCGTATGAATACCTGCGTGAGTCAGCGCTTCGATAAGCGATTTGTAGGCATCAAGCAATTCCATGTATTTACCGACCATGGAAATGGTAATGGAATTTACTGGATTTAATTTGCCCTCAACAACTTTGTCCCACTCACTCAAATCAGCTTCAGGACATTGCAAACCGAGTAATTCAACAACGATTTGATCCAGACCATAGCTTTGTAACAGCCGGGGAATCGAATAAATAGTCTCTGCATCGGGAAGCGGTACAACAGCGCGCTCAGCAACGTTGGTGAAGAGCGAAATTTTACGGCGCGAATCCTCATCGACCAAACGCTCAGAACGGCACAACAAAATATCGGGTTGCAAACCAATTGAGCGCAATTCTTTTACCGAATGCTGGGTCGGCTTGGTTTTGGTTTCGCCAGCAGTGGCGATGTAAGGCACTAAAGTCAAATGCATCAATAGTGCACGCGAACCCATTTCTACCTTCAGCTGGCGCACAGCTTCCAGAAAAGGCTGGGACTCGATATCACCAACAGTACCTCCGATCTCTACCAAGGCGACGTCAACGTCGCGCCCACCTTCAAGGATCCGGCGTTTGATTTCATCGGTAATGTGGGGAATGACTTGTACGGTGCCGCCCAAATAATCACCGCGGCGCTCTTTGCGCAGCACGGTTTCATACACACGGCCAGTCGTAAAGTTATTACGGCGTGTCATTTTGGTACGGATAAAGCGCTCGTAGTGACCCAAATCCAGATCTGTCTCGGCGCCATCTTCAGTAACAAACACCTCGCCGTGCTGGAAGGGGCTCATGGTACCGGGATCTACGTTGATGTAGGGGTCGAGCTTCATGATGGTCACCTTAAGGCCACGAGCCTCAAGAATAGCCGCCAGAGAAGCCGAGGCGATGCCTTTGCCCAATGAGGAAACAACACCACCTGTTACGAATATATAGCGCGTCATGTAAAACCTGATTAACTGTGAAAAATGCGGAGCGGAATGGAGATAAATACCAACAGCAGCGCTCGTTGCGAGGCAGACGGATTTATCGTTCAGGACGGGGCGCCAGAGTAACAGAAAGGCCTTTTCGGCTCAACGAAAAGCTCGCCAGAGGGTCACATAAGCTAGCAATCAGGTTTGCGGTAACCAATGTACAGGTAAACGTGAGAGCTAGAAGTTGCCCAATTTTTACGAATCTTCTTCGCTAACTGCTGAAAATGCGCTTTGAATATGACGACCAGAAAAACCACGTGAGTTTAAAAATCGCATCTGTTTGGCACGCTCTCGCTGGTCAGCAGGTGCCGCCCCCCGAAACTTTTTAAATCTAACATCCCGGGCCAACTCCACCCATACAGGATCTGTATCATCAACAAACTGCGCAATCAACTCAGCGGTAATCCCCTTTTCACGTAACTCCATTTTGATAATGACAGCCCCCTTACCTTGCCTTTGACGCATTNNGTTCACTGCCTCTTCGACAAGCTCGGCCTGCTCATACTTGCGCGCAAGCTTATCCTTTAGTTCTTTGGCCGAATGCTCGCGCAGCGCCAGAAAGTTCATTGCGCTAAAGCGTATCTCGGCTATTTTCGGCAATTCTTGCTGCATAAAGTAAATTTCACTCGAAAAAAATGGCCGCAACAGCAGCCATTTTTAGTTTGCGTGCCCGATTTAATTTACCGGAGGGAATTGGGCAATCACCTCAGTGACAGCGCGACTTAGTACTTCACGCTGCTGCGTGGGCGCCATGTCGCGACTTAAACGCTTTTCCGAGACACCACGCCAAATTGGCTTCTCGGTTTTGGCATCAACAATATCAATGATCAAACTACCTTGATTGTATACGCGCAACCCCGTGCCCGCACCGTAAAAAAGTGGGCGCGGATACCGATATCCTCGACCGTAATAACCAAATCCATAGAGATCATCATAACTACGAGGATCGATTTTCTCTTCAATCACGACGTGATAGCTCACAATAAAATCAGGCTTTGCGCCGGCAGCAGCACTTTGATATCGCTTGGCCAACTCACCTTCCAGCGCCGAATGTATGTGGCTCAAAGTGAAAGGAGATATCAGAATGCTTTCTTTGCTATCTTGCTTTGTTTCTGCAACATCAAACGTCTTCAGTGATGAGAAATCAAAATCAGCCTGATGATCTGTTTCAACTCTTGGCTGGGTGGTGCAGCCAGCAAACATCACCGCACCTAACACCAACAGCAATACGCCTAATCGTTTCATCACCACCACCTTTTTATCGCATTAAGTTACACATATACCATGTTGATTTTGCGCAAATTTTAAACTGTAGTTCGCGCAGCAAGCACAGCATAGTGAGCACTACTGAGGGATGCAAGCAGTTCCCCCCTAAATACAAAAACCTCCGCAGCAACAGTGGCATGCGGAGGCTTTTTCTATCTTTAAAAGCGAATCCTAAACTTCCGCATCTTCCGTTACTTCACTGCTGCCCGGACTCAATGAGAGTGCTGGCGTGGCCAGAAGTTCAGTTCTAACCTTGTGCTCAAGCTCTTTGGAGATAACCGGATTTTCCTGCAAAAACTTCATCACGTTGTTTTTGCCTTGGCCAATTTTGTTGCCCTGATAGCTATACCAGGCACCGGCTTTATCGATCAAACCCAACTTCACGCCATAATCGACAATTTCGCCCATGCGGTTGATGCCGGTACCGTAAAGAATCTGAAATTCAGCCTGTTTGAATGGAGGAGCAACCTTGTTCTTCACTACTTTTACGCGCGTTTCCGAACCGATAACCTCTTCACCCTCTTTCACCGCACCAATGCGACGGATGTCCAAACGCACAGACGCGTAAAACTTAAGCGCGTTACCACCCGTAGTGGTTTCAGGATTGCCAAACATCACACCAATTTTCATACGGATTTGGTTGATGAAGATCACCAAACAGTTGGCATTTTTGATGTTACCAGTGATTTTACGCAGGGCTTGCGACATCAAACGCGCCTGCAGACCAACGTGATGATCCCCCATTTCTCCCTCAATTTCGGCGCGCGGTGTCAAAGCAGCAACAGAGTCGATGACTAACACATCGACAGCACCGGAGCGTACCAACATATCAGTCACTTCCAATGCCTGCTCGCCGGTATCGGGCTGGGAAATATATAAGTTGTCCAGATCGACGCCGATAGCTGCAGCCCGAGCCGGGTCCAGGGCGTGCTCGGCGTCGATAAAAGCGGCNNGGGTGGTTTTACCCGAAGATTCAGGGCCGTAGATTTCAATAATCCTGCCTTTAGGCAGGCCGCCAATCCCCAAGGCCACATCAAGACCAAGGGATCCGGTAGAAATTGCCGGAATGGCGACTTGTTCTTTGTCGCCCATACGCATCACAGTACCCTTACCAAATTGACGTTCGATTTGGCTCAATGCAGCCTGCAGCGCCTTCTCTTTATTCGCATCCATCTGACACCTCAACATAAAAATAATGAAACACGTTGTTATAAAACCTATGGGCAACTCTTATGGTAGCCCTGCTCGAATCAATCAGGTAGATTCACGATCACACCATTTGAGATAGCATACAGCAAAAACCTGTATACGCAAACAGTACTAGCATTTTATACAGTATTTTTTGTGGCGCCATCAAAAGAATATTACCGAGCTTATACTTTCAGACTTAAAGGATACGTAAAAACCGCCGAAACCATCTAGTTTGGGCGGTTTTTATTTCCGGAACAGAGGCACAGTCAGGGTTTATTTCACTTGAGGCGACACCCACTCCACCACATCCTTACTCAGATCCTTCAAGCATTTGCGTGTTGCTGAACAGACAGTCACACCTGATCCCAAATCCAATACGTCAGTTGATGGAGTAAATTCGTTTAGCGTCATGATGGCGCAGGTGTGTTTGGCAGTAACCATATTGTCCTTGCCTTTAATCAGCGCAACAGTGACTTGCACTTTAGGTAGTGGGTTGCTTTGTTTGGTGCCGAATTGCCGCTTTTCGTTGCCTAATACCAACTGTTCAATATCGATGGCCACTACCGGTATAACGCCGTTGAGGATTTTGTCGGCAGTGCTGATAGGTTCAAGCCTTATACCCTCTTTTTTGGCTTGATCCACAAGATTACTCACCAATACCTTATCAATATCGCAGGGGAACTCTGATTGTTTGTATTTGTAGCCCTTCACGTTAAAGCCGATATTTTGGTTGACGTAGACCAGCGGTGCCTTGGCATCCAGCGGGGCCGACTCGGAAGCAGCCGCTGCGAACACCGGGCATAGAAGCGAGGGAAGCAGTAGTGATAGCTTTAGTAGTGAGCAGTTGATTAATGACTTATTGTTTAATGACGGACTGTTTAATGAAAGTTTCATAACCTTACCTTTTGTGGTTGTGATGTAAGAGGACACTCATCGATACACCAGAGGATGTGTGTGAATTGAATATATTGCAAATGGCGATGAAAACACTGACCATACAAAAACCTCGTGCTTACCTTTTGCTTACCAAATATTTCCATTTAAAAATCAATAACATAGAATTTATTCAAACACACACGTCACTTGTGTTCAACAACACATATCTTGCAAACTTACACCCATAGTCGCAGCTTACCGAATGCACTGCGCCTCAAACGGACCAATAAGAAAAACTTACCGATAAAGGGTTAACTATGCTGACTGCAACAGGTTCCAGGCTGCAATGAACGCTAATCAAGAGACCAGTTTTATGCTGGGTGAGGTAAAAGTATCGCCCTCACACAACACACTTTGGGCACGTGGCCAAAGCCTTAAACTGCAACCCAAGGCGATGGCAGTGCTGCACTATCTCGCTTGTAACCACAACCGCGTGATTAGCAATGAAGAGCTGATTGAGCGTTTATGGGAAGGCCGCGTCGTAACCCACGGTTCAGTGCAAAAAAGTATTAACTCGCTGCGCAGTGCATTAACTGAATTGGTTGGCGATAACGAATGGATTACGCATTATTCCAAGCGCGGCTATCAACTAATGATAGAACCGCAGTTTCTTGCTCCACCATCACCCGATACAACAAACGAGCTCCACACAGTTGACACTCCTGTAAGCACCACGAACAACTGGCGCAAGTGGCGTATTGCGAGCCTCGCGATAATCGTGTCGGTAGCAATCGCTGCACTTTATAAAACAGTTAACTGGAGCACCTTATATTTACCCAACAATCACCAAACGGTTTTTCACACAACGCAGGGCTACACCAATGAAACCGGGCATGAACGCAGTGCGACGCCGCATCCGGACAATCAGCATCTTGCCTATATCCGCGAAAAGTTCATTCCCGATCAGCACGACACCTCTACAACCGAAACGAAAAACGAAACGGACAGCGAAATTGTAATTCGCGATGCGGCAAGCAAAGACTGGCGCGTTGCCAACAGCAATGGCAATTGGTTCAAATTGGCTTGGTCGCCTGCCGGTAATAATCTGGTGGCGATTGAAGTAAAACGCCGCGATGGATTACCACTGGGTACACAATTTTATCAACCATCTAATTATCTTTATTCTTTTCATATTTTCACCCTGGATCTTGCGCAGGAACGCTTATTAGAAAAGCAACAACTTAGCCAATGGCAGGGGCAGATTTTTAGTGTGACCTGGTGGGATGAAAACACGTTGGAGATTGTGGCCAAACAAGGGCCCAACTCGGGCAATGGTCGCTACCGCTATTCCATTATCGATCAGCAATTAACGCTGTTGGATGAATTTGAAGGTGCAACCAATCCAGTTGCCAGCAGCGTGTTAAATCAAAGGACGTCCATTGCCAGCTTGCATAAGAATAGAATTCAGATTGATTTTTTAAACGCACAACAAGAGCGTATCAGTCGTGTGAAATTAGATGTTACCGCTGCAGAAATCAGTTGGATTCCCGATGGCAGCGGGGTTTTGGTTTACGCCGAAGAAGAGCGCAAGTTGCTCGCGGTTTATTTGGATGGAAAACAAGTTCCCATTCCACTCGCCGATAGTAAAGACAAAATTTTCTCCCGCCCACACTACAGTGCAGACGGTACCGGCATTTTTTATACGGAGGAAAAACGCAGTTCCAATATTCTATTGACCGCTCTCGACGGCACAAAAACCCGCCTCACTGAAAATACCGATTTTAATTATGCGGCGAGCTTTTCTCCCACAGGCGCGAAAGTGGTTTATGCATCGGTGCGCAATAATCAAATCCATTTGTGGTTAGTGGAGAATGGGCAAGAACGTCAACTCACCACTCAGCCTGTTCCGAAAAAAGTCGATAGCATTATCTGGTCTGACGATGGCGAACATCTTGTCTTCAATGCGGACAACCAGGTTTTTCATCAAAACTTACTCACAAACCAAACAGCATTGTTATTGAGCGACTCCGATAAGATTGAGCCTATCGCCTACTTTCCTTCGAGCAATCGCCTTTTCGCACTCAAACACAACCGCGAAATCAGAAACCTGTGGCGTATTGAAGGTAAACAACAAAAGCAACTTACCTTTGGCGCTGTGGGCTCTGCAGTTGAACACGGTGGTGATATTTATTTCCAATACGTCAGCGAAAATGGGCTTTGGGCGGTGCGCAGCAAAAATGACACGCTTGAACGCGTAACGCCAAGCCTCGACGAATACAGCAAACTGCTCAAGGCCGATAAAGATGGCATTTATTTTATGAATGGCGGCATTTGCCAGGAATCAGACATCTACTATCAGGATTACGCAACAATGAGCAAATCGACATTCCTAGCGCAGGAAAATAGCGCTGTTTCGACCACATCGTTTAATGTCAATAAAGGTTTGCTGCAGACGGAGTGTTATTTACCGGAGGCGAATATTGTATTGTTAAAATAACTCGTATTTTGAAATGATGGATATAGTGAAAATTACTAATGAGTAAACATAAAAAACCCGCCGGGAATTGGATTATTTCGGCGGGTTTTTATTTTCCTATCTGCTGTTAATTAGCAGCAAACTGTCACTACGGCGTTACTTCACGCACGATAGTCATTTTCTCAATTTCTACGCGGCGATTCGGACTTAAACAGCTAATCAACGCCGCTTTGTTTTGTTCATCACACATGACTACCGGATCAGCTTCACCACGGCCTTCTGCACGCAGACGGTTTGATTCGATGCCTTTGTTCATCAGATAATTTTTCACGGCGATTGCGCGGCGCTCAGACAATTTCTGATTGTAGTCATCGGAACCCAAACGATCTGTGTAGCCGACGATAAGAATTTCATCGGGTGATCCATCACCTTTTAACGCAGTGGCAATTTCATCGAGTTTTGCTTGCGGTTGACGTACAGCAGAACTATCAAAGGTAAATAATTCATTTGCCGACAAGGTATATTTTTCTGTCCGTGGAGCCGGAGGTGGTGGAGCGACAGGCGTGCGGACAGGTTCCGGTTCGCGCACCACAGCTACGGGCGCTGATTTAGCACCGAAGCGATAAACCAAACCGACCGACATCAAATCAATATCGCCTTTGTNNGCCTTTGTTGCCGACCGCGTCGTTAATACGATAACGTTCAGCTTCCACGCGCATGGCGAGCGCGTCAGTAAATGCGTATTGCACACCAGCGCCGATTTTTACATTGGTGTCACGTTCTTCCGCGCGCGGACTGAGCACATTCACCGCGCCCGTTCCACTAAAGCGATCTTT
Source organism: Cellvibrio sp. (assembly GCA_003524365.1). Classification (GTDB taxonomy): domain Bacteria; phylum Pseudomonadota; class Gammaproteobacteria; order Pseudomonadales; family Cellvibrionaceae; genus Cellvibrio. The sequence continues at coordinate 1,389 of DQHS01000184.1, read as the reverse complement.
GGCTTCAGCGTAATTAGCACCTACCCGACCAAATGCAGAAAACTTCTCGCTAAAAGGAATAAAACCCACCAGATCCAGATTTAAACCCCGGAGCTTCATTTGGCCGTCCAAAGTGCCCGCAGGCATAGTGGTGGCGCTGTAACTGAATTCACCCAAATCGAAGTAGCCGCCTTCCAAAGCGAAGTACCGATTGAATTGATAACCGCCAAACAGCTTGTAGCCGGCATCGTGGTCATCGTCATCAATCACGATTTCAGAGAAACCGCCGTCTAACAAATTTTCAGTGATTCGGTCATTGTCGATGTCAGCAGTGGCCTCACCGATATTACCGCCCATATACCAACCGGCATCATCTGCTTTAACAACGGAAGTAGTGGCGGCCGCGAGTGCCAACAGACCTAACATCCCTGACGCTTTAAATAATTTCATAAGTTATTCCTCAACAATTTTGTGATGCTAGTGGCGTCGGCAGCGCAAACACTTGCCGACGCCAGTGCTGGTCGATTACGGATTGGGTACGTTAATGACCGTGTTAACCATGGTCACTGCGGCATTCAGGGAGATTACCCGGCCATTGATGGTGACTACCGCAACATTGCCATCGGTAGAAATCTCTGCACCTGCTTGAGAAATAATGGTTCCCACCATAGTTCCGCCACCGGCAGCATTGATGGTCGCTGCAGTACCCACTTGCCAGAACACATTCTTCGCTTGCGCGCCATTCACCAGCAGGATGCTTTGCGGTGCAGCAGCGCCAGGGCCACCAACTCTCAGCGTGCTAGCCATTTGGAATACCCAGGTCGCATTGGTATCACCTTGCGCGTCGAGCGTCAGATCACCACCTTCAACCATAAACGAACCGGCAGCGGCGGTATAAACGCCGGGAACTAGTACAAGGTTGGCGAGGTTACCGGCACCTTGATCTGGTCCACCCGGTTGTGCAACGAGGGCGTTGTACGCGATCAATGCATCAGCGCGCGCTTCTTCTGCTATCGCCGCAGTGACTGCCGTGCCTTCCGTCGGGCAAGCAACCGTAGGTGACGGTGCAGAGGTATAGATTTTTCCGTTGACAGTACCGATGTTCAGTGGCGTTTCGGTGTAAATACAACCAACGCCGTTATCGTGAAAACCCGTTACTGCAGTAGACACAGCAGTAGTACCTATATTGCCATTAATAATGGTCAGGATTCCCTGATTGGTAGTGCCAGCCGAGCCACCAAAAGTCCCGAAGGTAGCTGCAGTACCGAGCGGTATTAATACCGGCGGAGTGACTGAGCAATCCACGGCGGTAAAGTCCCAGCTGTAATCACTGGTCATGGTATTGGCCGGAACTGCTAAATCTTTCACACCGTTAGCACCACCCTTAAGTGTTGCGGTGTAAGTAACGCC
>DQHS01000019.1 GCA_003524365.1 Cellvibrio sp. | reverse complement strand
ATTTTTTACCACAGTCGCTTGTTAAATTTCGTTGTTTTTTAAATAAGCTTCAATATTTTTCTTACAGTCAATAGGCTCAGTATCATAACCCGTAGCCTGCGCGCCAGACCAATTTATACCAACCAAAATATTATCTTGTGTCAAACCTTGAACCCAGCGCTCAATGAATTCAGACCAACTTATACAGACAGGCTCAAAAGCTCCGTATGCACTAACATTCTTTATAATCAGTTCGGCCCGCGATCTGCTTGACCAAAATGGCATTGACCTTCGCCCGCTTTCGGAAAGTGGAGAAGGAAAGCCCTGAGCATCTCTTATGCTCCAGATTAATTTTTCTTTCGCAACCTCTTTATAAAAAGAGGCTGCATGTGCTGCTGATATGCTCATAGAATTTAACGTTGCGTTCACCTGCGGATTGTAAGTAGCGCGTTGCGATAAACTTCGCGCAGCGATATTGCAAAAGCGCTACTTATAATGCGTCAGGTGCAATGCTTTGTTATGGCTTGACACTACTTGTGCTTAAACTCAGAAAGAACAGGCAACAACTCATTGCTAATTGTTTCCGAGAGAATACCAACTTCATTTGCTATTTCAACAAGCCGATTGTTAAGCTCGGGATTTTTACACCAAAAGTCTTCTGGAATAGCCGAAACATTAGCGAGCAAATCACCTTTATACATTTCACCGGCAACCAAAGGATTTGACTCAAGCAATTCCAAAGCTAAAGGGACAAGAAAGCTCAAACCAATTTTTTGACCGATAAGAAATCGGAGGTTTTCAGCTGAGAGTTTTGATATGGGTAATTTTCTCAGGGCATGGCATTTCAGAGCCACGCTTGATTTAATTGAAGGCTCATTCCAAAAATCATTTTCCAGCTCTTCTAGTGATTTATTCAAATTCACGATATTCCTTGATTGCCATAACAGTTTATTACATTGCGCCAACTATATAACCCGCAGGGCTTTATTCCAACTAATTTGTTGTGTCGCAGTATAACCCTCAGAAGCTGGCGAATTTTTCACACTTATCGCTCATTTTAATCAATGGGTTACAGCCATATTCAATTAGTTTTGGAGTTATGCAGTATGGGCAGCTTCAATTAATTGCAAGTGTTAACTCCAAAAGCTAAGCCGGGAAAATGTATGGTTGTCTATACAAGTGCAGATGCGTAAAAAGGTAGATCAGAACACCGACTGTCTTCACCCACGAAGAAGCCATGAGAGCTATTGAGGTAATTAACGCAAAAATATCCCCCAAAGCAATTACACAACATAATAGGCTTAATCAAATTAGCCGCATTACGCAAATCAACCCTCTTTAATCTCAATCCACTTTTTATTCGCCGTAGCCATAATCGCTAAATAACGTTTTTCAAAATCAGACGGATCAAATTCGGCATTGCGTTTGATTAAGAGATTTAATTCGGTGTGTAGATCACACAGTTGGTTGCGGATATTGATTTCGTGAATCCATAATTTTTCGGGTGAGCGCAGTACCATGTAGCTAGTCACCATCGGCAATATAATGGCGAACAGTGTGGCGATATTTTTACTGGGAATATTGAGCAGGGAAAAATCAAACGCGGTGGTTATGGCGATTAGTACCGATATTATCGATGAGGCACTCCATAAGCTGCGGTGCAACACCTTATGCCGTGTGGCTTGTTGGCTGTGGTCTTTTGCGGCTTTTTTAATGGCGGAAAGTAAAAGGTTGTCATCGTTCATTTGTGCCTCCGTACCCTGTAATTCATTCTTGTTGAATAACAATTGCGTTCCTGTGGTGCCGATTGTTCCCCTGATCGATGACTAAATCAATTAGTTGGATGAAAAAAAACGCCGTGGGATAAAATCGCACGGCGTTTTTTTAGCGGTTTGGTTTATTTGGCTGATGCATCCCATACTTTGCCAGATGCAGTGCCGTCTTTTGGTGGGTTGAAAACTTCAAGTGATGTAGCTTGCGCCGCTGTCTTCATTGAAGCGATAACCAATCACCCGGTCTTTATCACCATAATGCCAACCGGGGCCGCCGACATAATTGTAGCCGCCGCCTTGCCAGCTCACGCTGAAGAACCATCGGTGCTCATGGTCAATGAGGCTGCGCCGCTATCTTTCCGGTGAGTGAAGAAAAGATTGCCCACATGACCGGTTGCGTGATTTTGTGTGATGGTGGTATTGCCGGTGAATTTTTGTGTATAGGCTTTATATTTTCCGATACTGTTTGCTTGAATCTGGCTCGCTGCAGATGCCTTGGCCTCAACGGCAGTATTTTCCGCTACTTTCTGTTCTGTGGTGCAGCCCGCGATGCTGATTGTTGCCAGCAATAGTGTTGTTTTGAAACCGAAATAATGTTTCAAGCGCATATCCTCCATCTCTTATCTAATGGCCTGCTCTTGTAATGAATGCGAGTGTGCGGCTAATTCAATCACTGTAGTTATTGTGATGTTATTGAGTAAAGCGGCTATCTGGATCAAATCCAGTCTTCTAACGTCAGGTCGGGAATGCGGGCAAACTCGCGGGTGTTGTTGGTGACTAATACTGCGCTAAGGCAGCGTGCATGCGCAGCAATTAATAAATCATTGTTGCCAATAATAGTGCCTTGTCGCTTCAGGGTTGCGCGCAATACACCGTAATGAATACCGGCTTCATCGTCCCAAGGTTCAATCACTAAACGCTGAGTGAATATTTTTAACTCTGCATAGCGTTCGGCGCGCATGCCAGCATCGCCATTTTCTATCCCGTAACAAAGTTCGCCATAAGTAATTGATGAGATACAAAGATTTTTGATGGCTTTGAACTTGTGGCGCAATTTGTCCGAACGGTTTTTTAAGACAAAAATACATGTGTTGGTATCGAGCATATACATGGCGAGTTATTCCCTTGTGCTGATTAATTCCTATTAAAAATCCCGTTCCTGTGCGGGCAATTGATCACGGTCGGCCATAAACGACTCATCGAATGCAGGTTGACGGTCAAAAAAATCATCCCATGTGTGGGGTTTGGGAGAGATAACGACCTCATCCCCTTGTTTGCGGATAAAGACTTCGTCACTGTCAAAGCGGAATTCTTTGGGTAGGCGCACAGCTTGGCTGCGCCCATTCATAAATATCTTGGCGAGATGGCTCATGAGATGCCTCCGGTTGGTATATACCAAAAAGTATAGTCCAATTTGAGTGGCTTGCCAATAGCGGGTTGGCAACAGGGCCGACATATAAGCTAGCCTTGATCCTTGCGCCAAAATTCCACAAAACCTGCAACTTCATCGACAGGCATTGGTCTTGCCCAAAAATATCCTTGTGCCTGGTTGCAACCGAGGCTGCGTAATAGGGCAGCGGTGCTGGCGTCTTCTACACCTTCGGCGATGGTTTTTAAACCGAGGCTGGCAGACATCTGGATGATCGCGCGGACGATGGCGGCATCACCGGTTTCGTCATCCATTTTGCGCACAAAGGATTGATCAATTTTAAGCGCTTCTACTTCAAATTTTTTCAAATAACCCAGATTGGAATAGCCAGTGCCGAAATCATCAATGGATAAATGCACGCCTTCCGCGCGCAGCGTTGAGAGAGTAGTAGTGAGGCGGTCGCTGTCTTCAATCAGTAGCGATTCGGTCAGTTCCAATTCCAGATACTGTGCTGGCAGTCCACTTGCGGCGAGTGCACCCAACACAATTGAATCAATATTGCCGCGTTTAAATTGGATCGATGAAATATTAACGGCAACTGCAAACTCTAAAATGCCTTGGTCATACCAGCGCTTGGCCTGCTCGCATGCTTCGGTAATAACCCATTCGCCTAATTGAATAATTAAACCGGAGGATTCGGCGAGCGGAATAAACGTCGCGGGCGGGATAAACCCTTGTTCGGGATGATTCCAACGCAGCAGCGCTTCCAATCCGCAGATGTGATTGGTTTGCAAATCGATCTTGGGTTGGTAGTGCAAACTGAATTGATTTTCCTGCAGTGCTTTACGCATACCGGAAATTAAGCTGATGTGTTCGAGCATATTGCGGCTGATGGCCGGATTAAAAAAGCGGAAGCTGTTGCGCCCTGAATCCTTGGAGTGGTACATGGCGATATCGGCTTTTTTAATAAGTGTATCCAGATCTTCACCGTCTTGTGGTGCGAGTGCGATACCAATTGAACAGGTACAAAAAATTTCGATATTGCGATAGAGATAATTCTCCGACACCAGTTGCAATATTTCCAAACTAGCCTGCGATACATCATCAGCCGAGTTAATATTAGGCATAAAGACAATAAATTCATCGCCGCCGTAGCGGCACACCAAATCCACTTTTTTGGTGTAGCTCAATAAGCGCAACGCAACTTCTTTGAGAATTTGGTCGCCCGCTTGATGACCGAGAGAATCGTTAATCGGTTTTAGGTTATCCAGATCGATAAAAATAATCCCGAGCAATTGCTTTTGCGCCTGCGCTTTTTGAAAAATATGGTCGAAATTATTTTGCGCCATGATCCGGTTGGGTAGGCCAGTAAGTGAGTCGTGCATTGCCATGTGTTCGATATGGCTTTTAGCGGTTTTAACGCGTTCATTTTCGCGCGCGAGTTCATCCAGCGCCGAACGATAATCGTGAGCGAGCATCCAGACGGCAAAGCCAATCACAGTGAGAATAATGATAGTAATGGTGCCGGTGGCCAAATTGATGGGTTCAATATGATTTTGGTAAATGCCGTACTCGTTGACATAGGCAATTAGCGCAAGCACGCCAATCATCAATGATAATAAAACGATCAGTAAGCGTTTGTTACCGAGCATGGCGGCAAAAATTAATACGCCGCAATAGCCGAGCAGGGCGCTGTCGCGAATGCCGCTACCTACCCACGCCAGATGTGACAGCATCAGCGTAAGTGATAGTAGAAAAATCGTGGCGGCAACCACAGGATGTTTTTTATAAAGTGCCCAATCCACACTGAATAAAAATATACCGGTGGCGAGCAGTACGATGGAGTCACTATAGCGACCCGCAGTGATGGTAATAATACTGACCAGCAGCAATGCAACCTGGGTGATGCGGAGGGTCTGGATAAGGCGTTTGATTTTTTGTTTGCCAAAATCTTGATAGACCAAGGATAGCTGGTGGGTAGATGATTGAGCGGGTGGCGATTTATTGGAGTTTTGATTGAACACGCGAACACCCTGAGGATTGGTGATTCTGGCTAGCCAGCGGGATTAATTCATAGCTCCTTGAGTTTGGACGGGATTGAATAAGCTAATCCGACGCTATTACTAGGTATAGCTTATTTACGCCGGAGTGCTATGGGGGCAGTAGGTTTTATCCCGATATTTTATCTCTAAACATAAAGAAAACAGCACCCAAAAGGCATAAGCCCGCCCAGAGGTAATCCAGCTTGAGGGGTTCCTTCATGTAAAAGACGGCAAAGGGCACAAATACACTCAGGGTAATCACTTCCTGCAAAATCTTTAGCTGGCCGACACTCATGACGGTGTAGCCGATACGATTGGCGGGTACCTGCAATAAATATTCAAACAGGGCTATGCCCCAGCTGATCAGTGCCGCAATGATCCAGGGTTTATGATTGAGTTCTTTGAGGTGCGCGTACCAGGCAAAGGTCATAAAAATATTGCTGCAAAACAATAGGCCAATGGAAATTAATGAGGCTTGCATAGAGTGGCTTCCGGTTATTGTTTTGCTTGCGCCTGATCAATTTTTTTGCCGGCAAAATACGAACTGGTAATACTCAAAATCCAACTTGCCAATAATATCCATTTCCCCTGTTCCCAATAGGGCGAGGTGAACATGGCGCCGTGTAGGGAATTCCACATATGGCCAATATCGATTGCTAAATTTCCTTTTTCTATTTCAGCCGTCAACGCTTCATTCAGCTTGAACGCAACGGTAAATAAATTTTTGAACAGCATGATAATCACTAACGCAGCAGGTACGGCAAAGATGCTGCCGCGCACATAATGACGCAAGAAAAATAAACCAGCACCGGGGAAAATAGTTGCCGACAAAATTGCCGCGCGTTTTGCCTGACTGAAAGTTTCTGCTGGGTTTGTGTTATTCATAAATCTATTCGCTCGTTAATCGACAAATATGTAGATGCAATATTCTCAATGCAGCCTCTTATTTTTCCGGAACCAATTGTTCCAGACGATAAAAGCCCGCGTTGTCTTCACTCAGGTTCTCTACTAACCAGGGTAATGTTTCTTCCATTGCGCCCCAAAGTGTCCAGGGTGGATTGATGACGATCATGCCGCTCGATGTCATGCCATATTCCGGGTTGTCAGCTTGCAGCCCAAATTCCATCAGCTGAATATTCTTTATGCCGGATTTTTTTAAGGCCAATTCCATTTCATCAATTCGCTGGCGCAGTACGACCGGGTACCAAATTGCGAAGGTGCCAGTCGCAAAGCGTTTGTGTGCTTGCAGCAATTGTTTGATCAGAAGTTGGTAATCGCTTTTCACTTCATAGGATGGGTCGAGCAATACCAGTGCGCGGCGATCCGGCGGTGGCAGCAATGCTTGCAATGCAGCGAAGCCATCTTCGTGTTCCACTCTGATGCGTTTATCGTCGCGCATGCAATCGCGCAAAAATTGGAAGTCGGCCGGGTGTAGTTCGTGCAAATATAATCGGTCAATCGGGCGCATTAGGGTTTGTGCGATCAGTGGTGAACCCGGGTAGAGCTGTAATTGTTTTCCGTCATTGACCGTGCGCACCAAATCGATCAGGCGCGCAACGGCAGCCGGTGTCTGTTCGCTAGACCACAGTTGGCTGATGCCATTATCAAATTCGCGATTTTTTTGCGCCTGTGGACCGTTCAATTTGTATACGCCTGCACCGGCATGGGTATCAATAATGCGCAGCGGTTTATCTTTTTGGGTCATGTACTCCAGCATATGAACCAATACTGTGTGTTTGAGTACATCGGCAAAATTGCCGGCGTGAAAGCCATGGCGATAGCTGAGCATAAAGAATTCCAACGAGGAGCAGGTATAGGCTGCAGCAAGGATTAGATCCCGCGCAGCGCAAGGAGCTGAATTATAGCCACCTGCGGGAACAATTACCCGTACAAGATTGTCACAAAATTAGCCTTTTGCCCGTGGGGTTTAGCAGTTACAGTAGCGCCTGACCCCACCTATCAAGAAGATTTTGGAATTGTGACTTCTTTTTCTCCCCTCGCGCGCGGATTCGCGTTCTTACTTTCGCTGCTAGCGCTGCCTCTTTTAGCGGCTGAGCCGGATATCGAGCTTAGTGGGGGCACTAAAAGCCTGCGTGAAAATATTCGCCAACATCTCACCCTCGCCGACGAGAGCTGTAAAACGCCCATGTGGCGTTTGCACGCACGCCTCAATGATGCTGAAAATGAAATTGCCGTCGCCGCGCAGGCGCTGGGTTTTTATGAACTCGAATACGAGGCTAAATTACGTAATGATAAAGAGTGCTGGGGGCTGGATATCACACTCACCCCTGGCGAGCCTGTACGTGTTAAAGAGGTGCGCATTGAAATTAATGGCGAGGGCAATCAGGATGAAATATTCCAGACCCTCTACGACAAACCCGGGATCAAGATTGGCAATCGATTAAATCATGGCAGCTATGAAACATTAAAAGCGCGCTTTGGCACCCTGGCTGCTATTCACGGCTATTTCGATGCGGAGTTCGAACACTCCCAAATTTCCATCAATACTGAAGAGCGGACTGCAATTATTGAACTGATTTACAACACCGGTGCCCGCTATCGAATCGGTGAAATTAATTTACAGCACGAAATTCTGGATGAAAATTTTCTGCAGCGTTACTTTAATATCGCCGAGGGCGATTATTACGATTCAGACGAGTTGCTGGAATTAAAAAACCTTTACAACGCCAGTAATTATTTTTCGGTGGCGAGCATTGCGCCTGACCTGCAGGAATTAAAAGATAAAAAGGTGACCGTGAATATGCAGCTGGAAGCGCGCAAACGGCGCGAATATTCGGTGGGTGCCGGTGTTGATACAGACGCGGGTCCACGGGTGTTATTAGGTTTTGAAGATAGGTATGTCAACCCGCGTGGCCACTCCATTGCAGCGGACATTAATGCCGCAGACAAGAAAACGACAGCACTGCTTGCCTACACTATTCCCATGCATCGCCCGGCCTATGAATTTTTGCGCGTTTACACTGGGTACCAAAAAGAAATTACCGATACATCAACCAGCCACAAAGATACCTTCGGTACTAGTTACACCTACTATCAAGATAATAAATGGTTGCAAACTTACGCGTTGGATTATGAACAGGAAGACTCCATTATTGGTAGTGTCTCTCAAGCCAGCACTAATTTGATTATTCCCTCCGTCGCCATTACGCGCACCAAAACCGACGGCTCACCCTATCCCTTGTCGGGTTGGACGCTGCTGGCAAAATTATCCGGCTCCCCCGAAAGCCTGGGGTCGGATTTCAGTTTTGTGCAATTACATCTGCGCGCAAAATATGTAAAAGGGTTTTCATTCGGGCGAATTTTATTGCGTTCTGAATTAGGCACAACCCAGCTGGATGACTTCAGTGAATTACCGGCGTCGGTTCGGTTTTTTGCCGGTGGTGACGCCAGTGTGCGTGGCTATGATTACAAATCCCTTGGGCCGACGCGTGATTTCAGTAAGTTTGTGGGCCCATTAGAAAATCCGAAGTTGGCTGAAGAGGTTGTCGGAGGTAATAACCTACTGGTCAACAGTATCGAGTACGACTACCGCTTTGAAGATTCCAAATGGGCGGCTGCTGTTTTTTTTGATGCAGGTAACGCCGCTAATGATACGGATCTTAAAGTGAAGCGCGGCACTGGTATCGGCGCGCGCTGGATTTCGCCGATAGGTCCCATCCGTATAGATGTTGCCAAAGCACTAGACGGTGACGAGGGCGTGCGTTTGCATATCAGCATGGGCCCGGATTTATAAATCCAGATTGAAGGTTCCTGGATTAATGGAATTAGTAGTCATTAAATTAGTAGTCCTTAAATTAGAAGTAATTAAACACGGCGGTTACACACACTGATGTCCTGTTCATGAAGTTACGTAGAATACGCAATATTTTCTTTAGCTTGCTGGCGCTGATATTAATTCTGCTCGCCAGCCTGAGTGCGTTGGTTGAAACCGAAATTGGCAGCCGTTGGCTCGTCAAGCGTGTTGCGAGTATTGTGGATATTACCTTGGGTAAAACGACGGGTAATTTGCGCACCGGCTTGGATATCGAAGTTATCGATTACGCCGTGGGTGAACATCACTATCGCGCGGAGCAGGTTTCTTTTCGCTGGCGTCCGGCGGCATTGCTTTACAGTGCTGTATCGATTCAATCGCTGCACGCGCAAAATGTATTAATCCAGATTCCTCCTGCAGCGGAAAAAAATCCCGCTGCTCCCCCCTTCAGTCAGTGGCCATCCCTGGCATTGCCTGTGCGCATTCGCCTGGAAAAAATCAATATTACCAATATTAATTTTGTGCAGGGTGATACCCGCTTGCAGTGGAAAAAATTAAGCGGATCTGTAGGTTTGGGTACTTTTCATTTGCGCTATAAAAACCTCGCACTACACCATGCAGACTACACGTTGCATTTGAGTGGCACGACTAATTTACGTTTTCCCTATGCTACCGAGGGTAGGTTGCAATGGCAGTGGCAATCCCAAGTGCAAAATACGAGTGATGTGGCTCCCCTCACCTATATGGGCGTTACTGCATTAACGGGCGATTTAGCCGACCTGCAGTTGGACAGTCAAATTAGTCTACCGGTAGTGCTTGGCGCAAATGCCAGATTGCAGTTGGTGGATAAAAAACAGCAGTTGCAAACCACACCGCCCATGACGTTGCTATTAAATTGGCAGCAACAAACCTTACCTGCTCCCTGGTGGATTCCCTCCCAGGCACAACCACTTACCAGCGGTAAATTAACAGCATCCGGCACCTGGAAGCAGTACCGCGCGCAATTGGAGGGCGATATTCATTTGCCCGATGCGCCCGCGTTGGCCATTACTGCTGCGGTGAATGGCGATCTGGAAAAAATCCATGTTGGAAGTTTATTTGTTCGTGAGTTGCAAGCAGCGCTGGTGCCGGATATAAATAATTTGCTCAGTGCAAATACATCTTCTTCTGCAGCAACTCCTCTGGTGCAAGATGAGGCGACTACTACAAACGGGTTGCAGTTAAGCGGTGATGTGCGCTGGTTGCCCCAGTTGGAGTGGCAAGTGACAGCCGATGCAAAACGCTTAAATCTCGCCAGTTTAATTGATAACTGGAATAGCGATATCAATCTGGCATTTACCACGCGCGGATCACGCACGGAAGAAGTATGGAGTGCGGCCTTAGAGAATCTGCAAATGTCGGGCGAGTTGCGCGGTGTGAATATGCAGGCGGGTGGTGATCTATTCTTTGATGGCAAAAATATCCGCACTGATGCCTTGAATTTAATTGTCGGTGCAAACCAGTTGCGCGTTAACGGCTCACTGGGTGAGAGTTTTAATCTCGATTGGAATCTCAGCGCGCCGTTATTGCAACAGATTGATGAGAGTCTTACGGGAAGTATTGTCAGCAAAGGTGAATTGCGCGGTGATTGGAAAAAGCCGCGAGTGCAAATGCAGGCGAACGCGGAAAAGTTTTCGTGGAAAAATTACGGAGTCGATCTACTGGACCTCTCTCTGGCTCCAAAAATCGCCGCGCCTTCCGCTGCTCCTGATATTGTTGCGACCGAAAAAAAATCACCAAAAAAATCTACCCCAAAAACGGGTGCGCCGGTCGAGCCTGTAACGGAATCGCAATTACCGTCATTGGAAACTATGTCATTGAGTGGAGTGGTGGATGAGCTGTTACATGAAAACTATGCGCTTACGCTTAACGCCAAACAATTGCGCATAGCGCAGAATCGTTTTTCAACTATCAAAATCGATGGGGCGGGGTCCATCAATCAACACTTATTAACTGCAGTGGTAAAAAGCACCACCTATGGCCATCTCGATTTTAATTTGGCAGGCACCTTTAACGGTGCTGAGTGGCAAGGTGAGTTGACGCAGCTGGCGACTAAAATAAAACGCGTGCCGCGCTGGTGGCTCACCTCCAGTAAACCTATACGGGTTAGCGCCAGTACTGTACAGCTGGGTGCGCAGTGTTTCACCACGCGCAGCAATTTAACAGCGGTAGTCGAAAACGCCTATTTGTTGGAGCGAGAGCAGCTGATCGGCGAGTGGTTGCCAAATCAGTCGCCGATAAAAAGCCCCTATGGTTGGTTGGATCAACGCCAGGGCTTGCCGTCCAGTGGCATCAAAAAATATTCGCTGCCGCAATTGTGTATTGATGGTGAATGGGCGAGTACTACGGGTGCGAAGTTTAATTTATTGGTGGATTCTGTACCGCTGCGCCAATTTCTCGCGCTGTTTAAAGTGGAAGTCTATTTTGCCGGTGTAATGGACGGATCACTCCATGTCGCCAGCAAAGATTTTTCTCTGATGAATACTCAGCTCAGTAGCAATATAAGCACGCGCAATGCGGAATTGCGCTACCAGTATTCCGGTGGCACCACTGAGCTTTATGCCTGGCGCGATTTCAGTGTGCGAGCAACGATGGAGAAGGCGCAGCTCAATGCGAATGCGAGCATGGAGTGGGTTGGTTACGGCACGCTGGAAGCATCAACCCAATTAGATCTGGCGCAGAAAAATATTGTGAATGGAAAACTACTCGCGCAGTTCTCAGACCTCGCTCCCTTGGAAACACTGCTGCCTTTTGCGAACAACGTGAAGGGGGATTTCCGTGCAGATTTATCGATGGGTGGTAGCTTTGCAAAACCTTATCTGCTGGGTGATGTAAGCGTACGTAATGGTACAGTCAATTTACCGCGTTTGGGTTTGGATATTACCAATCTCGAAATGCAAATTAATTCCACGCAAGCAGGCAATATAAATGTGGTGAGTCAGTTGCAATCAGGTGAAGGTCGGCTATCGCTGGTGGGCGACCTAAATCAATTCGGCACACCGGAGTGGGATATACAAGCGTTTGTAAATGGAACTGATTTTGAAGTGATTAACTTGCCGCAATTAAAAGCAACACTTAGTCCTGATATTAAACTCACCGCCACGCGTGAAGCTGTACGTGTGTCGGGTGATGCGGTTATTCCATGGGCGCGCGCCAATATAAAACGCTTGCCGGAAAGCGCCACTCAGGTGTCAAAAGATGCGGTGATAGTAAATGAACGTTTTGAGCTGGATGAGGCGGCGGCGCCAATAGAATTTTTTACCAATTTGAAATTATCGCTTGGCGACGATGTGCGCTTCAAAGGTTTTGGTTTAAATAGCCAATTATCCGGCAAGGTGAGTTTGCTTAAAGATGCCCAGCGACAATTTTTTACCAGCGGTTATGTAAGTGTGGTGGATGGAAGCTACAAAGCCTATGGGCAAACGCTCACTATTGATCGCGGTCGTCTGGTGTTTCAGGGGCCTTATGAAAACCCGGGCTTGGATATTCGCGCCTCACGCATTATTAAAGGCACTGAAGAAATTAAAGTCGGTTTGGAAATTGGTGGCACATTGCAGCGCCCTATTGCAAATGTCTATTCTATTCCGGCACGTTCTGAAAGTCAGGCAATGATGATGTTACTTACCGGCAAACCGGCCAGTGATGTGACTAAAGCTGATGCTTCTGTGCTGCTGGGGGCCATGGGTGGTCTAGGTATGGATTCGGATGGTTCTATCACCTCGGAAATTACCCAATTATTCCGGCTCGATGAATTGGAATTAAATTCAGATGATGGTATCGATCAAAGCCAACTTTTTATTGGTAAATACCTCACTCCAAAATTATTGGTGCGCTATGTAGTGGGTATTTTTGATCGCGCGTTTAGTTTGGGAATGGAGTATCAATTGACTAAACATCTGCGCTTGGAAGCGGAGTCGGGCGAGTCCCAAAGTGTGGATATAGTCTACAAAATAGAACGCTAGAATTTGCTGCTATCCTGCCGGGTAAACTTGCGTTATTCGCGCTGCATTGTATTTATATTTGTGTTATCTCTACTGCCCTTGAAAAAACTATGGAGGCACTGCTATGAAATCCCCGCATCACTGCTTGAAACTATTTTTATTTCCGCTGTTGATTTTTATCAGTGCAAATACGCTGGCCGACGATGCTTGGCAAAACGCCAGTGGTTGGTGGAACGCTACAGATATTCCTGCTTTTGATAAAAACAAAGTTTCCCAGCAGCTTCCATTGATAAAAGTACAGGGCAATAAATTTGTCGATGCGAAGGGTAAGGTGATGGTATTTCGCGGCGTGAATATTGCCGACCCGGATAAAATTGCCAATGACAAACGCTTCACCAAAAAACATTTTGAAGTGATTAAAGCCTGGGGCGCCAATGTGGTGCGCGTGCCTGTGCATCCCTCGGCTTGGCGCAAACAGGGTAAAAAAGCCTACCTGGCGCTGCTCGACCAAACGGTTATCTGGGCGAATGAATTGGGCATGTATGTGATTATCGATTGGCACTCAATCGGCAATCTTAAATCGCAAATGTTCCAAAACAATTCCTACTACACCGACAAAGGCGAAACCAATGATTTTTGGCGTACGGTATCCGAGCGCTATGCGGGTGTGAATGCGGTTGCTTTCTATGAGATTTTTAATGAGCCAACGGTATTTAGTGGCCGTTTGGGTGTGGTGAGTTGGGCGGAGTGGAAGGCGATTAACGAAGAAATTATCACGGTAATCCAGGCACATAATGCTAATGCGATTTCACTCGTTGCCGGTTTTAATTGGGCATACGATTTAACACCGGTGGCGACAGCGCCTATCGAGCGTGAGAATGTGGCTTATGTCAGCCATCCCTACCCAATGAAAGTCGGTGCACCTTACGAAAAAAATTGGGAACGGGACTTTGGTTTTGTCGCCGATAAATACCCGGTATTTGCCACTGAAATTGGCTACCAGTTAGCAACCGATAAAGGTGCGCATATTCCGGTGATTGACGATGGCAAATACGGCAAGCGCATCACCGATTATTTTGGTGGCAAAGGTATTAGCTGGGTGGCATGGGTATTTGATCCACAGTGGTCGCCGCAGTTAATTACTGACTATGAAACCTATGAGCCCACTATGCAGGGAAAACATTTCCGCGACGTCATGCTGCGCGACAATAAGAAATAGTTTTTATATAACCCCTCCTGACAATCTATGAAAGCAAGAGGCAGCACACAATAGCCTTGTGTGCTGCGTCCTGATTTCACATTCTGCCACCTAAGTACAATTGTTTTTTGGCGGCGAACGCGTAGACTCTGCGCACTTGTTGTCGTTTAGGCAATGGTTCTAATAACAATAATTCGTTCGTCGGCGTGGTCTCCAGAATTTCGCAGTTCCTGTTGGTTCAATACCTCATAAGTTTTTACGGTAGTGGTGTTCAGTTGAAACCCACAGCCTATTAAATTTTACTGAGGGCTTTTGTTATGCGTATAAAAATTTTATTGTCCGGGTTGGTGCTCGCCGCTATCGCATCCAGTGCGTTGGCAGCTAATCGTCCGGCGGGTTATGTCACTATTTGTTCGGAAGGTAAAAGTTGTTTTGTCGCTAGTGCAACAACCGTTGCGTTTGGTCGTGCGGATAAGTTTACCTACAAATTATTGTCGGGTAATTTTGTCTGTTCTGAAGCGGTATTTGGGCCGCGGATTGCCGGTGGTGTGAATGAGTGTTCTATTTCGCGCACGACGACTTCGAGCAGCTCGGCGCCTGCGCAATCGTCATCGAGTAAGCCAGTAGCGAGTAGTGTGCCCAGCTCGGTAGTAAGCAGCGTAAGAAGTTCATCATCAAGCTCAGTGAATAATCCCACTGTTGGTGGATTTTATCCGGGCTGTGAAAAACCAACACCAACAGAGACTGTGCAATTTACCGAGACGCGCGTAGTCGCAGCGGGTGAAGTATTTGATGGTCTGAATAAACGCTACAACTTCACTGGCGGCGGACAGGCAGAAGGGCAGCCGCCAGTGTTCCGGGTATTGGAAGGCGGCGCAGTCAGAAATGTGATTATCGGTTCGCTCGCGGCCGATGGCATTCACTGTTTGGGCAACTGCACGCTTGATCATGTGTGGTGGGAAGATATAGGTGAAGACGCGGCCACAGCGATGGGACCAACAGGCACCATTATGAATATCACCTGCGGCTCAGCGCTGAATGGTTCGGATAAAACTTTTCAATTTAATGGCCGTGGCGAGTTACACATTAGCCGCTTCTACGTGCAGAGTTCCGGCAAATTGGCGCGCACTTGTGGCGACTGCACCGGCAACGGTGGCCCGCGTAAATTAGTGATTAACGATGTGATTACGCGCGATGTCAGCACTATTGTGGGAATCAATTCCAACTTTGGTGATGTGGCGACTATTCGTAATCTCACCCTCAACAATAGCGGCACATCCAAAACCAAAATCTGCCAGGTGTACAAAGGTGTGGTGAAAGGTTCGGGTAGCAGCTCGGCACTGGGCGTGGAATTTGATACGCCGAACTGCGATGTGCGCCCGAATGATGTGACCTTGCTCGGCGTGAGCCAAATGAATACTTCAGCTTGTGTGGGCTCTTGCCCCATTCCCTAAGCGCTTCGTCGTCCGTAGCGCATTGCTTCTGCCCAGCCCGCAAGGGTTGGGCAGTTTTTTTATGTGAGAGCACCGCATTTATTGCGGAAAATCCAACGGCTTTTCGCATTGGCCCTTTTCAGGCAAATAGGGCGATTTCAAACAAAATACTTTGCGTTGCTGGAGCTGCAGCAGCGCAATATCAGCGGCGTGATGTTGTTTAAACAAGCGATCAAACTCTCCGCTTTGCTGCAATTTTTTTAAACCCAACTCCACCCGTTGCGCCAGTACCGGAAATTGTTTACTGACGTGTAAATAAATCGGGTAGTCGTAATAAATCAATAAATTGGGCTCCACCGCTAAGAACGGGAATTTGGTTTTCTGATCGCGCCAGGTGTACATCACTTCATCTGCACCCAAGGGCAAACATTCAAAGCGCTTGGCGGCGAGCATTTCAAACAGGGCTTCAAAGGTTGGAGCCTGTTTGGGGTAAATGTCATTGTGTTTATAAATCTCGTTGTCGGCCCAGTTGAGGCCTTGGGCTATCTGCAATTGATTGAGCGATATCTGTTTTTCGCTGTCGGGAAAGTTGGCGGGATTGATCAGGCAGATGCGATAGCCAAGTAAGCCTTTCAGTATATCGACCGGAATGGTAATCACATCGGCGCGCGCGATCACCGTGCCGGGCGAGGCCCAGAGCAGGTTGAGGATTTTGCCCTCGCTGATGAGCAAGGCCTGACGTTTTGCGCTGGGCTCATCACTAAAGCGCGCAAGGCTGTAATCGCCATATTCCGCGCGCGTCGTCTCCAGAATTTTGCCAATCAACTCAAATTTGTAGGCGTGGCGAGCGTCTTTGGCGCCGCGATCGTAATAGCGTACGACCATCGGGGCGTGAGCGGAGGTTGTCTCAGCCGCCGCAGTTGGCAGCGCCAGCAACTGTAGTGTGAATAGGAGCAATAGTGGGTACTTCACGATGAAACAGATCTCCAGAGGGGTTTTTCATCCAATCCGCAAAGAATGCTTTAATCCTAGCTCAAAAAAACCTGCGTGGCTCAGGTGGGGGCAGGGAAGGTTAGAAACGTTCCCGCTTTCGCAAAAGCGCAAAGTGAGACAGGCCCAGTTTGCATTTGGGCGCCAACATGGGACGACCGGATTGAAATACAGGTAGACGATGGCAATACTGGAGCGCAGCTTCCCCTTGTTCTCTCTGGCTTTCCCTAAAACAAAAGCAATAATAATAACAGTGACGTTAATGCAGTAACCTATCAGAGACACTTGTGCTCCCGGTTCCATCNNAACATCAGCGATACCATCAATTCCGCCGGCTGGAAATGTACCGTCGATCACGGCAACTGGATCCACAATGCTGGTGTGGTTAAACCCGGCGTTAGCAGTTGTAATCCCATCGGTACGCCAACACAGCTCTATCCACAAGAAGTGTCGCCCGCGAGCACCAAGCCGACCATGACCCACCGCTGGTGGGGTTCGATCCCGTTTATGGGTGAGATGCGCGTTGGCGCTTCTACTGATTCTGGCTACATCACTCCTGATCCGATCACTGCGCGTATTACCGAGCGCGGCGTGCGGATTCTGGGGATTCCCACCGGTCTGCGCACCGGTACTAACGAGACTATCTACTCAATTCCCGATCCCTTCAGCGAAGTGTTTGATGGCATTGCGGTAGGCAACTCGTCTTACTCCAATCTCGATGCTTTCCTCAAAGACTACAGCGACGGTTCCGTGACGGTGCAATGGAAAAGCGGTGCTACCGCCGTGATGGAAGCGACCTTCGTACACGGTTCACCTTACGTCTATTTCACCGCGCTGCAGGGTAATCTGGTGGTGCGCACCAAATCAGCCGATGGTGGCGAGAAGGGCGTATTCCATCAAAGTGGCAACAATCTGGGGATCTGGACGGAGGTAGCGGGTAATCGCAACGCCTTCCTGATTGTGGGTCACGATGCCACTACCTTTAGCGGCGTGAACAGCAACAGCATTGGCGTCAACAATGGCACAAAGCGTATGACTGTTGCCTGGTTACCACAGCTGACCGGTACGCCGTCGGCGGCGATGATTACTGCTTTCGCCCAGCATGCCGCCCAGCGCGTAGACAAGGTAAATATCAATTACGCCGTGGATCGCGCTGCCAATAAAGTGACCGTGAGTCATCAGTACCAATTCAATGGCGCCAACGTGACCACCATGGCGGGCCTATTGCCGCTGCACTGGAAANNGCGCGCGGTGTTACCAAGTTTGCGACCACCAGCAGCTTTAGTTACACCATTCCCTACGTAGGGGTGCTGCCATACTTCCCGGAAAATATTGGCGATTACAACGCGACCCAATTGCGCGCGCTGGTGACTGAATTCGTGAACCAAGGCACTGCAAAGTGGAATACCGCGACCGATACCTATTGGGCCGGTAAAAACTACGGCAAAGTGGCCGA
>DQHS01000147.1 GCA_003524365.1 Cellvibrio sp. | reverse complement strand
TTGGCTGGTCTTAAAAAATTTCGTTGCAAGCTAACTTTATAGAGAGAGTAAACTGGTTTTGGAAAATGGTTGTCGACCTGAGAAAAAGCTGGCATGAGCGCATGTTGTCCATCGGGTGTAACGCCTACTACATTCCCAAGGCCAGTTTGCCCAGCAAGAATTTTATTGCCGGGAATAAGTAACTGCCTGATTTTTTTATCTTTAATATTCAGTACAAAAGCNNACCTGTTTTTTTTCTTTGATCGAAACGATATAGACCGCATCTTGATCTTTTGTCACCTTGCGAAAGGCGATTAAATCACCATTAGGTGAAATAGCCACCATACCAACACTGGGTAAAGCGCCATACTCGCTTAATGAAATACTGGCCTGAACGGGAAGGGTAATAAGGCAAATTAAAAAAAGAAGCCTATTCATAAACTGGCATAAAAAAAGATTCATCCTGGGTTCCATTTAACATTAATATTTATTTCCACGTTTATTTAGAGCTACAAACCAGTAGAAGCTTGCACCTCTAAATCAAACAGCCTGAACTCCTTGCCCCCTGTGTATGATTCATCGGGTCTTTATAGCTGCCGGGTATTGGTAGCAGTGGGGCTCGCAGAGTAAAAAGTGGGTTATTGGCCATTGCAATAACACCCGCGCAGTATCTACAAGCCAGATTTACGCGTCAATGCACTTATCTCACAGCATTGTTAAATGGCAGCAGAAGTAAATTAAGTTTGGTTTAAGCCGCCCTGTTTAATCTGATCAGCGTTGAAACACGACTTATTCATTCACTGCTTCAGGAGCTTTACCATGAAAACTACCCATAAATACTTATTAATCGCAGGCCTCATTACCCTCGCTGGCAGTGCACAAGCACGTGACCTGGGACCAGATGAAGCGCTGAAATTGCGCGATTCTGGTACCATTCAGTCCTTTGAGAAACTCAACGAATTGGCGTTGGCGCAACACCCAGGTGGAGTAATTCGCGATACCGAGCTGGAAAACGAATTAGGCCGTTATATCTATCAATTGGAAGTGGTTGATGCCAAGGGCGTTGAGTGGGACCTGGAACTGGACGCCACTAACGGGCAGATACTCAAAAATCATCAAGATGATTAATCTCTGGATTTATTACTGAATCTATTGTGATGCAAACCATTACGCGTATAGCACTTTATATTTTTCTCGCCGCGCTCACCTTTGGGGTCAGCGCGCGCGACCTTTCGCAAGATGAAGCCCTGCGTCTGCGTGAGCAGGGGCGCATAATTCCGTTAGAAACATTATTAGCTTTAGTCGCGCAACGTCATCCACAATCCAGTTTGCTCGAAGTGGAGTTGGAGGAAGATGACGATATTTACATTTATGAAGTGGAACTTGCCACACGCGATGGTGTAGTACGCGAACTCGAATTTGATGCGCATACCGGAACAATTTTAAAAGACGAGGAAGACGATTAGTAACCTCTTAAAAACTAACTTATTTGTTCTGGCGTCGTTAAATATAATCTCAAAATGCTCATTTATTATTTTTAAACTCCGCTTTTTCGATCAAATTTTCCTAGCCAGAACTGCACCGTAAACGTTTTTAAAAGGCTCCTTCATGCGTTTATTAATTGTTGAAGATAATGTTGCCCTCGCCGATGAACTCACCGCCGATTTGCAGCGCGCGGGTTACGCCGTGGATTGGCTGGCCGATGGCCGCGATGCGCTCTACCAAGGCGCAACCGAGCCTTATGATTTAATTTTGCTCGATTTGGGCTTGCCTGGAAAATCCGGTTTGGATATTTTGCGTGAATGGCGCGCGACCGGAATGCATCGTCCGGTATTAATTCTCACCGCGCGCGACCATTGGGCGGAACGTATCGATGGTTTAAAAGCCGGCGCGGATGATTACCTCACCAAACCTTTTCATCCGGAAGAATTACAGTTGCGCATTCAAGCACTTTTGCGTCGCGCACATGGACAAGCCAACCAACCGCAATTGGAAGTTGCCGGATTACAGCTCGATGAGGCTCAGCAAACCGTCATTAAAGAAGGTGCGCAGATTGAGTTAACTGCTACCGAATTTAGTCTGCTACGCTATTTTATGCTGCACAGTGGAAAAATTATTTCTAAAAGTCAGCTTAATGATCACCTTTACGACGGTGAAACCGAACGGGATTCCAATGTGATCGAAGTGCATGTCAATCATTTGCGCAGCAAGCTGGGCAAAACTTCTATCGAAACCAAACGCGGCCAGGGTTATCGTTTTATTGGCATAGATAATTATGATAAGTAAATCATGAAGCGCGCTCTCAACTCTATTCAACAACGCTTGAGTATTAGTTTAATTGCGGTGTTAATTTTGGTGGGATTGCTGCTTGCGCAAATGAGCTTATGGCTCTTCGATCAGGGCCTGCGCCGTTATCTGGAAAATCACCTACGCGACGAAGCCGAATTACTAGTCGCCGCACTCGCGCGCGGTGCCAATGGTATTGAGCTGGATCAAATGCGTGTTTCTGCTTCCTATCATCAACCTTTTTCCGGCCATTATTTTTGTATTCATATCGATGATCAACAGTGGCGCTCACGCTCATCATGGGATTTTTCGCTCCCCGAACCTGCACAACAAGGTTTGACACAGGGCTTGATCGATGGCCCGCAAGCACAGCAATTACTCATTGCGCGCGCCGACTATCGCCGCTTTGGGAAAAACATGTTGATTGTCGTTGCGCAGGATTACACGCCCATGCTCGATAGCTTTCGCCGGGTGCAATGGATTGGCGGCGGATTTGGTTTAGGTGCATTAATTTTATTAGTGTTACTACAGCGCTATTTGGTGGCGCGCGCGCTGCAACCCTTGGAGCAAGTGCGCCTACAGATTGCACAACTACAGCAAGGGCAGCGTGCGCAATTGGATGCGCAAGTGCCGCAGGAATTGCAGCCACTGGTGCAACAAATCAATCATCTTTTACACCACACAGAAGATACACTCACTCGTTCACGCAATGCACTCGGCAATCTTGGTCACGCATTAAAAACACCACTGGCGATTTTATTCAGCCTCGCCAATCGACAGGAATTAAATAGTCATCAAGAGCTGCGTGATAATTTGCGCAGCCAGCTTACGCACATGCAAGAACGCATCAGTCGCGAATTGGGTCGCGCGCGTCTCGCCGGCGAAGCTTTGCCCGGTGCTTATTTTGTCTGCGCTGCAGAGTTGCCTGATTTGGTAAGTACACTCGAACAAATTCACGGACACCAGTTAAGGATCAACTGGTCGGCAGCAGATAATTTGCGCCTACCCTGGGACAGACAGGATATTCTAGAGTTGCTCGGCAATCTGCTTGATAACGCCTGCAAATGGGCGCAGCAAAAAGTTGCACTCACTATCACGCAAGACAAAAACGATTTTATCCTGACCATCGATGATGATGGCCCCGGCATAGCGCCGGAGTTACGCATACAAGTGTTAAATCGCGGCACGCGCATTGATGAACAAATTCAAGGGCATGGCTTGGGTTTGGGCATAGTGCGCGATATAGTGGAGCACTGCAAAGGCGAGCTCAGTCTGCATGAAAGCCCGCTCGGTGGTCTGCAGGTTGTAATCCGCCTACCTGCCCCCAATTCCTAAACTATGCTTTTAACTCAAGATTTTAGTGCAGGATTATCCAAGGAGCCTCTGAAAAATATATTTCCCGTCATACCCGCGAACGCGGGTATCCATAACAATCAACAACCTGGATTCCAGTTTTCACAGAAATGACGAATAATTCAAAGCTTCCTTAATCCTGCAGATTCCTTTTACGCCCCATTATTAGAAGATTATTTTATGCACGGCATGCATTCCTCCGGTTTATCTGCTCATCCCAATCAAGAGCCGCGCCCCGCTGACGCCAAAGTAAATTTGCGCCAGAGCATGGCGTATTTGCTACCGTATCTGTGGGATTTTAAAGGGCGGGTGATACTTGCGGTAGTCGCGTTGCTTGCCGCGAAAGGCGCAACACTGGTAATGCCCTGGGCGCTAAAACACATTATCGACGGTGTGGACCGCAGCATCGCTCCGGAGTTAGCGCTACCCGCTTTTTTTATTTTGTTCTATGGCGCTTTGCGCTTTGGCAGCGTATTTTTTGGCGAGATACGCGATGCGCTTTTTAGCCGCGTTACCGAGCATGCAATGCGCAAAATTGGTCTGCGCGTTTTCAATCACTTGCATTCACTTGAGCTCGCGTTTCATCTCGATCGCGCCACTGGCGGTATCAGTCGCGATATAGAACGCGGTACCAACGGCATCAGTTTTTTGATGCGCTTTTTAATGTTTAACATCGTGCCTACCCTATTTGAAATACTGATGGTAGCGATTATTTTCGCAGCCGCTTTTTCTATCTGGTACGCGGTGATCACTTTGGTTGCAGTGGCGATCTATGTGGTATTCACCATCTACACGACTGAGTGGCGCAATAAATTTGTGCGTGAGGCGAATCAAGCGGATTCATCCACCAGCACTCGTGCGATTGATTCGCTGCTCAACTACGAAACCGTAAAATATTTTAATAACGAAAATTACGAAGCAGAGACTTACGATAAATTTCTCGCGAACTGGGAAAGCGCCAAATTAAAAAACCGTATGTCACTGCTAGCACTCAACTCGGGGCAGGCATTGATTATTGCGTTGGCGATGACCGCGATGATGTGGATGGCGGCGCAGAGTGTAATCGACAAGGAAATGACACTTGGCGATTTGGCGATGATCAATGCCTATATGATCNNTGCGATTGATTTGCAGCAAGTGGATTTTGGTTATCACGCCGAGCGCCCAATTCTAAAAAAATTCAATTTGCACATTCCGGCCGGCACCAAGGTGGCGATTGTCGGTTCCTCCGGCGCAGGTAAAAGTACCCTCTCGCGTTTACTCTATCGCTTCTACGACATTAACTCCGGCAGCATCCAGATTGATGGACAGGATATTCGCAGTGTCACCCTGGAGAGTTTGCGTCGCGCTATAGCCATAGTGCCGCAAGATACAGTGCTGTTTAATACCAGTATTCGCGAGAATATTGCCTACGGCAATCCACAGGCGAACGACGAACAGATCGACCGCGCGATAAAAATGGCGCACTTGGAGAGCTTCATTAACAGCTTGCCACAGGGCGATAAAACGCTCGTCGGCGAGCGCGGCTTAAAAGTATCGGGTGGCGAAAAGCAGCGCATCGCAATTGCGCGAGTACTATTAAAAGGCTCGCCAATTTTAATTT
>DQHS01000078.1 GCA_003524365.1 Cellvibrio sp. | reverse complement strand
TAGTTTAAGTTTTGTGGCTTGGCAATCTATGTCAACGAATGCAAGCAGCTCCATCGAACATACCGCAACGTCCATGAAGGACACAATCAATGGCCGCCTGCGCGACATAGCGCAAGCCAGCGCGTTGGAAACCAGCGCGCTGCTCAACCGCAATTTTGATATCGCTGTCAATCTTGCAGCAATATTGAGTAGCACTGCTACCGGAGGCGAGGCGCCGGGTTATTCACGTGCGCAAATCAAACAACTTACTCATGACATGCTACTCGCCTCACCTTCGGCTTCGGCAATTTATGCCCAATTTGATCCCAACGGTTACGATGGCCGCGATGCGGATTTTGCGGGTGATGAACTCTACAGCTCCGATATAGGTAGCCTGGGTACTTACTGGGTGGCGGAAAATGGCAAGGCTGTATTTAATCGCGTGTTATTCAGCTCCCAAACCGATGCCAGCCTCGACGAAAATGGTCAGCGTAAATCCGAGTGGTACCTGTGCAGCAAAGACAGTGTCAAACCCTGCTTACTCGAACCTTACCTCTACGAAATCAGCCCCGGCAATTTTATGTTGATGACGTCATTGGTAGCACCCGTAGCGGTGAATGGGGAATTTCGCGGTGTCGGTGGAATTGATATCAATCTGCCGGTACTTCAGCAACGTTTACTGGAGCAGGCCCAAACACTTTACGGCGGTAAGACCAGCATGTTTTTACTTAGCTCTGGAAACCTTGTATTGGCAAGCAATCAACATCCAGAATATTTAGGTAAGTCACTTGCGACCAGCGACAAAAATTTATTCGCCGTACTGAAACAGAATTCGCAAACACAATTTATCCACAACGACCACATCATTACCGTTCAACCCATCAAAGTCGATGCGGCGCAAAACCAATGGTCGATGGTGATAGTGACGCCTACTGCAATCGCCTACAGTGTGGTCGATGAACTCAGCCAGTCCTTGCAAGAAAGTAGCATCAACACAGCAACCAATATGATTAGTCTCGCAATTGTTTTGCTCATTGTGTTTGTAATTATCGTCTCTTTCTGGATGAAAGCCTCGACTCAACCGATTGTGCGCATGAGCGAGATGATGCGCGACCTCGCCAGTTCAGACGGTGATCTGACGCGTAAATTAATCCCATCCAAGGACAAAGAATTAATTGATATGGCCGACGGCTTCAACAGTTTTACGGAAAAACTGCGCGGCATGATTTTGGCGATCAAGAAAGACTCCGAAAAACTCAAAGAGCAAAGCAATAATTTAACCGGCACATCAAAAAATACCCGCTCGGCAACTGAAGTACAGGTTGAACAAATTCAAAACATCATGACCGCAATCCATGAAATGTCGGCAACCGCGAATGAAGTAGCAAAGCTGGCAAGCAATACCTCTACTGACTCAGAAAGCTCAGTAAAAGCTATTAATAATGCGCGCGATTTATTTCAACGTACAGTGGAAGAATTTAAAGGCGTCGCAACGGATTTCGCCAACTCCAGCCAAAAAATTCAATTAGTGGCCGAAAGCAGCAATAAAATCAGCGGTATTACCGATGTGATTCAAGGTATAGCGGCGCAAACAAATTTACTCGCACTCAATGCAGCAATTGAAGCAGCGCGCGCGGGTGAACAAGGCCGTGGTTTTGCGGTGGTTGCCGATGAAGTTCGCTCACTTGCCGCGCGCACGCAACAATCGACTGAAGAAATTAAAAACCTGATTCAAGCCTTACAACAGCAGGTCGATCAAACCGTTGTACAAATTAATCAAAACACCCAACGCGTGGGTGACACATTGATTGAAGCAGAACATGCTTACGAACGGTTAACCAATGCAACTGAAGGCATGAATGCAATCACCGACAGCTCTTACCAGGTCGCGGCTGCTGCGGAGGAACAAAATCAGGTGACCGAAGAAATTAATCGCAATATTTCCGCGATCGGTGCAGCAACACAGGAATTGGAACGGCTTTCAAACAGCATTTACACAGCGAGTAGTAACGTCGATAAAATCACCCAGGATATCGACAGCCATCTAACCCAGTTGCGTTGTTAATAGTTTCGTTATTAACGCTCGCACAGGAGAATCTAATCATTGAGTTTTGAAAGAAAAAGGGGGATCGATTGAATAATCGATCCCCCTTTTTTATACCAACAACTGGTAAATTAAACTGCGTCGCTAGGGTTTGGGCACAGCACCCATTTGTTGTTTGATTTGTAAAATTTCACGGTTGGTGCTGCGGCGGAAATCATCGATTGCGGCGATTGCTTCTTCATTGGTACGCAAGCGTGCGGCTAAACTATCCAGCGCGGTCATTTCCAATTGCATCTTATCTAATTCTTCTTTTAGATTTTGCACGCTTTGAGTTTGCTGGCTCACACTGGTGCTCATGCCATCAATTTTTGCAGCGGCTGCATCAGCAACGGTTTTGTTGGCCGCTACTTCTTGCTTGAGCGAATTCACACCCGCTTTTGCATCAGTTCCCAGTTTTTGTGCATTGGCGGCATCGCGCGCAATGGCCGTAGTTTTTTCAGTATTAGCTGCAATAGCTTTACGATTAGCCTCTACCAAGCCAGCAATACGACGCTGCTCTGCATCCATTTTTTTCAAATTAGATTGCAAGGTCACTACCGATGCGCTGGACTCTTCCGAGGTCAAACTTAACTGCTGCTCCAGCCCCTGAATTCGGGTATCAGCTTGTTTGAGCATCTCCTGCGCTTGAAATAATTGCCACCCCAGAAAACCAGCGCCGCCAGCAGCAACTAAGGCAATCACCAATGCAATTGCCGGTAGACTGCTAGAAGGGGCAGCGGGTGCATAAGCCGGTGTCGATTGGGGAGTTGGCTTCCGGGTTGGTCGCGCGGGCGGTAAATCGTCATCACGGTCATGTGCTTGAGGTTGTTGACGACGCGGTGCGGATTCTGGTTGCTCAGACATTCCGCCAGTAGATAATGTGGGTTCTCTGCGTTCCATAACAACAAATACCTTAACGATGAGACAGTGATCGACGTGAATAACAAGTGTGCGCGCATTTTATAGCAGCGGCCAGTACAAACATAGGCCAAGTATTTTATTTCGCACAATAAAAAACGGGCGCGAGGCCCGTTTTTTTATCGCAAAACCAATTACTTAGTGTAGTTGGTGTTCACGAATTCCCAGTTTACCAACGCCCAGAAAGCGTTCATGTANNGATTGGAGTTACAGACGCATCGGTCAATGGAGTACCTGCGTTGCTGGTATTAACAATAGCAACAGAACCATCCGCCTTTTTCACCAACCAGGTCCAGCTTGAACCGAAGTTGTTGATGGCAGAGTTGGTGAAGTCTTCTTTGAATTTGTCGAATGAACCGAAGGCTGCATTGATCGCATCGGCTACAGCACCAGTTGCAGCGCCGCCACCGTTAGGGCTCAGGCAATGCCAGTAAAACGTGTGATTCCAAATTTGCGCGGCGTTATTGAACACGCCACCAGAAGAGGTTTTGATGACTTCTTCCAGGGTTTTGCCTTCAAATTCAGTACCGGGAACCAAACCATTCAGTTTGTCCACGTAGGTTTTGTGGTGCTTGCCGTGGTGGAATTCCAAGGTCTCAGCAGAAATGTGGGGAGCCAATGCATCTTTTGCGTAAGGCAATGCGGGTAATTCAAAAGCCATGATGTTTCTCCTGGTTCACGGTTGTTTAGGTTCTATCTCTATTCAAAATTTGGTAGCGAATGATAACAACTAAATGAATTTGCACTTATTAAAAATTCGCTATCGCTAAATATGGGAAAAGCTAATCACTAAAAACAATTGCGGCCCCACTAGGGGCCGCAACCATAACGCACATTCACTGTTTAACCGCTGCGGCACCAAGGAAGTGCTCACGCGCCGGCCAAACTGAAGAAACATTTGCGTACATTTTACATTTCACCGGAGCGAATGATTTACATCATTCCGCCCATGCCACCCATACCGCCCATATCATGACCGCCACCACCAGCTGGTTTATCTTCTGGCATGTCAGCAACCATGGCTTCGGTGGTGATCATCAAACCAGCGATAGAACCAGCAGCTTGCAGCGCTGAACGGGTTACTTTAGCTGGATCGAGGATACCCATTTCCAACATATCGCCATATTCGCCGGTTGCAGCGTTGTAGCCGTAGTTGCCAGTGCCTTTCTTCACTTGGTCAGCAACAACAGATGGCTCATCACCGGCGTTGGCAACGATTTGGCGCAAAGGGGCTTCCATCGCGCGGCGCGCAATTGATATACCAGCGTTTTGGTCTTCGTTGTCGCCTTTCAAGTCAGCGATTGCGGCAACAGCGCGCAGCAATGCAGTACCACCTCCAGGAACCACGCCTTCTTCTACCGCAGCACGGGTAGCGTGCAGGGCATCTTCAACACGTGCTTTCTTCTCTTTCATTTCCATTTCGGTTGCAGCGCCAACTTTGATTACTGCAACACCGCCAGCCAATTTCGCTACGCGCTCTTGCAGTTTTTCGCGGTCGTAATCAGAAGAGGTTTCTTCGATTTGCACACGAATTTGTTGTACGCGAGATTTGATCTCGTCTGCGTTACCAGCACCATCAACGATAGTGGTGTTGTCTTTGTTCATGGTTACGCGTTTTGCAGTACCCAAATGTTCCAGAGTTGCGCTTTCCAGATCCAGACCCACTTCTTCAGAGATCACAGTACCGCCAGTCAATACGGCGATATCTTGCAGCATGGCTTTACGACGATCACCAAAACCAGGTGC
>DQHS01000081.1 GCA_003524365.1 Cellvibrio sp. | reverse complement strand
ATGGAATTGATCATCAACAAAACCGCGTTTGAGAATTTACCCAAAGATTTACAGGCGATTGTGACCTACGCCGCGCGCGCGATGAGTCAGGATATGTTCGACAGCTATACCGCACACAACAGCCGTGCGTTAAAAGAGCTGGTAGAAAATCAGGGTGTGCAGGTGCGCCGTCTGCCGGATGAAGTATTAAAGAGGTTTTACGAAATTTCGCAGCAGGTGTATGAACAGCAATCCGCTAAAGATCCGCAGTTCAAAAAAGTCTACGAGTCTTATTCCGCGTTTATGAAAGACTCGGCAGCCTATCAAAAAATTTCCGAGCAGACTTATTACGAAGTGCGCGAACAGCAACGTGATTAACTTCATTATCAATTTACCAGGCTGCGGGTGAGATAGTTCGATAATGTTAGCACCCACATCAGGCTGAATTATTCTGATTTTCCTGTTGGAAAAGGAGCTGTCAGTCCAAAGAAATCCAATGCCCCTTGATTAAAAAAGGCATCAAAAAAGGCGTGTTTATAAAGTAGCCGCAGTTGTTTTTGCTCATCTGAAAGAAGCCTCGGGGGATTGTTATTCAGCAGATCAGCACGAGTTGGTTTGTTAAAGAAGTTAGTATCGCGAAGCTTATCAATAGTTTTTTCCAGCCCGGATTCTCCTAGACCCGCCATTTGCGTCAAACGCTGACCAAAAAAAGTGATTGGCATGTGCGCTGGCCAATTAGTGTCAAATTGTTGATTACTCCACACAAGATAAGGAGTTGAGTAAAACTCCTGAAATGCCATCCCAACGCTTTCGGGTTTAAAGCCCGTATCATGATAAATTTTAAAGTTCGCACCCAGAATCGGCAGATGGTCACCATAAAATAAAATGATAACCGGCGGGGAATTTTCATGCTGAAATTCGCTGATTAACTCCGTTAACGCGTCACGCGACTCACGGACACCTATTGCGTATGTGGTGAGGGTCTGGTGCTCAGATCCTGGAAGTTGTGGCACTGCTGACCAATTGATAGGAATTGGAGGCAATCCCTGATAGCGATCATCTTCAAATGGTCCATGGTTCGCCATAGTCACCGTAAAAATAAATTGTGGTTCCTGGGCTTGCTGAAGTTGCTTCAGAATAAGTTTATTAATTGCCTTATCAGTAACGTAGAGTTTATTGCGCTCGGCCTCTTTGAAGTAATCAACATCTTTAAAGTCGGAAAAGCCAAGTAGGGGATATGATTTGTCCCGATTCCAGAACCAACCCTCACTAGTGTGTATCCCAAGAGTTTTATATCCGGCTTGGCGAAAACGCCAGACGATACTGGGCATGGGTTTTTCAATAAAGTGTACAAATGGCACACTTACGCCAGGAAATAACTTTAGCGATATTCCAGTTAAAAATTCAAATTCAGTATTTGCGGTCATCCCCCCGAACGATGGGACTCCCACATAACCTGAAGCGCAGCTGTGTTCAATTGTGGACAATGTGTTGCACAAGTTGTACAAATCACCGGGAGAGCCTTCAGGAAATAATCCATCGGCAAGTTGACCCGGGTCCCAAAAAGCCTCTGATTGAATAACAATGACATGAGGTTGTATTTGTGAGGCTTTTTCGTTTGGGGCGCTATTATTTATATTGCTTGCTTGCGCCAACGAATTCACTGAATCACTGCTATAGTTTTCTGGTTTTTCAAGGGTAAACCCGGCGATATGTTTGTATATAAAGCTGGAGAAAAATCCGGAATATGTGTACAGCTGATCCGCACCTGGCATATTCCATGCGTTGGGAATGCGCGATTCATCAAATACTTTATGAGGGTTATGCAAAAAGCCCAATGTCAATCCAAAAACAATCAAACCTCGTAGCGCCACCCATATTTTTCTGTTTACCAAATGTAATGAAAACTTCCATAGCAGATAAAAAAATCCAAATATAGATAAAAAAATAGAGCCATAAATTAATACAGCGAATTGTTCCCCTACAATAAAAATCAAAGAATCGAATGCTTGATTTACCATATGAAAATCAGTTGGCATTAAAGGGACGCCAAGAAATTTAATCTTTAAATAGTTGATGGCAGATACGAATGAAATAAGTGTAAGCGTGAATACTACTGCAGTAATTCTGCTCAAAAAAATGCGTACGATAAAATAGATTGCACAGATAACCAAAGTGCTGACAGAAATAAAATAAAGTGAATTTTCTGCCCAACGGATTAGCTCGTTTATATCCCAGTCTCGAAATGGTAATTCGGCTATCACAATCGCCAGAAAAATCAGTGTGAGACCCCAAAGAACGGATTGTTGAAAATAGGTTAAAAGTTCATAGCCCCACGAGAGTCGTTTTTCTACAGACTCCGCTGGTTGTGCGGGAGAGATTTTTATCTGACTCGCCCAGTTAATCCAGTCTAACCACCAACCTAAAAAATGGGTTGTTGCAGGTAGTATTGCGATCGTCAGGGTTGCCACTGAAAATGCAAAACACGTAGCATATAGCCCCGCCGGCGAAGTGCCGATATCAAAAGCCGCACAAAATAAAATAGCGACAAAAAATGACAGAACTAGTGTGGATAAAAACCATAATTCAATCCGTTGCGATATTAACAAACGATAAAATGTATCTCTGATTGGATTCGAGGTCTGCAGTTTTTCGAGGTGGTAGCCTAAAGCAATAGATAGAACAGATAAGAAGAAGTGTAATTTAAGATAGGTATATGTAAGTAATAAAATACATAATGTTACCAATGTCATCATCACCTGTTGTTGGTGCAGCATGCGACCAAGCTGAATAAGTATCAGACCAATTAGGCAGGCGGCGGTAAAATATGTTGGGCCAATAGGTAAAAGCCAATCAACTGACATGGATGGTTGAGTAAATTGAACTATAGAATAATAAAAAAATTGCAGCAAAATGTGAATCAGCAGTACTGATGCAAATATTTTTGCAACTGAATAAGTCCGCAAAATATTTCCAAGGTGGGCTCCGAGCAGGATAAACACTATGCTACTTAGGAAAATGTTCAATACATTAATGGTAGCAGTTGATAACCCTGAATTTTGATGGCCAGAATGATTTAACAATTGTATAAATACCAATACAATTGCTAACACTGCGTAAAAGCTTTTTAATTTGACTGTTGCGTACAGCATTAAATTATTCCTTTAAGCCCGTTAAAGGTGAACTTCAATGTTGAAAATTGTCCGTTGTACTTCGTAGATGGCAGAGCCTCTTGCGGGGTTGATTTTAAAATCGTCTGACGGAAAAATAAATGTCACTACTTCGTAAATGCCTGGCGGCATATTTCTTCTAGTAGGAATTTCCAATTCATCTGTAAATAAAATTCCACCGGCCGGGATGTCTGTGTACTTTATGGCAGTGGATTTTATGGAATTGGTATCTAAACGCCCCAGTTCATGCTCATGGTTTCTTACATAATAGGAAATATTGTGATTTTCAGGCAGTGGGGCTGAGAGCCACCACTTGACAGTAAACCTTATTGGCTGTCCGGGCTTAATTTTCGTGGCAGTGGGAGTAGCGCTTACTAGTTGCGCATGGGTACCAAAATTTGCATAGTGAAATTGCTCTGCAGGTCTGTTTATTTGGATGCTTAGCCAGATTACGGCAAGTAAGCTCACAATTGCGATAGTTTGCGTCAGCCGATAATCATGATGTAGGTTTGTCACTTTTTCTCCATGGCATAGTCTTCTATGTAGTCTTAATTACTAAATAAAAAAGTTTAGTAAAATATTTTATAAAAATAACCAAAATCATCAAAGTGAAATAATGCCACAGGATGTAAAAAGAGAGAAACGATTGCGTCACTGATGTTTAGCTAGATTAGCTTTTTAGAGCGGGTTCGATATGGGTGCTGACAAAATGTAGGCAGAATATATTCTTTAATACAGATAAAAGTTCGGACGAATATTGCGAAATTACTCAACGGAGCGCTTTTATTATTTGTCGGACAAATATTATTTCTCAGGGTCACTTTGGGCGCTAATTTCTACCAGCGTTGAGATCCCATTCTTGCGCAGTTTCTCCATTAAACGCGCCAGCTGCTCTACTTGTGCTGCATCCAATTGTTCCCCGTGGGTAAAGCTCAATCGTTTTTTTGCCACCAGTTCACGCACATATTCGGGGCGCACGCGCAGGCGTTCGGCAGTTTGGGTGATGGAGAGGAGTTGACGCAACATGGAGTGCTCACGAGCTGATCGGTGAAGTGGCTTACTATGACATNNTAGGGGCGCTGCTTGCTGCGCCCATCTTTTTATCCCGGACTGGGCGCAGTTTAATCCTGAACTGGGCGCAGCAAGCAGCGCCCCTACTTACTTGTGCAGCTTTGGCTGTGAGTTGCAGCAAGCTGTGCCATAATTTCTCTCATCATAATTCTGCTGCCTCCATTTTCTGCTGATAAGGTTCTTTCATGGCTAATCTTGGCACCCTCTATACCGTTTCTGCGCCCTCGGGTGCTGGCAAAACCAGTCTGGTCAGTGCGTTGGTGAAATCTAATCCGGAGGTCTGCGTTTCTATCTCCCACACCACTCGCCCGATGCGCCCCGGTGAAATCGACGGGGTGAATTACCACTTTGTTGATCACGCGACGTTTGAATCCATGCTGGAGCAGGGAGCTTTTCTTGAGCATGCGCGGGTGTTTAGCAATCTTTATGGCACCTCGCAGCAGTGGGTGGTCGATACGTTAAAGCAGGGTATCGATGTGATTTTGGAAATCGATTGGCAGGGTGCCGAGCAAGTGCGCAAGTTGATGCCGGACACTGTCAGCCTGTTTATCCTGCCACCTTCATTAGCCTGTTTGCGTCAGCGCTTGACCGGCCGTGGTCAGGATGATGTTTCTGTCATTGACGCGCGGATGAACGAGGCAATCAGCGAGATGTCGCATTATGTCGAGGCGGATTATTTGATCGTGAACGACGACTTCACCGTCGCCCTGGCGCAGTTTCAGGCGCTGATTACGAGTCAACATATCCGCCTTGCACGTCAGGCGGAGCGCCATAGTCAGCTTCTTAAAGACTTATTGGCTTAAATTTAGTCATGCGCGGTTGGCATAGTTGCTGCTGCTGACGCATAATAGCCGACCGGACCGCAGCCTCGCTGCATTTTCTCCAGTGTCCGTAAATCACTTATAGAAAGTAGAGCAAAAGTTATGGCACGTATTACCGTTGAAGATTGTTTGGATCACGTTGATAACCGTTTCGAATTAGTGATGGTTGGCAGCAAACGCGCGCGTCAATTGGCGATCGGTGGTAAAGAGCCGCACGTTGCGCCAGAGAACGATAAGCCTACTGTTATCGCCCTGCGCGAGATTGAAGAAGGCTTTATCGATGCAAGCATCCTGCTGGAAAAAGATACATTGCCGCAGCCAAAACCCGAGCGCGTGTACGAAAACGATATCTAAGTCGATTTTTACTATGCCAGTACCCGCTAGCTTTCATAGCGGGTCTGTTGTCTGGCGAGTGATCTGGAGAAGGACGTGCAAACCATAGAGGCATTGAGCCACCGGCTTTCGTCTTATCTGGAACCTTCCCAAATTAATTTGGTGAAGCGCGCTTACTTCTATGCCGAACAAGCCCACGACGGTCAAAAACGTCGCAGCGGCGAAGCCTATATCACCCATCCCCTCGCGGTTGCCGATATCCTCGCCACCATGCATATGGACCATCAAAGCTTGATGGCGGCCATGTTGCACGACGTGATTGAAGATACAGGCATCAGCAAAAAAGCCATCGCCGGCCAGTTTGGCGATTCGGTTGCCGATTTAGTCGATGGGGTGAGCAAACTTACCCAAATCGAATTTGAATCCCACGCGGAAAAACAAGCGGAAAACTTCCAGAAGATGGCTTTGGCTATGGCCAATGACCTGCGGGTGATATTGGTCAAACTCGCAGACCGCTTGCACAACATGCGCACCCTCGGCGCCATGCCGCCCGACAAAAAGCGCCGCATCGCCAAAGAAACTCTGGAAATCTACGCGCCAATCGCCCACCGGCTCGGCATGAACGAAGTGCGTCTGGAGTTGGAAGATCGCAGTTTTTACTGCATGTATCCCCTGCGCGCAACGCGCCTGCAAGCGGCACTGAAAACCGCGCGCGGCAACCGCAAAGAGCTGGTCGAGCAAATCCAAACCTCCTTCGAAAAGCGTCTGGCGAAAGAGAATATCAATTCGATTGTGATTGGCCGCGAAAAGCATTTGTTTAGCATCTACGAAAAAATGCGCCTGAAGAAAAAGTTTTTCAAAGAAATTATGGACGTCTACGCCTTCCGTATCATCGTGGATTCGGTAGACACCTGCTACCGCGTGCTCGGTGTAGTGCATAACCTCTACAAGCCGGTGACCAGTGAGTTCAAGGATTACATCGCCATCCCCAAAACCAACGGTTACCAGTCGCTGCATACGGTGCTTGTGGGCATGCATGGCGTGCCAATTGAGGTGCAGATCCGCACCAAGGAAATGGATGAAATGGCCAACAGCGGTATCGCGGCGCATTTCCTCTACAAGTCCAATAGCGGTGAGCCGATCAATGCTAGCCACAGCCGTGCGCGCCAATGGGTGCAAGGGCTGCTGGAAATGCAGAAAAATGCGGGCAACTCGCTCGAATTCATCGAAAACGTCAAAATTGACCTCTTTCCCGATGAGGTTTATGTATTTACGCCGAAGGGCAAAATTGTTGAACTGCCTACCGGCGCCACTCCGGTCGATTTTGCTTATGCCGTGCATACCGATGTCGGCAATACTTGCGTCGCCTGCCGGATCAATGAGCGCATGGCGCCCTTATCTCAACCGCTATTGAGCGGTCAGAAGGTCGCGATCATTACTGCGCAGGGCGCACAACCCAATCCCAATTGGCTTAACTTTGCGGTATCGGCCAAGGCGCGTTCAGCGATTCGTCACTATCTCAAACACCAGCGCCATCATCAGTCAGTTACGCTTGGCAAGCGTATGCTCAGCCGCGCGTTGGCGGAAAACCATATCGATCTGGAACACATGGGCGACGAGCAACAACACAAGCTGTTGGCGAGCGCGCAGGTAGACTCCATGGACAAACTCTACGAAGAGATTGGCTTGGGCAACAAGGTCGTCTATTCGCTGGTCAAATTGCTGCAACCGGACGCAGAATTGAAAGGCCGCTCGGGTTCGGTAAACTCGGCGATTACCATCGATTCTGCCGACGGCATGATGATCAGCTTCGCGCGCTGCTGCCGTCCGATCCCTGGTGATCCAATTATCGGTCACGTCAGCTCCGGCAAAGGCTTGGTAATTCATCAGGATACCTGCCGCAATATCGCCGAAATCCGTAATTCGCCCGACAAAGTTAGCCAGGTTAATTGGGCGGCGACGGTAAGCGGGGAGTTTTTGGTGGATGTGCGGGTCGAGGTGGAAAGCGACCGCGGTATTATCGCCACCCTTGCCACGCGCATTACCGAGCAAGGCGCAAGCATCGAACATATCAACGTCCACGAGCGCGATGCGCACAACAGCGTTATTCATCTCTGTATCGGCGTACACAACCGCATCCACCTCGCCAATATCATGCGCCGCATCCGCAACCTGAGTTTTGTGATTCGGGTGAATCGCAGTAAAAACTAATCATAATCATCTATACTTCCGCTCTTCCCTCTTTCGAAAAAACACCGACAAAGGTTATGCCATGACCAATAAAGCCATTATTCACAGCGATAACGCCCCCGCCGCTATAGGCACCTATTCCCAAGCGGTTAAGGTCAACCATACGGTTTACCTCTCCGGCCAAATTCCGCTTGACCCTAAAACCATGCAATTGGTTGATGGCGATTTTGCTGCCCAAGCGCATCAGGTATTCAAAAATCTGGCTGCTGTGTGTGAGGCCGCTGGCGGTGGTTTGAAAGATATAGTCAAACTGAATATCTACCTGACTGATCTCACCAACTTCCCAGTCGTAAATGAAGTGATGGGTCAATACTTTCAGCAACCCTATCCCGCGCGCGCTGCGGTCGGTATCAATCAACTGCCTCGTGCATCGCTGATTGAAGCGGATGGGGTAATGGTTATTTAAAAATAACCCGCATCGTTTTACATATAAAAAATGCCCGGTTTTCCGGGCATTTTTTTATCCATAATTAGCAAGTATGCGCGTAAAACTTGTTGAATTATGAGAGGTGAATTATCGTAGGGTAGTGTTTTGGTTTGTTTGTTTATCACGACAGATTGATGTGCATATATAAAAATTAATTAGGCTATAGCCAGGGTAAAAAGGATTATCTATGAAATTCTATGTTCGTTATTTGTTTGTTATATGCATTGCTTATTTCTCGGTAAATACCTCTGCAACAACCCCTCTTTCCACAGAAGATTTTTCCCAGCTTCCAGATGTGAGTCGTTTATTGCTGTCGCCTAACGGCAAAAAACTTGCTTCCACCATTCGAATTAACGTAGGTGAAACCCAAGGGGTTGCAGTACAGATATTGGATTTGGAAACCAAAGAAAAAAAGATTTCTTTGTTCACTGACAACTCAGAATATTTCTTTAATTGGATTAGCTGGAAAGACAATAAAACTCTGATGGCCGGGGTTTTTACTCCATCTGAGCGTGACAGCCAGATCATAATGCAGACGGTTAGATTTAAAACTCGCGATCATGATTTGATTTTAATTGATACAGAATCTGATCAAATTATACGACCAGTCAGCAGCAAATTTCTTAAGCGCTATGATATACGTCCTTCGGTGCGCAATTGGGTAGTTGATAGTCTGCCGGATGATCCTGAGCATATACTCATGGAGTTCCCGGGCGTTGATCGGGGGTTTTGGGATGATGCGGTCGTTTATAAATTCAATATTAAAACGCAGCAAGCAACTCTCTACCATAAGGCGAAAGATAATGTTGGCAATTGGCTGACTGATCAACAGCATCGCGTACGAATTGGTGAGCACTACAAAGATGGTGAGGTCACTATTCTGGAAAAGGGTGTGGACTCAAATAAATGGCGAGAGCTCTGGACATACAAGATTTTTTCCGAACAACAAGTCAATGTGTTGGGTTTTGATCTTGATCCTAATGAATTATATATCCGTGCTTATCACGATAAGCGTCAGGCAATTTTTAAAGTTAATTTAAAGGACCCGGAGCTTAAACGTGAATTGGTTGTGGCGGATTCCAAGTATGACGTGAAAGGTCGATTGGTTTATTCATCTGCTAGTAAAAAAGTTATAGGTGTGAGTTCCAGAGAGGAAGGCGGAACGCATTTTTTCGATAAAGAACTACAAGTCTTGCAAGCAAAAATAGATAAAGCAATTCCGGGCAATCGTAATTACATTTACTCGATCAGTGATGATTTGAATAGATTTTTGGTGTTTTCTACCAGCAGTCAAGATTCAGGAACCTATTACTTAGGGCAAACCAACCCAGTAAAGCTTGATAGTGTAGCCTACAGCTACAAAAAGCTGCTGCCTGAGTTAATGAGTAAAACACAGAAAATTGAATATAAAGCTCGGGATGGTTTGGAAATTGAAGCGTATTTGACAACCCCCAAAGGCGTGCAAGCCAAAAACCTTCCAACTCTCATGTTTCCTCATGGGGGCCCACATGCTCGCGACAACGACGCCTTCGATTACTGGACGCAGTTTTTTGTTAATAAAGGTTACGCTGTATTGCAGATGAATTTCCGTGGTTCAGATGGACAAGGCATTGAATTGCGTAATGCCGGTTTAAAAAACTGGGGTAAGGAAATGCAAGATGATATTGAAGACGGCGCGCGCAAATTGATTGCCGACGGAATTGCTGACCCTCAGGCTATCGGCATAGTTGGTGGCAGCTATGGCGGATACGCAGCTCTAATGGGCGCGGTAAAAACCCCTGATTTTTATCGCTGTGCCATCAGTGTAAACGGCGTGTCCAACGTGTTTGATCTGGTAAAAGATAATCGCGCATTTTGGCTCAGCTACAACGTTGTTGATGAGCAAATCGGTAATGACAATGCGACCTTACGCGCAATTTCCCCGGTTAACTTCGCCGATAAAATCAAAGCGCCAGTGTTGTTGGTGCACGGCACCGATGACCGCCAAGTAGAAATAAAACACAGCTATCAAATGCGCGATGCACTGCAAAAAGCGAAAAAGGATGTGACCTTTGTAGAGTTGCCGAGCGAAGATCACTATTTATCAAACGAAAAAAATCGTATCGATACCTTCCGTGCGATGGATGAGTTTTTAAATAAATGTTTACCGGTTAAAACAGAAAAATCGGTGGCTGCCCATTAATGGTTTGACTGAAATAAAAAGGCCGATCAGATAACTCTGATCGGCCTTTTGTTTTTTAAATCAACAAACTTATTTTTTGAGTGTTGCCTTGGGATTGGGCAAATCGGTGATATTGCCCGCGCCCACTTCCGCCGCCAAACCAACCGATTCATGCAGTGTCGGGTGGGCGTGGATGGTGAGCGCAATATCTTCTACGCTCGCACCAAACTCCAGCGCCAAGGTCAATTCACCGAGCAATTCGCCCGCGTGAATCCCGACTAATCCCGCACCAAGTAAACGATCAGTTTTTGCGTCATAGATGAGCTTGGTTTTGCCTTCGCTGCGATCAGACGCAATAGCTCTACCACTAGCGGCCCAGGGGAATACGGCAGTTTTGTAATCCAGGCCTTGCTGTTTGGCTTCTTTTTCGGTCAGGCCAACCCAGGCAATTTCCGGGTTGGTGTAGGCAATGGACGGAATTGCCATAGGGTCAAATGTATGCGGGTGACCGGCAACACCTTCGGCAGCGGCATGACCTTCATGGCTGGCTTTGTGCGCCAGCATAGGTTGGCCGATGATGTCGCCAATGGCGTAAATGTGCGGCACATTGGTTTGCAGGTATTGGTTGACGGNNACGTTCGGCAGGTTGGTCTTGCACTCGTCGTCGACGGCGATAAAGCCGCGCTCGTCCACATTCACGCCCGCTTTTTCCGCATCGATTAATTTGCCGTTGGGTACGCGGCCCACGGCGACCAAAACGGCGTCGAACTGGCCCGGAGCAGAGGGGGCATTGGCGCCGCTGAAAGCAACTTCAATGGCCTCGGGTTTGGCGCTAACCGCTTCTACTTTGGTAGAGAGCAGCACTTCAAATTTGTCTTTGTTGTACTTGCTGTAGATGGTGACCAGGTCTTTGTCGGCTGCAGGTACTAACTGGTCTGCGAATTCTACGACAGTGACTTTACTGCCCAGCGCTTCGTACACAGTGGCCATTTCCAAGCCGATAATCCCGCCGCCAATTACCAGTAAACGCGGTGGTACCGAACGCAGTTCAAGCGCGCCGGTCGAGTCGAAAATGCGTGGGTCTTCGGGGATAAAAGGCAGTTTCACGCTGCGTGAGCCAGCGGCGATAATGGCGTTGTCAAAGTCAATCAGGGTGGTTTCATCGCCCTTTACTACCGCAAGTTGGTGATCGCTTACAAATTTGCCATAACCCTCCACTACTCGCACTTTGCGCGCTTTCGCCATGGCGTGTACGCCGGAAACCAGCTTGCTGACGACCGAATCTTTGTAGCTGCGCACTTTATCGAGGTCGTGCTGTACCGGGCCGAAGCTTAGGCCAAGGTTGCCTGCATGATGAGATTCGTTGATCACTTCGGCAACGTGCAAAAGGGCTTTGGAAGGGATGCAACCCACGTTGAGGCAGACACCGCCAAGGCTGGAATAGCGCTCAACCAAAGTGACGTCCAAGCCTAGATCAGCGGCGCGGAAAGCGGCGGAGTAGC
>DQHS01000014.1:359-5252 GCA_003524365.1 Cellvibrio sp. | reverse complement strand
GTTCCAGCCCTCGCCACTGCCGAACATTTCCACCGGCGTCCAGCAGCCGCGCTGCAGCACGCGCCGCAATGATTCCTCGCGCCCGTTGCACACCACCAGCCCGTTGCCGGGCACGGTGCGCACCAGATGGTGAAACTGGGTCTCGATCGCGGCCAGGTCGGGGAAGATATCGGCGTGATCGAATTCGAGATTATTTAAAATTACGGTGCGTGCATTGTAGTGAACAAATTTGGAGCGCTTGTCAAAAAAGGCGCTGTCATATTCATCGGCTTCTACCACAAAAAACGGCGTGCCGCCCAAACGGGCAGAGGTGGGGAAATTTTTGGTTACGCCGCCAATTAAATAACCCGGCTCCATTCCCGCGTATTCCAAAATCCACGCCAGCATCGAAGAGGTTGTGGTTTTGCCGTGGGTGCCTGCAACCGCCAGTACCCATTTGCCTTGCAATACATGGTCGCGCAGCCACTGTGGGCCAGAGGTGTAGGCAATGCCTTGGTCAAGCACATATTCCACGCTGGGATTGCCACGGCTCATGGCGTTACCGATGATCACTAGATCCGGCGGGTTTTGCATATGCGGTGCTTGCAAATAGATTGGGTCAAAGCCCTGAATCAGTTCGATCCCCGCCTGTTCAAGTTGTGTACTCATGGGTGGGTAAACATTGGCATCGCTACCGGTCACGCGGTGGCCGAGTTCTTTCGCGAGTTGGGCGAGGCTGCCCATAAAAGTGCCGCAGATGCCGAGAATATGGATATGCATAGGAAACTCTGTGAGAAAAAATGAAGGGGCTGACTAAAGGTTTCAGGTTAATGACACGGATTAACCTATACTTTTTCGATGATTGCAACTCTCTGCCTCGATTGGGTGTCAATTGAATCCCGTGGGGGAGACGCACTACCGGAACCTGTCCAATAATAATTATCAGCCTTGGGGTGATACTACCTTGCTGCCGTTGCTGATCTGGATGTCTGTTTATGAAATTATGGTTTACCAGGCTCTGCGTTATGGTACTGCTTTGGCCTTCATGGCTTTATGCAGCAGAGCTATCGGTATTGCATATTGCCAAACCTCGCGCTGCGGATGATCCCGCTCATTTGTACTTCTCCGGATTATTGCAAAAAGCCTTGCAGAAGGCCGCCAAGGGGCGCGCAGTGCCGCCGCTCGTTATAACGATTGAGATGGCGGAGGATCGCATGGTGCGTGAGCTGAGGGCTGATCGCATTATTGATATTTTGTGGTTGGGCGGCAGTAAGGAGCGCGCGCGCGATTTGTTGATGGTGCCTATTCCGCTTGAACGTGGTTTGGTCGGTTACCGCCAATTTATTATTCGCAAAGAAAATATTGCCAAATTTGATGCTATAAAAACACTGACTGATTTGGCCAATCTCAAAGCCTGCCATGGCGCACAGTGGGGCGATACAGAAATATTACGCGCAGCGCAGTTGCCTGTGGTGACCAGTGTTAATTACGAAAGTTTATTTAAACAATTAGCGGCGGGGCGCTGCGATTATTTTCCGCGCGGCATTCATCAGGGAAAAATTGAAGTCTCCAAGCGTGCAGCTGCCTTTCCCGATTTAATTGTCTACGAGCCGCTGATATTGCATTACCCCTTTGCGAGTTATTTTTATGTGCATCCCAAAAATAAAGAACTCGCGCAATGGTTGCAGGAAGGCTTGGAAAAAATGATCGATGACGGCGATCTTCTTGTTTATATGCAACAGCAAGAGCATACCCTTCATGCATTCCCGTTGCTGAGGCTCGCTAAAAAGCGCTTATTGATGATTCCAAATCATAATTTGCCGGATTTTTCGGATGAAAAAAATTCCCGTTATTGGTTTCAGCCTGATGATTTTGAGCAATGACTGGCACCGACTTTTGCGGAAGATTCTTCAGGCTCGAATACTGTGGGGTCTATATTGGGTAAGCGCGCACATTTTTTTAGTGGCGCTGCAGGAAGCATGAAAATTTATGCACCTGAATCCAATTAATTAACCCATCGTAGTCATTTATCTGGGGTGGTTTCAATGACAGCTAAGTGCTACCTATTTTTGTTGTTCCTGGGGCTTACCTTGCCTGCCTCGGCTTTGCCTCCAGTATTGAAGATACCTAAACCCCAGCCCGATTCGCTGGTTGCCCAAGACTATTACAAACAATTATTGCGATTGGCTTTGATATCTGGTGCAGCTGGCCGTCCGGTGCCGGAATTAGTGGAGGCCACTAGTATGGAGCAGGGGCGCGCCTTTTATGAGCTAAATCGCGGCACTTTAGTTGATGTTTACTGGATGGGCACCAATATTGAACGCGAGCAGCAATTGCGCGCGATTCGTGTTCCCCTGGATCGCGGGCTGATTGGGTATAGACGCTTTATTATTCGTAGTGATCGCCAATTTATATTTGATGCAATCACCCGCTATGATCAATTAAAAAAGTACCTCGGCTGTCAGGGATTGGATTGGCCGGATACCGATATTATGCGTGCGGCCGATTTGCGTGTAACAGAAGTTCCAGTGTTTGAGGGCTTATATCAACAGGTGGTGGCAAAACGCTGCGATTATTTCCCGCGCGGTTATTTTGAGGCTGAACCGGAATTGATGCAGCGCAAAAAAACCTACCCCACCTTGATGCGCTACGATTCGCTGGTATTGCATTACCCTTTTACCGTCTATTTTTTTGTAAAACGCGATAACGAGGAATTGGCGGCGTGGATTGAACAGGGGTTGGAAAAAATGATTGATGATGGGGCGCTATTAAAATACATG
Source organism: Cellvibrio sp. (assembly GCA_003524365.1). GTDB lineage: Bacteria > Pseudomonadota > Gammaproteobacteria > Pseudomonadales > Cellvibrionaceae > Cellvibrio. The sequence continues at coordinate 2,493 of DQHS01000014.1, read as the reverse complement.
GTGAGGCATCCACTCACTGCCCATGTGTTTCCGCTTGATAAAAAAACACCACCTAAATATACCATTCATATTGCCAACCCTTATTTGCCGGCCGATACGGACTTTACTGATACGCGCTATTGGTTTCAGCCGAGTGATTTTGTGCCAACTACAGATTCCCCAGCAACCGGGAATTGATCTTGAACGGGCAAATAACGCGCACGTTTTGCCGCTTTCATACAGGTCAAATCACCCATGAACAAACCATCGACACAATTGCCAAATTCCGAGTCCACACTGAAGGCGAGCAAATGGTAGCCACCCTCATCGTATAAACTTGCATACTGTTTAAACAGCACGGGAATTTTGCAGTCGTGTTTTTTAAATTCTGCTTGCAACACATCAAAGCCTTGGTCGCTATCGAGTTTGGCAAAGCGGTGTTGCAATTCGATCAACACATCTTCATCAATTTCATGCGGGTGCCTGCCTTCTGCAAGAGCACCATCGTTGTTCTTTAAGTAGTAACGCTCGTAATAAAACACCAGTAAATCGCGCAGCGCTTTGGGATAGTGGGCGCTCATGCTCACCGGGCCAAATACATAGCGCACTTGCGGGTGATGCAATAAATAAGCGCCGAGCCCCTGCCATAAATAATCCAGACTCGCTTTGCCCCAATAATCGGGATGCACAAAACTGCGGCCTAATTCCAAGCCCTGCTCCAAATAGGGTGTGAGCGAGGAGTGGAAATCAAACAGTTCAGCGGTGTAGAGCGCATTAGCGCCTTTTTTCTTCATCAGCTTGTGCGCTTCACCTAAACGGTAGGCACCTGCGATGCACAGTTTTTCTTCGTCCCACAATACCAAATGGCGATAGTAGTGATCGTATTTGTCCAGATCACGGCGGCTACCGGTGCCTTCACCGACTAAACGAAATGTTTGTTCACGCAGGCGGCCAACTTCGCGCAGTACTACGGGATGTTGGTTGTAATCGCACAAAAAGATTTTGTGATTGTCGCGGGTATTGCCAATCAGCTGTGCGGTTTTAAATTCCTTTTTAAGTGCAGAGCGATCTTCCGGGTGGGCGATGGTTTTTTCGGTTACAAAAACCGGAGCGCTATTTTTTTTGGATGAAGCTCCCTTACCGATTTTGTATACATGTTTTTTCAGGCGTTTGATCAGTGCTTTATCGGCGAGCTTATCGGATTCCAGTGCGTGATGCGGAATCATCTCACCCACGCGGAATTTAATTTCCGCAGAGCGCTTGTTAAACATTTCGTGCGCGAGCAGGGCGGTCGCGAGCGGTTTGAAAATCATTGAGGCGCTGTAGAACAACATAGAGTTTTTGGCGGATACAAATATTGGCAGCAGTGGTGCATTGGTTTTGCGCGCAAAGTGCAAAAAACCTGCCTGCCACTTTCCATCTTTAATTCCAGTGGGGCTTGCACGCGATACTTCGCCTGCCGGAAAAATAATAATCGCTTCGTCGTTATTCAGTGATTGCAGGATATTCTTGTAACTCTGTTTGTAGGCAGCGCGGGTCATGTTGTCGAGCGGTAGCAGTAAATCGTGCAGCGGTTCGAAGGCCATCAACATATCGTTGGCGATAATTTTTACATCCTTGCGTACTTCACTTACCAAACGTAGCAGTGCCAATCCGTCGAGCGAACCAATCGGGTGATTAGCGATAATAATTACGCGTCCCTGTGAAGGAATATTGTTGCGCTCGCGTTGGGAGATGCTGTAACTGAAATTAAAATATTCAAAAATACGGTCAATAAAATCAATTCCGCGATTACCTTCATGCTCGTGCAAAAACGCATTGATTTCGTGTTCGTGGGTAAGTTTGCGCAATAGGCTCAGCGTGGAGTTGCGCACTATGGGCGCTTGCTGGGTGAAGCCGGGGAATTTATTGGTGATGGATTGTTCGATGTTGAGCATGGCAGTCACAACCTTGCGATGGGCGATACTGCAAGGCTATGACTAATCGGTGACGGTTATGTGATGGAATTGTTGCAGGTGTGTGACAGTGAGTGCGTGAAAATCGTATTAGCGAACCTTTGCAAAATAAGGTTTTCGTCATACCCGCGAACGCGGGTATCCAGCTTTTGACGTTATTTAAAAACTATGGACCCCCGCGTTCGCGCACTACTGTCCGG
>DQHS01000014.1:0-192 GCA_003524365.1 Cellvibrio sp. | reverse complement strand
GACATTTATACTTAAAGCGAACTTCTGTATCACTAACAATGAGAGATTGCTCTTCTTCCGCTATCGGAAATTCACTGACAGTAATCAATGCAGCGGTGCGCTTAAAGCGCGTTACAAAATACGAACCGCGCTCCTTTATGCTGTTCCACCAGTTGTAATCCGTATACCCCAAGTCAAATACGTAGGTCGCAT
>DQHS01000310.1:263-14934 GCA_003524365.1 Cellvibrio sp. | reverse complement strand
ACTTATTCGAATCACTGGATCAGCTCACCCAATTTTCGCCCGGCGATTGAACAGTTTATTGCGCAGGAGGCGGACAGTATTCGTGCCTATGCACATGAGGCGCGCGCTTCGCTGCCGTTCAAACAGAAGTAGAACGTATAAAAAAAGCCGGGAAAATCCCGGCTTTTTTATGCTGTAGCTGCAGTCTTTTAAGAATAATCAGCTATTGATTTTATTCCACTACCAAACGTACATTATCAAACGAAACATCTATTGCACCCGATGGCTCTACCACAAAAATATTGGTAATTGCATTGAGTTTGGCAATGCCTGGGCAGCAGGGAACCGAGTTGCCGTTATCGATCAAATCAGCAACGCCGATGGTGTATTCTGTCCATACTCCATCAGCAGGTAATGGAATACTAACGTCGCTCACGTTCGGCCAACCGCTGTCCATCTTAATTAGCAGTGCAGTGCCTTCTGTTTTACTATTGACTTTAAAATCAAATTTCAACTTGCCTTCTGCGCCCCATTTGCTCAAATTCACCGGATTGGTAATCACATTGAAAAACACATTGCCGTCAGTACCGGTTTTTACTACGTTAAACACTTTGCCACGACCGGCTTCATCTTTTTCTGATGAGCTAATATGACCAGCGGGATTGTAACTTTGTATTTGCAAACCATCGCCAATGACATCGCCATAGGCAGTAAACAATGGCAGCGCTGCAAATTCAGCCCCACCACCGCCACCAGCTTCTGTTCCTTCAATACGAATATTGTCGAACGACACATTCATCGCCGCGGAGGGATCAACAACAAAACTATTTACCACTGAAGACAATGTTGCTTTACCGCCCGCCAGTGAATTGCCATTGTCGAGCAAATCTGCAAGTGTGATGCGAAATTCTTTCCACTCACCATCGGCAGCCAAGGGCACACTCACATCACTTACGTTCGGCCAACCACTGTCGATTTTCACTAACAGTTTTGCACCCTCGGCCTTGCTGTTGACTTTCACATCAAATATCAATTCGCTATCGGTTGCCCAATTGCTCATATCAGCAGGGTCGCCTTTAATTTTAAAATACACATTGCCATTAGCGCCGGTTTTTACCACATTCCACACATCGCCACGGCCAGCTTCTGCTACCTCTGAATGGCTAATTGCACCGTCCGGGTTGTAGGAGTCAAATTGCAAAACGCTCGCCAAATCGTTGTCGTACATTAGAAATAATGGTGGGCCGGGCAATTCTACTGCGCCGATCACCGGGCGTTGATGGCCTGCAACCAGCTCGGCATTTTCATCAATTGTTGCGCAACCTTTACCAGTGATAGGTGACGCAGAGCACTCATACACACGCACATAATCCACTAACAATTTTTGCGGGAATACGGATTCATCGACGCCTTTGTTGTTAACATTACCAGCCCAGTTTCCACCCACTGCCAAATTCAATAACAAATGGAATTTTGAGTGGCGATCAAAAGGTGCGCCTAAAGGTGCATCTTTCAAAGTGCCATCTTGCATGTATTGTCCGTACCAACCGGTTTCGCGCTGGGTAGCAAAATGCACATCGTCAATATACCAACGGATTTCGCCTTCTTCCCATTCAACTGCATAGGTGTGGAAATCATCGGCAGGGTTAGCATTACCCGGTAATTTATAATCTGCACCGGAATTTACATTACCTGGCCAGCTGCGACCAAAATGCAAGGTGCCGTGTACTGCAGCTTCGGGTTCGCTGCCATTGGTCACCACTTTTAAATTGACCGCTTCCATAATGTCGATTTCACCACTGGATGCCCAAGTGCCGTAGGGTGAATTGGTGGGCAGCATCCAAATTGCTGGCCAAGTACCTTGACCAAACGGCAGTTTTGCACGGATTTCAAAGCGCCCAAATGTCCACTCTTGAATATTTTTAGTGCGCAAGCGCGCAGAGGTGTAAGGCAAGGTTTTAGTGGTTGGGCTTTCACCCTCGGGAGAATCAGAACCAGTAAAGTCTTCACGTTGCGCAACAATGTTTAATACACCGTCGGCCACAAATGAGTTCGCCGGGCGATCGGTGTAACACTGCTGTTCATTGTTGCCACCACCCCAGCAATTTTTTTCAAAATTCCATTTGCTGGTATCGATAGTCGCGCCATCAAATTCATCGCTCCACACCAGTTTCCACTCAGGTGCTGCTGGTGCCGATGAACTGGCCGCTGTTGAAGATGCCGGCATCGACGACGCAGGTGCTACTGAGGATGCCGCCACGCTGGATTTATTATTGTTGCCTGAGCCGCCAGAACCGCCACAGCCAGCCAAACTGACCAACGCGATACCAAGACAGACATGAGTTAATAATGGCTTAATGCCGAGCTCGTGATTTTTCATAATTACCTCTATTGTTATTGTGTAAAACATCTGGATTTTGTTGCTGTATTACTTATAAACCCGGCGGGATAAAAATCACACCGGGGGGGGGTCTCTCAACACTTATTCTGCGCAGATGGGCGCAGTTGCATTTTTCTCGATACGCACGTTGTAAATAGACACATCCAATCTGCCCGCAGTGCTCAACATAAAGGGCGCTAGAACCATATCCATTTTCACGCGCTTTTTCGCAAAACATTCCAGCGCAATGCTTACACTCGTCCATTCTCCGACTGCGGCAGCATTGAATTGTTCAGTCACCGGAATTTCGCCTACGCAATCACTACCGCAATGCATGCCGAGATTCACATCAGCATCAGGTTTTGCATTCACTTTCACATCAAATACCAAAGCTCCTTTACTCTCGATGTAAGGAGTGAAATCAGTGCGTGTCGTTGAACCGAGAGTTACGGTTGCTTTCGCTGACCCGTTGAATTGCAAACGACGGGAATCTTCCTGCACCTGCCTGTCTTCCGATGACACCTGCACCGCACCCAATTCACCACTGCTGGTCGTCACCGGTAACATATTATTGCGATGATCAAGCAGTACCAATGTCCATGGATTTAGCACACGCTGATTGAAAATCGGCGCGCTGTCGGGCGTGTTGGCTGCAACTGCTTGTGCTGCAGTTTCATCGAGCAAACCGGTTTCAATTTTGTCGCTGTAAGTCAAACCAAAATCGTATGCAAATTGTGGTTGGTAATCCGCATCGCCATGGTTAAGTGGTGACTGAGCCGGTGATGCAGGCCAAGAGAAAGGTAATTTACCTTTCATATCAAAATTCACTGAGCCATCGGCTTTGGTGAGCACCACGTCGGCAATACCCACACCTTCTGAACCTGGTAGCCACACTACGGCAAAGGCATCAGAAGCATTGATAAAATTGTTCGCCCAGAGTGGGCGGCCGGTAATGAATAATGAAATTACTTTAATGCCATCAGCTTTTAATTTTTTTAACAACGCCAAACTGGTTTCATTTTTATACATTAACGCGCCTACATCACCTTGCATTTCCGCGTAAGGATCTTCACCAAACACCACAAAAGCGACATCGGGTTTGTTTTTGTAGCTGCCATCCGCACTCAACTCAACTGCACCACCCGCTGCATTCACTGCATCGGCAATACCTTGATAAATTGAACTGCCACCGGGGAAATCGGTATTGGTATTACCGGTGCCTTGCCAAGTGATGCTCCAGCCGCCGGACTGTTTACCGATATTGTCAGCGCCATCGCCTGCCACCAAAATTTTACTATTGGCTTTTACCGGTAATGTTTGTGCATTATTTTTCAACAGCACCACCGATTCACGCACCGCTTGACGCGCAACTGCGCGATGCTCTGGAGAGCCAATTACTTCACGCTTACCCGCAAGTTCACGTGTTGATGGAGCGCCTTTTTCAAATAGGCCAGCGCGCAATTTCACTCGCAAAATGCGCGACACCGCATCATCCAAACGCGCCATTGGAATTTCACCACTCTTCACTTGCGCGAGAGTGTTGTGATACAGCTCTTTCCAGTTTGGGTCCGGTGCCATAAAAATATCCAGGCCGGCATTAATCGATTGCGGACAACTCACTGGTGTACAGCCTGAAACAAATGCGTGACCATTCCAATCACCGACAACCAAGCCATCAAAACCCATTTGCGTTTTTAATTGGTCCGTAAGTAAATATTTATGGCCATGCATTTTGACATCTTGCCAGCTACTGAACGATGCCATCACCGTTTGCGCCCCTGCTGCGAGTGCCGTTTCATAACCGGCGTTATGAATTCTCACCAATTCTTCTTCACTGATTTTGGCATCGCCGCGATCCTGACCGCCTTCCGTACCACCATCTGCCAAAAAGTGTTTAGCGGTCGCAATTACATGACGCTCACTTAACAAATCCGCTCCGGCAACACCTTGCAAACCTTCCACCATTTTTCCGCCGTAGGCTTTTACGACAGCAGGATCTTCAGAATAGGATTCATAAGTACGCCCCCAGCGATCGTCGCGCACTACCGCGAGAGTGGGCGCAAAACTCCAATCAATCCCCGTGACAGCAATTTCAGCGGCAGTCGCCGCACCAATTTTTTTAATCAATTCGGGATTGCGGGTTGCACCCAGGCCGATGTTATGGGGGAACAGCGTCGCACCAATAATATTGTTATGGCCGTGCACCGCATCCGTGCCCCACATAATAGGCACGGGTACACGGCCACCTTCGGTACTCATGGAGGCGTTGTAAAACCCGTCAGCCAAGGCCAACCAATCTTCTACTTTGGCGTGTTTATTTTCACCGGGGAATGAACCGCCGCCATTTAAAATCGAACCCAGTGAGTATTCAGTGACATCCGCAGGGGTCACTTGACGCAATTCAGGCTGGATCAGCTGTCCCACTTTTTCTTCAAGACTAAGCTTGCCCAACAGCTCGGCAATTTTTGCTTCGATTGCCGGATCTTTTTTAACCGCACTTTGCACTCGTGGCCACAATGATTTTTCAGCTGCAGGCTTACTCGTTTCGGTATCCGCAGTGGCTGTCTCGTTAGATTTTTTTTCACAACCACTTAATGCGGCTCCGACCACTAAACAGACGGTCACCAAGCTGCATGCTGCCAATGCACCCGGCTTATAAAAATTAGGCATGAATTACCTCGCCAAAAAATAATGGTTGTTGTATGCGTATTGTTGTTATCCAAGTCAGGGTATCGGCTGATTAAAAAAACAAAAATGAACCCTGATGTAAAAAAGCCCCCGCTTTCTACTGAGATGAAGAACGCGGGGGCCAAGCAAGAAAAATTAACAAAAATAGCCAGGGTTGGCATTGTGAACCTAACCAGATTTGCTAACACCCAAAGGGACCTGACATCACTCTGGGGTTCATCTGCTGAAAACACACATCAGCAACAATTCCAGCAAGGCTCAACCACGGGCACAAACAGGAATTAGTGGGCTGATAATGGCACTAAAATTATTGCAGCGTCGTCCCACTTTTGCCGATGATGGAACATGGGGCGCGTTTGACTAAACGTATGAACAAAAGCCAACCCACTTAAATCAAAGTCCAAACCAAAAAATATATACATTCTGTACGCCGCCATCACTGGAACACCCACAGGCGAATCAGTTAAAACTGAAAGCTACATTGGAACTACCCGGATTGCTTACCAGTTTATTGCTCCACTCAAAGTGGGACAGTATTTTTTGGAGGGCTTGCTATAGTCGCGCCTAATAACAGGCTGTTCGAAACAATTGAGTTGATCAAGGATACGTAGAAAATGACACGCCAAATAAAACTGGCCGTTACGGTTTTAATATCAGCAATCACCGGTGCATATTTGGGATTCAACTTTAATTCCCCTACACAGCCGTTGCATACGCACCAAACAACGACTACTGATTCCGAGCTGGCCCTATATTCCACCATTCAACGGCTGGAAGATGAGAATAAGGCGCTTCGCCAACGCTTAGCAATGCATAGGGTAAGCGCCAAATCATCGGCCATCACTACAGCTCCTCTGGCGGGAAAAGAACTGGCAGATAACCCGCAAAATGCCCCCATCACACACGCCGTCCCAAGCAGTGAATACTTTGCTCCGAGTGAAAATTTCAGTCGATGGTTAGAACAGAAAAACACATCATCACCGGACTTCAATCTCGATGATGAAATGCGGCGCCGTTTTGATGCCGAGGAAATTGATCCTGATTGGGCAGAAACACAAGCCAGTGAATACGCTTCATTATTTATCGACAGTGAAGAACTATCCGGTTTCGCATTTAAAGATGCCCAATGCAAAAGCACACAGTGTGCGATTAGTGTGGGCATCACCAATATTGAACAAGCAAATCAACTCGTTGAAAAAATTTCAACCGTGTTAAAACACCAACAACAATATCCATTAATTATTTCAGTGCCGGATACCCAGCGAGGTACCAGCACTGTGTATATCGGAAAAGGCACAAACAGCTTTGAATTTAATTAGCAATCTTTTGTTAATTAAATTCAAACATTGGACGGGATGCCAGTGTGCTGCCATAGCAGCAAAGTGATGTAACAGCCATCACTGTGGACACACCAGAGGAAGATGTTGTGACTCTACTTGGACAATAACCTTAATATTAATAGGAATTTTTTATGAAATTTTCAACATTAATTACAGCCCTTGGCTTTGCCCTGCTGGGAAGTATGGCAGTCAGTGTTAACGCCCAAACAACCACTGTAGCCTCAGGCTGTAGCTGGACACTCGTGAGCCAACAATCCGGCCCCAGCAGCGCTATTATCACCATGGCCTGCAAATTAAATGGTGTGTCAATCGCTACGCGCGAGCAAAGATACAGCGCCTATTCGCCTGCTACATGCAGCATTCAATGGGTTGCATCAGGCTACACCTGGAGCGGCTCGTGTAACAGTGCCCAGATTCTCAAAATTGTACCTGTGCAACCAGCCAGTTGCAGCACCGGCGCAACGACCATTTATCAACCCGGCCCAGGAACTCCAGCGTTTAACGTTGCTGCATTCTGTGGCACAGGCTGTCCTTACAGCGTACAACCACAAGCAAACTATTCATATCCACCGTTAAAATATACCTGTCTTTAAGTTGTAATTGCTTTAATACAATTTCGGATCAGGTAGAACCGGGTGATGAAAAATCACCCGGATTTTCGTACATATTCAGGGGGCGAGTGCTTTGCAATAATGATTGATAAATTGCTGGTGACCCGGAAATTGCATCAATCGCTGATCGTGTTCGCTTTCAATACTGCTCATTAAGCGCACCAATTCTTCATCCGATAACTTATCCACCACCGGATGATAATCTTGCGGTGTTATGCCCTGACCCAACATTACCTGCTGCCATGACCCCTCGTGAAATAATTCGTCCTGTTCTTTAAACACGCTGGTGGTGTTTTTATACACCTGGATTTTGCGTGCAAGCGTCTCGGGAATAGACATAGTGCGACAGTAATTCCAGAAAGGGCTGTCGGTGCGTTGAGTGACGTGGTAATGCAAAATAATAAAATCGCGGATGCGCTCATATTCAAATTGCGACTGGCGGTTGTACTCGTCAATTTCGGACTGGTTAATAGCGTCACCGGGGAACATGCGAATAAGACGCACAACACCGGTTTGGATTAGATGCAAACTGGTGGATTCCAACGGTTCCAGAAAACCACTCGCCAAGCCTATGGCAATACAGTTTTTATTCCACTGTTTGATGGCGCGGCCCGTTCTGAATTTAATCAGGCGCGGTTCCGTTTTTACGGTGCCCTCCAAATTTTCCAGCAGTAATTTTTTTGCATCTTCATCGCTACTATAGCGACTGCAATAGACCAAGCCATTGCCCACACGATGCTGCAGCGGAATACGCCACTGCCAACCACTGTGATGTGCAATTGAACGCGTATAAGGAATCGGTTCGCCGACGGATTCTGTTTGCACTGCCACTGCACGATCACAGGGCAGCCAATGCGACCAGTCTTCAAAACCGGTATGTAATGTGTGTTCAATCAAGAGCGCGCGAAACCCGGAGCAATCGACAAAGATATCGCCCTTAATTACTTCACCGGATTGCAATGTGAGCGATTCAATAAAACCATTTTCGCTGCGGGTTTGCACCTTATCAATCATGCCTTCAATACGTACCACGCCGCGTGCTTCGCTGTATTTACGCAAATAGGCGGCGTAGAGCCCGGCATCAAAATGATAGGCGTAGTCCACTCCGGAATTTGGGTCAATAAAAAACTTATTACTTTTTGCGGTGCGGATATTGAGTGAATAATCAAAATAACTTTTAGCCAAACCCATACGTTTGGCTTTAAGCCAAAAATGCTGAAAGTTAGCCATCCAGGAATCTTTCCCCACCAAGCCAAAGGGATGCATATAGGCATCGCCTTGCGCGCCCCAGTTTTCAAATTGAATGCCTAACTTGAAAGTTCCCTGAGTTACTTTTAAAAATTCAGCTTCATCGATACCCAATAACTTATTGAACGATTTCACTGCCGGGATAGTTGCCTCACCCACCCCCACCGTGCCAATAGCATCGGATTCAATCAGGACAATTTTTTTAGTTGCGCCAAAAGCATTGGATAATGCTGCCGCCGACATCCAACCCGCGGAGCCACCGCCGACAATAATGATGGTTTGATTATTTTTCATTGTATTACCACTAAAAGTTCACTGCGCGACATCAGGTTGCTAGCGATTTAATCGATTAAGTAATTGCGATCTGATCCGGCGCGCGGCCATTTCATCTATCTCACCCAAAATCCCTAATTTTTCCTGTGGAATGTGTGCCGTATTTTCAGGATTAGAATCAAAAATATAATGGGCGAATATATTTTTCCAATGTTCTCGTTCATCTTCCGGCAATGAGCGGATATTCATTAAAGCATGGGTGAAGGCATCCTGCGGTGAACCTAAATAAGAGGGGAACGCAGTCCACCAGTAATTCACCATCAAATTAAATGGCATCAGCCCTTCCACATGGTGCCACCACATACTGGGGATATAAATCGCATCGCCGGGCTCTAGTTCCGCGATCTGCGCGTGCGCCAGGGCCTCGCGATAGCGCGGGTATTTTTCAAAATCCGGATTGTGCAAATCCACCATGCTGATGGCAGGACCAGCAGGATTAAAATCCAATGGACCGATGTACAGATTGTTTAATTGCGCAGGAGGAAACAAGACAAAGCGGCGTTTGCCAATAACCACGCAGGCAATATTGTCGGGAATATCGTGGTGCGCAGAGACAATGGTTTTATTACCCATCCATAAACTGACACGCGGAATAAATTCTCCAAGCTGCAAATCATTGTGCGCGCGAAAACCGGGCACACACATATCTACCGGGGCAGAGTCTACATAGTAGGCGCGCGCCGAACCGCTGGCGTGCAAATTTTTAATATTGTTGTAGGCATTGGTTAAGGATGAACGTGCACGCTCGTAGGCAAAACCATTGAAATCCTGATTGTAAAAAATCGCGCCTTTATTGTCGCTATCGCCAATGGCGGTATTGACTGGTTCACCGTTATAAAATTGGCACAGATAATTGTAGCCCGCTTCCGCCGACTGCTCAGCGGCTTTGACAATGGGCCAATTTTTTACCAGCCCTTTTAATACCAGCGGTACGGGCGATTCCAAAACCGCTTGAGGGATTGCATCAGGTGCAATGCCTTCAAGCGTTTTGATCGGCTGCATGTTTTCCAACATAGAAACCTTCTCTCAGTATAAAACGTCGCATCAATTGCGACGGCATTCAATTGTGACTATTTTAGATTTTGTTTTTTAAATTTTAATTTATTAGTTATTAGTTATTAGTTTCTTAGCAATTAGCGTCTACGTAATTAACTTCTTAGCCTTTAATTTCTAAGTAAGGCATTTTTCTTATTGATGAGTTTCTTAATATTCGCCAATGAGGCGATCGACATATAGATTAATTCCAGAAAATTCTGGCTATGCAAACGCGCTAATTGCTCTGCGTTTAACTCGCGCAACACCTTTTCATTAATAGTATAAAAACCACCGGTTTCAATTTGTTGGCCGTTATCCAGTATAATTTTTAACACAAATGGCTCCAGCAAATCTTCTGCCTGCAAAATATCGGTGAAGCGTTTGCACACAGTTACACCGCTAATCAGCTCCGCCAAAATGCTATTAACATGATCCAGATAAGGGGAATTTCCCCCGTGCTCCAAAAATACCGGCTCGCCTTGTGTGGTGCTGGCACGCGGGTGATCCATATCCACATGGATCACCGGCTCGCGCTGACCGGTTAGAGCGTTCTGAGTATAGCCAATGGCAAAGGGAACGCGCGCAACTGACAGCGGTGTATAACAATCCTCTTTGCGCTGGTCGCTCAGAAATAAATTTTCATCTGGCACAAAACCAAATAGTGCAACTGCTTCAAATTGATTATCACTTTTGGTTTTGCGGAAAAAAATAGGGTAGCAGGATGCCGCCTGACGAAATTCCAAGGGGATAATTGCGCTGTAACCAATATTATCGCCGCTCTGGATCGTGCGCTCCTGAATAATTTTTAAATCTTTATGGGTGATATTATTGAGCAGTTCATTTCTAGCCACGCATGACTCCCAGGATAACAATGTTATCTAGTACTTTTACAAAAAAGAAAAGCCGCCAATAACAGCGGCTTTTCCTTGTCTTACTCTAACCTGGTAACAAATTAGAAGTTGTAACGAACACCCATGTTGTAACGCGCACCGTATTGGCTAGCAGATTTAAACTGGTTTTCGTAACGGGCATAAACGCGCTGTGAAGCATCGTTTACGTTGATACCTTCAACAAACACAGTCATACCTTCAACAAAGGGCAGCTCATAGCTAACCGTCACATCGATTTGACCATAGTCTTCAGTGTAATAAGGTGTGTTGCCTTCGCCGAAACCTTGGAGGAAGGTATCGCGCCAGTTATAAGCGATACGCGCTTGCAAACCGTTTGCGTCATAGAACGCAACCAGGTTGTAAGAATCGCTCAAACCAGACAATGCAAATTGGAAGTCAGTTGAAGCGTTATCAACATCAATATCACTGGTCACGAAAGTGGCGTTTGCCTGCAAACCAAATCCGCTCTCACCAAACATGTGCTGTGCAGCCAATTCCCAACCGTGGAATTGAGCTTGCTCCTGGTTCGTTGGTTGAGTCATGTTAAACAGCGCTAATGGATCAGAGTTGTCTTGCACAATATTTTGGTTAGCTGCCAAGCCTTCATTCGCTTTAATACGATCGATAACATTAGCATCGGTAGGTGTGCCGCCTTCGGCAACAATTTGCGCTCGTGCAAGATCAGCACGCGCACCTTTAGACGGATCACGCAAATTGCCAACTTGACGCTCGGTGATTACATCTACAATGAAGTCATCAACTTGCTTCCAGAAGAAGCCTGCTGAAACATAGCTTGCATCTGCGTAGTACCACTCTGCAGACAAGTCGATGTTGTCTGCCATAAAGGGTTTCAGGTCCGGGTTACCTGCAGTACCCGTACGCTCACCCGGCTTTGGCCGGTCAGTTACACTGGTAGTACCAATCATTTTTTCCAAGGTTGGACGAGTAATAGATTTGCTGTAGCTCATACGCGCCACAACATCATCATTCACATCCAAACTCAAATCCATGCTGGGCAGGAATACATCGTAGTCACCACCAACTGCAGTGTAGGAACTGTCATCAGCCAGATTCAAACTCCACTCGGTTTGGTTGATCCATACAATTTCTTCTGGATCACGCTGGAAACTGTTGGCTTCAATATCGGTGCTCTCATAACGCAGACCAGCGGTGGCTTTAAGCTCCATACCGGCTACATCACCCGCTGAATTGATTTCAAAATAAGCACTGGTGGTTTCTTCAGTTACTTTATGATCGCTGACAGGATTGCCATTCAGATCCGGACGCATATTGCCTGTGCCCCAACCCCAAGGTCTGGTTGAACCGCCAGGGATATTCCATTCGGATTCAGCGATAGCTACGCCTTGCTCAAAATCCCAGTCGTGGTACACAGGTACGTTGGAGCCACCACCAGAGAATGATGGGGTCAAGCCGTTAAGTTTATGTTCGGCAAAAATGTCATCCGGGAACAAATCCTGATTGCCGCCGTACCAGCCCGCCGCAATTTGGCCAGTATTAAAGTTGCGCCAACGGTTAGTAATTTCAGACTGACCAACGCCAAAATCAATGGAGGTAATGCCTGTGTCTGCATTGGTTTCAAAACTACCACTGAATTGAATTTGAGAAACTTCAGATTTTTTTAGCTCGGTACCAGCCTGTCCAAAAAGTGAGTCATAAGAAGCCGCTGTTGGTACGCCATTCACAATGCCAGTACCGTTCGGGTTGAAGGTTACGTGCATGAAAGGAATGTCATCACCAGCGGTGGCATCATAAGTTTTTCTATCAATAAACGGAGCAGCCAAAATCAGGAATGCGTCGTTGCCACGGCCAACACCACCGTTTTCACCAACTGAATCATGAGCATCGAGCGAAAGCGTCAAATTGTCTGAAGCCTCCCATTCCAAATTAAAGCCTAGCGATTTATTTTCGGTTTCAGATTCGTTCAAACGGATATTCGACGCAAAATCGTCACCGGCAGCAGTTAATTTGGTGATAGTGCCGTTCTCATCAATCACCACTTCACGCGCATCTGAACCTGAGTCGTTGTACCAAATACCAACACCGGTATTCAGTGCAGTTACATCAACCTTGGCGTAGGTGTAATCCAGAGTCGCTTTAACAGTGTCAGTTGGGGTGTATTGCAATACCATCTGACCGTTGGTTCTTTCGCGATGGAAATCTTCGATACCGTAACCGAAGTTACGTGGATAAAAGACAGGACCATTTTTGTCTGCGCGATTATCAGTCACATTGACTGAAGCCCCTGCACCAGCCACAGCAGACTGGAAATCAATACCGTTACGCCAACTCGCGATATCNNATTTCTGGAGTGATATCGTCTCCAACTTCATTGGTGCTATCCATTACAGCCTTGGCACCAATAGCCGCCTTCAAACCCGGGTTATCCAATGGACGTGCAGTTTTAATATTGACCAATGCACCAATACCACCAGAGGCACGCGTAGCACTAAAGGTTTTATACACATCTACACCACTAACGGTTTCCGCAGCAAGATCTGAGAACTCGAAGCTACGGGTCTTGCCGGTGGTTGGCATTTGACGACCATTTAAGGTCACAAGGTTAAAGTCAGGCCCAAAACCACGCACGGTGATTTTGCTACCTTCGTTATTTTGACGATCAATAGATACGCCGGAGATACGCTGTAAGGATTCTGCCAGGTTGGTATCAGGGAACTTACCTATGTCTTCTGCAGAGATGGCATCAACTACACCCTTGGCTTCGCGCTTGGTATCCATCGCGCGCTGCAAGCTGCCTTTAATACCGGTAACCAGAACTTCTTCAACGCTGTCGTCCTGTGCTACTGCCATACCGCTCATGCCGACCAGTGCAGAAGCAACGGCAGTGGCGATCAGTTTTTTCTTAAAGCTCTTGGATTGGTTGGTTGTTAGTGTCTTATTCATGGAGTTCTCCATTTATTTATTGGTATGGAATTATTGTCGGCCCGAAACATGTAGGTGGCTCTCACAAATCCCCCTCTGCCGGATCACAACTGCTTTTCTAGCCAAGTCATAATCACAACTGACGCTTAAGGTGTCGTCCCACCTTGAAAAATACGCCAACCTGAGGCATATCACTTTTTCCCAATCTTAGTGGGAAGCAATAAATTTTTTATTTTTCAATAAGTTATAGTTTTTTTTCGCACCAATCCAAATGGGTAATTTCTACTCAACGCAAAAAGTGGTACGCATAAAAAACCCCTGACAGAAGATATCGGTCAGGGGTTAAGCGTTAAGCCATTAATTTCTTTTGGTTTGGATTACAACTTGGTGATACGGAACCAGTTAATGTTCCAGCCCGCTTGCTGGGCGAAGATACCAAAGCTGTAGGTGCCCGCATTGAGGGTCACCGTCTGGTTTACCGTGGTCCAGTTTTGCCAGCCACCGGTTGCCCCAATTACCACACTGCCCAACTGGATCGAACCTGCATTCAAGTCAGATGAGAAGGTGGCACCCGATGGGCTGGCAACACGGTATTCAATGCGATAACTGCCTGTGGTCGGAATGGTGATGTTGGCATAAGCCATCCAATCATTCGCGTCGATCCAACCTACGTACTGCCCGGTGCCGCCATCTGTCGTTGCATCCGTCTGCACGCCGCTCATCGCGGTGTAGGCTTCCGCCTGTACCAGCTGGGTGAACACGGGGGCGGTTGAACTGGCTACTGAACTTCGGCTGCTGGATGCAGGAGTACTTGAAGTACCGCCACCGGAACAGCAATTGAATTGCATCCAGGCCGTATCAATTGCTCCAGCACCTTGGGCGATGGTGAAGAAATAACGCACCGTTGCGCCGGCGGGAATGCTGCCAAGGTTATAGGTGTTGGAATTATCGGCATTGTGGGTCATGCGGATATTTTGTTGCGGGCCGTTGTTGATGGTGTAGTGAATATCCGCCCAAGCCGCATTGTTCGCATGGAAGCGCACGCTATTGCTGGNNCTACCGATGATCTTGACGATGGGGCAACACTGCTTGGGGGCACTGAACTTGGCGCTGAACTGCTCGCACCACCACAACCCGCGCCGCTGGATACCACTGACTGACCGGTACGCTTCAAGGCATAGCCTTTCGCCGGTACTGAGAAGCTAGTGCCATCGGAGTAAGCCACATTAATCGCTGAACAACCGAAGTTGTAGGCGATGTAAGTCA
>DQHS01000310.1:0-232 GCA_003524365.1 Cellvibrio sp. | reverse complement strand
GGGTGGTTAGCCGTAAGTGCGCCGGTTCCGGTCGCCAAATGACCCAGTTGTTTGAAGGTGTATACCCAGTGATAGGTATGCGCTTTGGTCTCACCCTCTTCCGGAATCAGATTATTCAGGCCGTAAGCCAACATATCGTCCACCGCCGCCTGACCATTGGTCATCGACCTGATATTCCACCAGACATCGCGCCATTGGCCATTGGGTAAACCGGAAGGTTTGCCGTTGGAGG
>DQHS01000296.1:275-5018 GCA_003524365.1 Cellvibrio sp. | reverse complement strand
CGCAACCAAAAATTATTATCTGAAACACCGGACTCTATAAGCGACAAAGTGCCGTATCAACCACAGCAAGCGCAACAGATTATTGCGCAGGTGCTTACCGACGAACGCACGCAGTTAACTCGCGCAGATGCCATTGCACTACTCAATGATTATGGAATTAGTACGTTGATAGATGATGATAATGCGCCTGCCGTCATCTCACATTCGCAGCGCAAAGGCGCGCATCCATTGCGGGTACAGGTGCAAATTGATCCAGTCTTTGGCCCAGTCATTTTATTAGGAGAGGCTGCTAGCCATTGGAGCATAAGGCGAAATGCTGTAGTTGCGTTGCCGCCACTCAATATGGCGCTGGCACGTTATATGGTGATACAGGCCCTCGCCGAAGGAAAAATTCGTGAGCGCGAATTATATGTACCGCTCGACATGCCCGCGCTCTGCCTATTCTTAACCCAGATCAGCCAGATAGTGATTGATCATCCAGCGTTGCATAATTTATTGATCAACCCGGTATTGGTGGCGGGTGATGATATTCGCGTATTGGATGTGAGTGTGGAAATCAATGCAGAAAAAAATCCTCATCCACTGGCGATAAGACCTTATCCAAAAGAATTGGAAGAGCCCTTCGTCTTGCGCAATCAGCGTGCCGTGCTGTTGCGTCCAATCCGCCCGGAGGACGAATTAACTTTATTGGCCTTTGATAATTCGCAGAGCAAAGAGGATAGATACAAACGTTATTTTGCGGAGCTGCCACAATTCTCTCATGAACAAATGGCGCGGTTGGCACAAATTGATTATGCACGCGAGATGGCTTTTATTGCGGTGGCTGATAATAGCCAACAGCAAGAAGAAATTCTGGGTGTGGTGCGAGTGCAAATTGACCCGGACAATATCCAAGCCGAATTTGCGATGGCGGTACGCAGTGAATTAAAAGGAATTGGTTTAGGCGCGCGCCTACTACAGAAAATGATTGATTATTGTCGCAGTCAAGGTATACAGGAAATAAAAGGTTGCACTATGCTTGAAAATTCAGGCATGGCTAATTTGGCGCGCAAGCTGGGCTTTACCGTAAAATTTAATCGCGATGATGGTTTGATTGATATGGTTCTTAATCTGCAATAAGAGTTTTTTGGCCATTATAGTTTTGCCAGAGCTTTGATATGCGCAACTGCGCAACGCCCCAGTCCCAATAAATCATATCCACCTTCCAATGTAGACACTATGCCTTTGCATTGCTGTTCTGGTGCGAGCTGTTTGCTGTCATCCATCAGTGCACGCAATTTTTGGGTGATCCAGGAATAATCCTGCTCTACCAAACTGATCGACGACATATCGTCATCAATATACGCATCAAAACCTGCCGATATTAAAATTAACTGCGGTTTAAATTTCTCCAGCGCTGGAAACCACTGCTCACTAATCGCCGAACGAAAACCTTCACTGCGACAAGTTGCGGGCAGGGGGGTATTAATAATGTGCGAGGGCACATCGTCAATATTGGTGTTGGGATAAAACGGGAACTGAAAACTGGAACAAAACAAGACGCGCGAATCATCTAAAAAAATATCCTGTGTTCCATTGCCGTGGTGCACATCAAAATCAATTACTGCGACGCGCTCCAATCCGTAAACCGCCAAAGCATGCGCAGCAGCAATTGCTACATTGTTGAAAATGCAAAACCCCATTGCGCGCGCGCGTTCAGCGTGATGACCCGGTGGGCGCACATTGCAGAATACGGCATCGGTCTCTCCTCGCATCACCATATCAACCCCCATCGCCGCTGCGCCCGCAGCATGCCTCGCGGCGCTCAGGGTTTGTGGTGATAGATACACATCGTCGGCAAAAAAATAAATCCCTTCGTTCGGAATGGCGCGGGTAATCGCATGTAGGTGATCAAGCGAATGAACACGCAATAATTGCTCATCTGTTGCAGCAGGAGCTTCGCGGTGATACAACAAACCATCAATACCATTGGCCATGAGTTGATTGGCAATTGCATCAATCCGCGCAGGGCACTCGGGGTGGCCTGCAGGCATGAGGTGTTGTTGGCAGCTGGGGTGGCTAATCAGGGTGGCAATCATAATAGCAACGCATTTGCTTGAGAATGTTTTTTCATTTTTTAGTCTAAATGCAAATCCAGCGTTTAGCGATAAAAAAATAAAGTTCCCTAAAATGTGAAGTTTGCTTGCACACCGACAATATTTACCTCGGCATCAAAGTAGCCCTCAACACGATGGCCAGTTTGCAAATCGGTATTATTTATACTTGCCCTGTCTACTTTAATATGACTGTATGCCAGATCAATAGACGTGGTGGGCGAGAACTCATAATTAAAGCCCGTGCTAAACCAGATGCGATCCTGATCGGGAATGCGTGGATTTACAAATGCGGGATCAGTTTGTGGTGCTTCATCAATTGCGATACCAAAACGCCATGTCCAAGGTGAGTTAAAGTTATGCGTGACGCCCAGTGCATAACGCATAGTGTCTTCGTAATGCAATTCCAGCGTATCAATGGTGAGGTTATTACCGCTGTTAATGACATCAACACTTTGGATATTGCTCCATTCTGTCCAGGCGATATCACCATGTATCCACCAACCATCAGTCAATTGATGCGAGCCACTTAACGTAATTGTGTCGGGTAAATGCAAACGCGCTTCCTCATCGCCAGCCACGGCATTTAATGATGCGGCGCAGATGGTGCCAGACGTAGGGGCTGGCGGCGCACCGGTAGGAAAACCTGCACCGGGAATACAAAGCGAATGCAAAGAAAATTCCGCCTTACCTTGTAAATCAAATTCACCTCCTTGTCGCCATACCAAGCCGAGGTGGGTTTTTTCAGTCGGCGTGTAAAATAAACTCAGATCAGCGGCGAAAGCATCGTCGTCCCCGGTAATTTGTGCACTGCTATCTGTCGCGGGTGCAGGATTAACTCCCAATGTCGAATCGAATTGGCTTTCGAGTGTGACATCGGCACGCTGATAATTAATACCTACACCTAAAGACAAATTATCGGTAAGTGTGTAGGCGGCGACGGCATTAATATTTGCTACTTCCAGTTTGCTGTGAGTAGCGAGGTAGCGTCCATTCCAATCATCATTATATTCGCTGGCCAAACCATAGGGCGCATTGATCCCTAAACCGAATGACAAACGCTCAGATACTGGATGTACATAATAGATATTAGGCACATAACCAATCTCATCGGTTTTGCCTGCAACACCATTAGTGTTCGAATTTTGGTTATTAAAGGTGGCTTGCGTAAAAATAGCGTTACCACCTAACGTAAGGGTCGGGTTATCCAACGCAATAATACCTGCCGGATTAAAAAAGACGCTGCTTGCATCTGAAACATCTGACGCTGTGCCCGAAAATGCTTTACCGAGGTGCGCTGGACTCTGTTCAAGAATTTGAAATGAGGCCGCAAATACAGTTGCAGGTAGTAGTGCGATAGAAAACAATAATGCAACTGATGAAGTCAGTGTAGTTGGTCGCGCGGTAAGCTGGGTAATGAAGGGTGTGATTACGTAATGGCGGCCTGACATACATTCCCCTTGGACTTTGCAAACGTTTTAATTAATTCCGTGTAATTGTAGGCTGCAAGCTCAAGCGGTGTATGTGCGGTAAAACGCAGAGGAACAATCAAAAAAACTATCAAAAAAGAACAATCAGATAGGACATTATTACCAGTAGGGCCATTATCGAACAAGCTATCGCCAGCAGGAAGCCCTGCTGGCGGCCACAGGTTTATTGTTCGCGTGCAATCGCGCGATAAGCGATATCGTTGCGGTAGAACATGCCTTTCCAGCTAATTTTTTCGGCAAGTTTGTACGCGCGTTGTTGCGCTTCGAGCACGGTATTGCCCAATGCCGTTGCGCAGAGTACGCGGCCGCCATTGGTCACTGTGTTGTTATCTTGTGTGGTGGTGCCCGCGTGGAAAATTTTCTCGCCAGCAATTTCGTTCGTAGGCAAGCCAGAAATGACATCGCCTTTATCGTAAGCGTCAGGGTAACCACCGGCAGCGAGTACAACTCCAACAGATGCGCGCGCATCCCAATTTGCAGTGGTTTTATCCAAATCGCCTTTTAATGCGGCTAAACAAAGCTCAACTAAATCTGATTGCAAACGCAGCATAATCGGTTGGGTTTCCGGATCACCAAAGCGGCAGTTGTATTCGATCACTTTTGCATTGCCCGCTGTATCGATCATCAATCCTGCATACAAAAAGCCGACGTAAGTATTACCTTCCGCAGCCATGCCATTTACGGTTGGATAAATGATTTCTTTCATCACGCGATCATGCACAGCTTGGGTTACAACGGGGGCTGGAGAGTATGCGCCCATGCCGCCAGTGTTGGGTCCGGTATCGCCATCGCCAACGCGTTTGTGATCCTGGCTGGTTGCCATCGGCAAAACATTTTTGCCATCGACCATCACAATAAAACTGGCTTCTTCGCCTGCTAAAAATTCTTCAATCACCACGCGGCAACCTGCATCGCCAAATGCATTCCCCGAAAGCATATCGCGCACAGCATCTTCTGCTTGTTGCAAGGTTTCAGCAACAATTACACCTTTACCCGCAGCAAGGCCGTCGGCCTTNNCGCGCGAGAAAATCTTTAGTAAAGGCTTTGGAGCCTTCCAATTGCGCAGCGCCTTTGCTTGGGCCGAAGCACAATAATCTGCGCGCTTGAAAATAATCGACCACACCAGCAACCAGCGGAACTTCCGGGCCGACAATCGTTAA
>DQHS01000296.1:0-239 GCA_003524365.1 Cellvibrio sp. | reverse complement strand
GACCCCACCCTAACCCTCCCCTTATTAATGGGAGGGGACAGTTCCTCCCCTCTTAAGAAGGGGGAGGTTGGGAGGGGGTTGTTTGTATTAATGACGGAAATGACGCATACCCGTAAATACCATCGCCATGCCGTGTTCATTGGCCGCGGCGATTACTTCTTCATCGCGCATTGAACCGCCTGGTTGAATTACCGCCGCAATACCCACCTTTGCAGCGTTGTCGATACCGTCGCGGAAGG
>DQHS01000291.1 GCA_003524365.1 Cellvibrio sp. | reverse complement strand
TACGGCGATGTGGATACCTTAGGTGATGATTTGTCGGAAGAGGGTATCACCTTCGAAGCCGGCTCAGCGGTGTTGGAGCTATTTAATCGCCGCCCCCTAGGTGCATACGGCATTATTTTGGAAGGTAAAAATAATGACCGCACCAATCTCAATGGCAATATTGCCAGCGTGTCAACACTGACGGTGACTTGCGTGGATCGTGACGTGCAGGAAGACGCGCGGCGTGCAGTATGGAATGGTGAAGGTGAGGGTTTGGTTGCCATTTCAACACTTAATCGTCAGGTATTGAGCGATTATTACGAGTCTGATTCTTCGTTGGTGTTTGATATTAAAGTAGACGCTGCCCCCGCCGACAAAGCTTGGGTGCGTATTGGTTGTGGTCCCTCCTGCTATTCACAAGTGGATATTACAAAGGAGCTTGCCAGTATCGCTGGCGCAGGTTGGAAAACCCTGGCGGTAGATTTGAAATGCTATCCGGATGCGGGTACTGACTTTGGCTTGAAGCGCACACCGCAGGAGTTGTTTGCACTCATTCTTGAGCCATTCGCGCTGGTGGCCAACAACACATTGGATGTGACATTTGCGCAGGTGCGCATTGAAAAAGGCCTGGCAGAAGGCGCCAGTGTGCGAATTAACTAAATATTATTCCCTGCCCGTTAAAAATAAGCCGCATGAGCAATTGTGCGGCTTTTTTGTGCCTGCTATTTAAACAATCAGTTGCTTGCTTTTCTTTGCTGCGTCAAGTTTGTGCAAAATGAAAAAACGCAGTGCATTTTTTTGAGCTTTTATTGTGCGAATAATTTTCTGTTATTGAATTTAAATGGCGCGTTAAAAAATATTATATCCCCATTAGGGTGCGTGTAAAAAAAAGTGAAATTTTTATAGTCTTTTTTTGATGGTTTTATATCCCTTTGATAAATAATGAATTATTCCTTAAAAGTTGCTGGAGGAAATCAATTGGCATAAGCCTTGCTCTAATGGATTTCAGTCACCTCCATGTTATGCCAGTAAACATACAAGAAGCTTTTTAGGGCATAGCATATGTAAATTTTATTTTTCAAATTTATAGGAAGGGTGCGGATGAACTACACACATTTATGAAAATCTTTGGAGAAGGCTCTATGAAAAAAAATACGATTCATCTTCTTGTTGCTGCGGCAAGTTCACTGGTTTGTGCTGCTCCAAGTATTTCAGCAAAAACGTTTACCGAATCTTTTCAGCAAGGTAGCGTGGTAAAAGTAAATTTCCGCACTCGTTATGAAGATGTGAGCGAAGATGGATTGAAAGATTCAGATGCATTGACCACACGTTCACGTTTGTCTTATCAGTCAGGTGCTTGGAATGGATTTGGTTTCTCTGCAGAATTCGATGATGTAACTGAATTAACAAATGATGTCGACTATCGCACGGCTCCGGCCGGAGATCCTAACAATCCAGGTACTGCCGTAATTGCGGATCCTGAGGGGACGGAAGTAAATCAGGCTTTTATTTCTTACACGACTTTTAACAATCAAATCAAATATGGTCGTCAGCGATTGATTCTCGATAATGCCCGTTTTGTTGGTAATGTCGGTTGGAGACAAAACGAGCAAACTTACGATGGGGTTTCATTAACCAACAAAACAATTCGTTACACCAATTTAACCTATGCCTATATCAAAAATGTGAATCGTATATTTGGTGAGGATAATGTGAGTCAAGGTGATCACAACCATAATAGTCATGTTTTGAATGCGAGCTATACCGGATTTTCGGCGGGCAAGTTGATCGGTTATGCGTATTTGCTTGACGTAGAAAATCCGATTGCCGCAAAAGGTTTGAGTAGTGATACCTTCGGTGTTCGTTGGCAGAGTGCCACCGATGGAAAGTTTCTTTATAACCTTGAATACGCCAAACAAACTGACGCTGGTGCTGCCGGAACATTTGATGCCGACTATTTGCTCGCAGAAGGAACGCTAAATGTTTCGCGTTTTGCATTCACTGTTGGTTATGAGGTTTTGGGCTCCGATGAAGGCAAATACGGCTTCTCGACACCATTGGCAACTCTGCATGCATTCCAGGGTTGGGCGGATAAATTTTTGAATACACCCACTGTCGGTTTAGAGGATACCTATTTTAATGTAGGTGTGACTGTTGCTGGTGCGCAAGCGTTGGTTAGTTATCATAAGTTTGATGCAGAAGAGGGTGGTGCAGATTACGGTGATGAAATTGATCTCAGCCTAAGTCGCAAATTTGGCTCGGTGGTATGGACTGCAAAATTTGCTGACTATTCACAAGGCGATGCGGTTGCCGTGAAAGATACCCAAAAGTTCTGGGTGATGGCTGACTGGAATTTTTAACGTAAAGCTGAAAAGCCGTAGCGGTAAATTTATTGTCAGGAAAAATAGTTAATCTGTTTTTAATAAGCCCCCCGCCGCAAGACGAGGGGTTTTTTTTGGTAAAAATTATTCGCGATCTGGCGTGAGCTTTATTTTTGGCGCCTCGTTTCTTTTGCAAATGAATTGGCCGACAGAATATGGATGGTGCGCCCAATAAAAAAGCCGCAGTGCACCTGCGGCTTTTTTAACTTTCTGGGTAACAACAGTGACTTTTTCAGATTTACTTTTCTTGGTCTTACTTTTTCGGATAGTCGCGTTTCGGGCTGCCAGTGTATTGCTGGCGTGGACGACCAATTTTGTACGGGCCGCTCACCATTTCATCCCAATGCGAGTACCAACCTACCGCACGACCCAAAGCAAAGATCACGGTAAACATTTCGGTCGGAATGCCAATCGCTTTCATGATAATGCCGGAGTAGAAATCTACGTTCGGATAAAGTTTTTTGGAGATGAAGTAGGGGTCTTCCAGCGCGATTTGCTCAAGGCGTTTGGCTATTGCTAATAGCGGATCATTTTCCAATCCTAATTCAGCCAATACTTCGTCACAGGTTTGCTTCATTACCTTAGCGCGTGGGTCAAAGTTTTTGTACACGCGGTGACCAAAGCCCATCAGGCGGAAGCCAGAGGTTTTGTCTTTTGCGCGAGCAACACAAGCTTCGATATTTTCAACCGTGCCAATTTCTTCCAGCATCTCTAACACCGCTTCGTTGGCGCCGCCGTGTGCAGGCCCCCAAAGTGCTGCAATACCTGCAGAAATACAGGCAAACGGNNACGTAGATGCATTTTGTTCATGGTCTGCATGCAACACAAAAATGCGATCCATGGCTTTCGCAATTGTTTTGCTCACGTTGGGCGCTTTGCCTGCGGTGCCAAAAGTCATATTCAAATAATTTTCGGCGTAGCTCAGGCTGTCATCGGGGGAGATAAACTCTTCGCCCTGGCGATGTTTGTAAACCATCGCCGACAGAGTAGGCATTTGGCCAATCAGACGGTAAGCGGTTAGTTTGCGGCTTTCTGCATTGGTGATATCAATCTCATCGTTGTAAACCGCAGCCAGTGCNNGGAGTGTTTTTTGATCGCGGCAGTGAATTCTTCTTTTTGCGCCGGAGTTGGCAGTTCGCCATTTAATAAGAGGTAACAGGTTTCGAGATAATCAGAGGAGACAGCAAGTTGTTCTATCGGGTAACCGCGGTGGAGTAACACACCTTCATCGCCATCAATAAATGTAATACCGGATTCGCATGAGGCAGTGGACATAAAGCCCGGGTCAAATGTGAAAAAGCCATTCTTGGTAATACTGGTAACGTCGATAACGTCAGGTCCGATTGTGCTGGCATAAATAGGTAATTCAATCGTCGAATCAATGCCATCAATCGTGAGATGTGCTTTCTTGTCAGTCATTACTGACTCCTGTGCTTACTGATTAAGACTAAAGGCTTGAGAGAAGCATGTTTCGCTCTACTCAACTGATAAAAACTGTAGGTGGCTTTGCGTTGTGCAATAGATCTACTTTTTAATAGCGTCATAGGCCGGCTATGTTTTTTATGGACTAGTCGGCTTCTTGTAGGTGGCCGACTCTGCCGTGTGCGAGCGGCATTATAGATGACTTAATTGTTAAGGCGAAAGTTTTTGGCACATCTGTAGGGCAATTTCTTTTATCTTTTTTGAAAATTTCCGCGTCATCAGTGAGGTTCTTGGTGTTGTGCACTCCTTTGCTGGAGTCCTCATCAATAGGGTTGCACTCATGTGGCGCGACAGCTGCAAAAGCGCGCGCTTGCGGTGCGTTTTTCTAAAAATCTTTCAATGCAATCAATATGTTGTGTAAAAAGGCCGTTAAATTTCTGAAGATATTTTGCGGCGGTAATTTGGTGGGGATTCATCACGGCTTTTTGTTTGTGTTTCCAGAGGCCAATCTCTATAATGCTGCGCGACTTGCAGGGCGTGTTTCATTTGAGGTCATTTTGAAATGATAAAAAATGAGGCGCTTATTCTTCAACCTGCCCGCGATGGGCATAAAGGTGAGATAGACCGTGAACAAGAAAAGACCTGTCAACCTAGATATAGCGACTATTAAACTTCCCATCACTGCTTACGTTTCCATTCTTCATCGTGCCTCCGGCGTTTTCCTTTTTGCAGGTGTTGCTGTCCTTTTATGGATGCTCGACGCCAGTCTTGATTCGCAAGAAGGTTTTAACAGCATCGGCGATCTCGCTGCAAACCCTGTTTGTCAATTCGTGCTTTGGGCCGTTTTGGCGGGCCTGGCGTATCACATGGTTCTTGGTATTCGTCACCTGATTATGGATTTCGGTGTTGGTGAATCTCTTAAGGGTGGCCAAACCGGTGCCAAAATCGCGCTGGCAATTGCCATTATATTGATCGTATTGGCGGGGGTTTGGGTATGGTAACTTCAGTAACGAGTTTTGGGCGCAGTGGCCTTTACGATTGGCTGATCCAGCGCGTCGGCGGTGCTGTTATGGCGGCCTACACCATCTTTATTGTTGCCTATTTGGCATTGAATCCTGAATTGACCTTTGAGCAGTGGCAGTCCCTTTATAATCAATTGTGGATGCGTGTCTTTACCCTCGTCACACTTCTTTCTTTTATATCCCATGCATGGATCGGCTTGTGGGCTGTGCTGACCGATTATTTAACTACCCGTCTATTAGGCTCCAAGGCGACTTTCTTACGTATATTTGCGCAGATAGTTTTGGGGGCTGTTGCAGTCACCTATCTGGTCTGGGGTGTTCAAGTAATTTGGGGTGTTAACTAATGGCTAATATGCGCACGATTTCTTTTGACGGTATTGTGGTTGGTGGCGGTGGCGCGGGTATGCGCGCAGCCTTGCAATTGGCGCAATCCGGTTACAAAACAGCAGTAATTACTAAAGTATTCCCGACTCGTTCGCACACTGTATCTGCCCAGGGCGGTATTACTTGTGCGATCGCCAGTGCTGATCCAAATGATGATTGGCGTTGGCATATGTATGACACCATCAAGGGTTCCGATTATATCGGTGACCAGGATGCGATTGAATACATGTGTTCTGTCGGTCCAGAAGCGGTATTTGAATTGGAGCATATGGGTTTGCCCTTTTCTCGTACTGAAGAAGGCCGTATCTATCAGCGTCCATTCGGTGGTCAGTCAAAAGGCCCAGATAACCCAACACAAGCGGCGCGTACTTGTGCGGCAGCAGATCGTACCGGTCATGCACTCTTGCACACCCTCTACCAAGGCAACCTCAAGAGTAAAACCGTATTTTTGAATGAATGGTTTGCGGTTGATCTGGTGAAAAATGAAGACGGTGTTGTGGTGGGTGTAATTGCCATCAATATCGAAGATGGTGAAACAGTTTACGTAAAAGCCAAAGCAACCGTATTGGCCACCGGTGGTGCAGGGCGTATCTACGCGTCTACAACGAATGCGCACATCAATACCGGTGACGGTATTGGCATGGCGTTGCGCGCGGGCTTCCCTGTACAAGATATCGAAATGTGGCAGTTCCACCCAACCGGTATTGCCGGTGCAGGTGTGCTTGTAACTGAAGGTTGTCGCGGAGAAGGCGGTTATCTGATCAACAAAGACGGCGAGCGCTTTATGGAGCGCTATGCGCCCAATGCTAAAGACCTCGCTGGTCGTGATGTAGTGGCTCGCTCGATGATTCAAGAGATCATTGCCGGTCGCGGCTGTGGTCCTAACGGCGATCACGTACTGCTCAAGCTTGATCATCTGGGCGAAGAAGTACTCGAAAGCAAACTGCCAGGTATCTGTGAATTGTCGCGTACTTTTGCGCACGTAGATCCTGTGTATGCTCCTATCCCGGTTGTTCCAACTTGCCACTACATGATGGGTGGCATTCCCACCAACGTTAATGGTCAAGCATTGAGTGTTGATGCCAATGGCAATGACGTAGTGATCGACGGCTTGTTTGCCTGTGGCGAAGTAGCTTGCGTATCTGTTCACGGTGCAAATCGTTTAGGTGGTAACTCACTTCTCGATTTAGTGGTGTTTGGTCGCGCAGCTGGTTTATATATCGAGAAAGCATTGCGCGAAGGTATTGAGCATCGCGATGCGACTCAAGCTGATATCGACAAAGCCATGGCGCGCTTGAACAAAATCAATACCTCTACCAGTGGTGAGAGCGCGTCAGTGCTGCGCAAAGAACTGCAAACTATTATGCAAAACTACTTCGGCGTATTCCGCAAAGGTGAGTTTATGCAGAAGGGCATCCAGCAGTTGGCAGAGCTGCGTAAGCGTATTGAAAATGTCTCTATTACTGATAAAAGTAATGCTTTCAATACTGCTCGTATCGAAGCCTTGGAATTGCAAAATCTGCTTGAAGTGGCGGAAGCAACTGCGATTGCTGCGGAAGAGCGCAAAGAGTCACGCGGTGCTCATGCGCGCGATGACTTCGAAGATCGTGACGATACCAACTGGTTGTGTCATTCCATGTATTTCCCCGTTGATAAGCGTGTTGGTAAGCGTGCGGTAAATTTCAAACCACGCACGATGGAAGCTTTCCAACCCAAAAAACGTACCTATTAATCGCTATATAGGTAATCACTGCATAGGGTAATCGGGAGAAAAAATTATGTTGAAAGTACAAGTTTATCGCTACAACCCTGACACAGATAACGCGCCCTATATGAAAACCTATGAGTTAGATACTCAAGGTAAAGACTTGATGGTGCTGGATGTTTTAGAGCTGCTCAAAGCACAGGACGAAAGTCTTGCTTATCGCCGCTCTTGTCGCGAAGGTGTTTGCGGCTCTGATGGTATGAATATCAATGGTAAAAACGGATTGGCTTGTATCAAGCCAATTTCCGAGTGCATTAAAAACAATACCTTGATTTTGCGTCCACTTCCAGGCTTGCCAGTGATTCGTGATTTGGTGGTCGATATGACCCAGTTCTACGACCAATACAAGAAAATTGAGCCGTACTTGCAAAACGATACCCCAGCGCCCGCGATTGAGCGTTTGCAATCACCGGCAGATCGCGAGAAGCTCGACGGTCTTTATGAGTGTATACTCTGTGCCTGCTGCTCAACCAGCTGCCCATCTTTCTGGTGGAACCCCGATAAATTTATCGGCCCAGCTGGCTTGTTACAGGCTTATCGTTTCTTGGCAGATAGCCGCGATTTGGCGACAGAGAAACGACTGTCCAATCTGGATGATCCTTTCAGCGTATTCCGTTGTCATGGTATCCAAAACTGTGTGGCGGTTTGTCCCAAAGGGCTGAACCCGACACGAGCCATCGGCCACATTCGTAATATGTTGTTACAGAGCGCTACCTAAGGTGGCGCTTTTCTGTATCTGAAGCTGGCAAAAATTTGATGACAAAGTGAGCGCCATGGTGCTTGCGGCGTTGAAAAACTGTTTGTTGTAACCTGGAGTTGCGACGACTTAAAAGCGGCGCTTTTAATCACAAGTTGAAAGCGTTTGGTAGCTAACCGCTAGTTGATAGCAGGGGATTTGCCTGAGTCCCCAATGATTAAGGTGAGTGGAATGCAAGACAGCATTATGGAGCAATTTTGGAGCACGTCTCACATCTCCGGTGGGAATGCGGCCTATGTCGAAGAGCTCTACGACACATATCTACACAATCCTAATGCCGTTCCTGAAGAATGGCGCAATTACTTCGATCAACTACCCCGTATCAACGGTGTGCTGACTCAAGATACTCCCCATTCGGTCATTCGCGCTCAATTCGAACAATTGGGTAAATCCCGTGTGCGCACTGTAGCTGCTGCTGGAGCTGGTGGTTCCGTCAGCGCCGAACATGAACAAAAACAAATTAAAGTTCTGCAGCTCATCAGTTCCTACCGTTTCCGTGGTCATCAGAAAGCGCAACTCGATCCGTTGGGATTAATGCAGCGCGATCCGGTTGCTGATCTGGAGCTGGGTTTTCACGGACTGACCAATGCCGATCTCGATACTGTTTTCAGCACCGGCAGTTTGTTTATCGGTAAAGAACAGGCAACCTTGCGTGAGATTGTTGAAGCATTGGAGAAGACCTATTGCGGTCATATCGGTGCCGAGATTATGCACATCACTCCGCTTGCTGAAAAACAATGGTTGCAGCAGCGTCTTGAAAGTGTGCGCTCCAATCCGGAATTCAGTAAAGAGCAGCGTCTTGCCTTACTTGAACGCCTGACGGCGGCGGAAGGTCTTGAGCGCCACCTCGATAGTAAATACCCCGGCACCAAACGCTTTGGCCTTGAAGGTGGTGAAAGCTTTATTCCACTAGTGGATGCTTTGGTAAAACGTGCGGGTACATACGGCGCAAAAGAAATTGTGCTGGGCATGGCCCACCGTGGTCGCCTTAATGCGTTAATCAACGTGTTTGGTAAAAGTCCTTCAGAACTGTTTGCTGAGTTTGACGGCAAGCGTTCGCTGAAAACCTCAGGTGATGTGAAATATCACTCAGGTTTTTCTTCCAACTTAATGACCCCCGGCGGTGAGTTGCATTTGGCGATGGCGTTTAACCCGTCGCATTTGGAGATCGTATCCCCCGTAGTTGAAGGTTCTGTACGCGCGCGTCAAGATCGTCGCAAAGACAAAACTGGCGCAAAAGTTGTTCCTATTAATGTGCATGGTGATGCTGCATTTGCAGGCCAAGGTGTGGTCATGGAGACATTCCAAATGTCTCAAACTCGCGCTTACGGTACTGGCGGTACTCTGCACATCGTGATCAATAATCAGGTTGGTTTTACGACCAACAAACGCGAAGATGCGCGCTCAACTGAGTACTGCACCGACGTTGCCAAAATGATCGAGTGCCCGATTTTCCATGTGAATGGGGATGATCCTGAGGCAGTATTATTTATCGCGCAATTGGCGATGGATTATCGCTATGAGTTCAAAAAAGACGTAGTAATCGATTTGGTTTGCTATCGCCGTCGTGGTCACAACGAGACCGACGAGCCCTCTGCAACCCAACCGTTGATGTATCAAATTATCCGCCGCATCAAAACCACTCGCACACTTTATGCCGACAAGCTGGTCGCAGAAAATCTGCTTAGCCAAGCTGCTGCAGACGATATGACTACAGTTTATCGTGCAGCACTGGATCGCGGTGACAATGTTGCCAGTGGTTTGGTTAGTGAGCCTGATCGCAGTTTGTTTGTGGATTGGTCACCCTACATTGGTCACGATTGGGAGACACCGGCGACAACCGGCTGTGAGCTCAAAACGTTGCAAGCTGCAGCGAATAAAATGTGCGAAATTCCCGATGGAATCGTGCTGCAAAAGCAAGTTGAAAAGATTTACGAAGACCGCCGCAAAATGGCTGCAGGCGCATTACCACTGAACTGGGGTATGGCTGAAACCCTGGCTTATGCAACTCTCGTTGAGCAGAACTTCCAGGTTCGTATGACAGGGCAGGACGTTGGTCGTGGAACTTTCTCTCATCGCCACGCGGTAATTCACAGCCAGAAAGACGGCTCAGCTTACGTTCCTTTGGCAAATATGGCACCTGACCAGCCATCATTTGAACTGTTCGATTCCTACTTGTCAGAAGAAGCTGTACTGGCGTTTGAATATGGGTATGCCACTACTTCACCAACTGGCTTGGTGATTTGGGAAGCGCAATTCGGTGACTTTGCCAACGGCGCTCAAGTAGTGATTGACCAATTTATTACCAGTGGTGAGCACAAGTGGGGTCGTTTGTGTGGTTTGACTATGCTGTTGCCACACGGTTACGAAGGGCAGGGCCCAGAACATTCATCTGCACGCCTTGAGCGTTTTATGCAGTTGTGTGCGGAACACAATATTCAGGTTTGTGTACCAACTACACCTGCGCAGGTGTTCCACATGTTGCGCCGTCAGGCAATTCGTCCGATGCGTCGTCCGTTAGTGGTGATGAGCCCTAAATCTTTGCTGCGTCATAAATTGGCAACCTCTACGCTGGAAGAATTAGCCAATGGCAGCTTCCAAAATGTGATTGGTGACAACACTGTCGAACCTTCCAAAGTTGAGCGGGTAATTTTGTGTAGTGGTAAGGTTTACTACACACTGCTTGAAGAGCGGACTGCACGTAAGCAGGAAAATGTTGCGCTGATCCGTTTGGAGCAGTTGTATCCTTTCCCTGAGGAAGAATTGAAAGCCGCTATGGCATCATTCAAAGGTATCAAAGATATCTTCTGGTGTCAGGAAGAACCTATGAACCAAGGGGCCTGGTATAGCAGCCAACATCACATGCGCCATGTTGTACAGCAGTTGTTTGGGGCAGGCATGTATTTGGATTACGTTGGTCGTGATCCGTCGGCAGCACCAGCGGGCGGTTATATGTCTGCGCACCTTGAAGAAGAAAAACGTTTTGTGAATAAAGCGCTCACCGTGTGAGTGCTTTTACTAACTGATTGAGTTGATCAAATAAACCTAGCGCTACAGAGAGATGGAATAGCATGAGTATTGAAATCAAAGCCCCTACCTTCCCTGAATCCGTTGCCGATGGCACGGTAGCAACCTGGCACAAAAAACCAGGCGAAGCCGTCAAGCGCGATGAGTTGATCGTTGATATTGAAACCGACAAGGTTGTGTTGGAAGTGGTTGCACCTGCTGATGGCAGTATCGCTGAAATTATTAAAGGCGAAGGTGAAACCGTATTGAGCAATGAAGTCATTGCCCGTTTTGTTGAAGGTGCTGCGGCAGGCGTTCCTGTGGCAGGCACCCCTGCGGCTCAAGTGTCTGCTACCGCCGCTGCCCCTGCAGCCTCCGCTGATAAATTGGTAAATCCAGCCGCACGCAAAATGGCGGAAGAAAACAATGTGAATACCGCATCTGTTTCCGGCAGTGGTAAAGATGGTCGTGTTACTAAAGAAGATGTTGCCAATCATTTGAAATCGGCGCCTGCGGCTAGCGCGCCTGCTGCTGCACCAGCTCCCGTTGCAGCTATCGAAGCGGTAGGTGATCGTGTTGAGAAGCGCGTACCTATGACACGTTTGCGCAAGCGTATTGCCGAACGTCTGCTCGAAGCATCAAATACCACTGCAATGCTCACTACGTTCAATGAAGTGAACATGGGTCCTGTGATGGCGCTGCGTGCAAAATACAAAGACCAATTTGAAAAAACGCACAATGGTTCACGCTTGGGCTTTATGAGTTTCTTCGTGAAAGCGGCTGCTGAAGCGCTGCGTCGTTTCCCTTCGGTTAACGCCTCGATCGATAACAACGATGTTGTTTACCACGGTTATCAGGATATCGGTGTTGCCGTATCAACTGATAAAGGTTTAGTAGTACCGGTACTGCGTAACGCTGAAAATATGAGCTTGGCAACGATCGAAAATACTATTCGCGATTTCGGTTTGCGCGCGCGTGATGGCAAGCTCGGCATTGAAGAAATGTCTGGCGGCACCTTCACTATCACTAACGGGGGTGTGTTTGGTTCACTCTTGTCTACGCCGATTCTGAATCTGCCACAGTCTGCAATTTTGGGCATGCACAAAATTCAAGAGCGCCCGATGGCCGTTAATGGCAAAGTGGAAATTCTGCCGATGATGTACTTGGCATTGTCTTACGATCACCGTTTGCTCGACGGTAAAGAGGCTGTGCAATTCCTCGTTACCATCAAAGATTTGCTGGAAGATCCTGCGCGCATTCTTTTAGAAATATAAGTTGTTGGAAATCTAATCTGCTGTTTGAAACGCTCTTGGCAACCTAAGAGCGTTTTTTATGTGAAGGGTTACGGCTCACAAGGCCGTAGCCGACAGTTAATAATTTAGGAACATTGTTATGTCTGAAAAATTTGATGTGATAGTTATCGGTTCAGGCCCAGCGGGCTATGTTGCCGCCATCCGTGCCGCGCAATTAGGTTTGAAAACGGCGTGCGTTGAGAAGTGGAAAAACGAAGAAGGCAAGGGCGTTAATGGCGGTACTTGCTTGAACGTAGGTTGCATTCCTTCTAAAGCATTGCTCGATAGCTCTTACAAATACCACGAAGCAAAAGAAGATCTGGGCCTTCACGGTATTACCACTTCAGGCGTGGAATTGAATGTTTCTTCGATGATTGCGCGTAAAAACCAAATCATCAAAAATCTTACTGGCGGTATCGCTGGATTGTTCAAAGCGAATGGCGTCACCAGTTTGTTCGGTACTGGTAAATTGCTTGCTGGCAAAAAAGTTGAAGTAACTGATTTTGATGGCAAAGTAACAGTATACGATGCTGAAAATGTCATTTTGGCTTCAGGCTCCAGCCCAATCAATATTCCACCAGCGCCTGTCGATAACGATGTGGTGGTTAACTCTACTGGTGCATTGGAATTCACTGAAGTGCCAACACGTTTAGGCGTAATCGGCGCTGGCGTAATTGGTTTGGAGTTGGGTTCTGTTTGGAATCGCTGTGGATCTAAAGTAGTTGTACTTGAAGCCCTCGATAGCTTCCTGGCGATCATGGATCAACAAATCGCCAAAGAAACGCAAAAAATTCTCACCAAACAAGGTCTGGATATCCGCACCAGCTCACGCGTTACCGGTTCAAAAGTAAACGGTAAAGAAGTGATCGTGACTTATTTGGATAAAGAAGGCAAAGAGCAGCATGAAACCTTCGATAAGTTGATTGTGTGTGTTGGTCGT
>DQHS01000083.1 GCA_003524365.1 Cellvibrio sp. | reverse complement strand
CTGGACGCGAGTAGCAGTGAACGACTAATGCGCAGGTTCGCGAGTTTTTCGTCCAACACCAGCTGCCCTGCACGCATCATTAGCACGCGATCACAGAGCGCATCGACTTCTTGCATAATGTGGGTGGACAAAATAACCGTGGCGTCTTTAGCAATCGCGCGAATCAGCTCGCGCATTTGCAGTGTCTGCTGTGGGTCAAGACCGTTGGTGGGTTCGTCCAGAATTAACAAGCGTGGCTTACCCAGCAAGGCTTGCGCAACGCCGACCCGCTGTTTGTAGCCGCGCGATAAGGTTGCAATAGGAGCAAGTAATTTCGCTGCGATATCGGTTGCGTTAACCACGCGTTTTACTTCTTGTTGCTTTTCAAGGCCGCGCAGCCCTTTTAATTCGGCGGCATAATCCAGATACTCGGCGACCGACAGCTCCGGATAAACCGGCAAGCTTTCGGGTAGATAGCCAATTTTTTGCTGCAGCGTTTTTAAATGATCGGCAAGCAATTTTCCTTCGAAAAATATCTGGCCTGCGCTGGGTTCCAGATAACCACTGAGCATTTTCATCACCGTGGTTTTGCCCGCGCCGTTATGGCCGAGCAAGCCCACGATTTCACCTTTGGTGATGGAAAAATCTACGGCGTCGGCCGCGATAAAATCACCATAGGCGCGCTTGAGTTTTGACACTGTCAGCATAAAAGCCTCCCTAGAATGGACGATTGAAAAGTAACAACAAAAGTAATAGGCACGGCGACCTCCTTCGGGCGAGGAAGTAGCGCAAATGCGTTAGGAAAAACGGTGAATTAATTCGGGGGTGGCCGCCAATAAATGGCACGCCGGGAACGCAGCTGAGTGATCGCGTTATACATTGTTTTTTCCTCAGTAACGGGATGATTCCCAGAAAACAATCGTAGTGTACGAAGACGCGAGCTTAGATAAGGTCTGTAATAAAAAGTTCAAGAGCGAAATACACTAAAAATAGTAGTAAAAAAAATTATAAATATTTATGCCAGAATAAATATTTATTATTAGAATAAAACTTGAATCCCGCTGTGATAGCCCTAGATTAACGTCGTGATCGGTGTCGATCGCGAGCCATCACTTATTAATTGTTTTTATTTTCTATCGCTTCCTATGGAGGATAATTTATGAACGCAATTGATCTTTCTCCCCTCTATCGCAGCACCATAGGTTTCGACCGTTTAGGTGCATTGTTAGATACAGCTCTGCGCGCCGACCAAAGCGCGGTTGGCTACCCACCGTACAATATTGAAGCAACTGGTGAAAACCGCTATGGCATCACCCTTGCGGTTGCAGGCTTCGAGCAGCACGAGCTGGATATCCAAACCGAGCGCGGCGTTCTGACTGTGCGCGGCAAAAAAGCCGAGGACAGCAAAGAGGAGCGCAAGTATCTGCATCAGGGCATAGCCACACGTAGTTTCGAGCGCAAGTTCAGCTTGGCCGACCACGTCGAAGTGACCGGTGCCCAACTCAATAACGGTTTGCTGAGTATCAGTTTGGTGAAAGAAATTCCGGAGGCGATGAAACCCAGAAACATCGCCATCAACAACACTGGAAACTTGATCCAACACAACGCTGATACCAGCAAAGCCGCTTAAACCTCGGGCGGGATCAAAACATCCCGCCCAACTAATTCAGTCCCATTAATGCACCTCCCCTGTCGCAGACTTGGCTCAATGTGCGGTGGGGGCTTTTTTATCCGCAAGAGTCATCGAATCAGCCGCAAAATCGCGTAAAATTCACCGCGAACTTTTCCCCAACTGATGCCCCCACTGCTGGATGACACCATGACTGCTGCGTTAACCCCCACTTTGCAACTCGCCACCGACCTGATCCGCTGCCGTTCGGTAACCCCTGAAGACGATGGCTGCCAGGAAATGATGATTAAACGCCTTGAGGCCATCGGCTTTAAAACCGCGCGGTTGCGTTTTGGTGAGGTGGATAACTTCTGGGCCGTTCGCACTGGTGCAGATGGCGATGGCGGCCCGCTGCTCGCATTTGCCGGCCATACCGATGTGGTACCCACCGGCCCCGAGGCAAATTGGAACAATCCACCGTTTGAGCCACAAATTATTGATGGCATGTTGCATGGCCGCGGCGCGGCAGATATGAAAGGTTCACTTGCCTGCATGGTTATCGCTTGCGAAAACTTTATTGCGCAGCATCCTAATCACAAAGGTCGCATTGCATTTTTAATTACTAGCGATGAAGAAGGCCCGTCGATTAATGGCACAGTGAAAGTAGTGGAATGGCTGGAAGCGCAGAACACAAAAATGACCTGGTGCATCGTGGGCGAACCATCAAGCACGGTACAAGTTGGCGATGTGATTAAAAATGGCCGTCGCGGTTCGCTTGGTGCGATTTTGAAAGTGAAAGGTATTCAAGGGCATGTGGCTTATCCACACCTGGCCGATAACCCCATCCATAAACTCGCCCCTGCCCTCGCCGAACTTGCAGCCGAACATTGGGATAACGGTAATGAATTTTTTCCGGCGACCAGTTTTCAAGTATNNCACCAACGTGATCCCCGGTGAAGTGGAAGTAGTATTCAATTTCCGTTTTTCTACTGAACTTACTGAGCAGATTTTACGTGAGCGCACCGAAGCGATTTTGAATAAGCACAAGGTGAACTACGACTTGCAGTGGATTCTAAGCGGCCAACCGTTTTTAACACCGCGCGGCGA
This sequence comes from Cellvibrio sp., assembly GCA_003524365.1. Lineage (GTDB taxonomy): Bacteria > Pseudomonadota > Gammaproteobacteria > Pseudomonadales > Cellvibrionaceae > Cellvibrio. The sequence continues at coordinate 6,323 of DQHS01000083.1, read as the reverse complement.
TTTGGTAAATGCGGTAGTGGATGCGATTAAAGTAGAAACCGGACTGGATGCAGAGCTATCCACATCCGGCGGCACGTCTGATGGGCGTTTTATTGCACCCACCGGTGCCCAAGTGGTTGAGCTTGGCCCCATCAACGCGACTATTCATAAGGTAAATGAGTGTATTAGCGCAGATGATTTGAACAAGCTGACTAAAATTTATGAGCGAACGCTAGAGAAACTACTGACTTAATTAACCTGACCTAATTGTACAAATTCAGTAAACAATCCAGTGTAGTAAGGCGAGTATTGCTCGCCTTACTACATTCGGATTCTCTCAATATCTTTATCGCTAACTCACTAAAAATCCGCGCAACCTCTTCGCTATAAAAACTCTTCAACAAAATTAACAACGCACGACTGACCAATCATCACTACACACTTATTATTCCATCACTCCGTCGCTTAAATCATCCTTGCTGCAAATAAACAATTGATTGAAGCGTCAATTTGATGGCATCAATCACAAAATAATAATTAAACCCGTTGAAAACATTACGAAATTTAGACTTGTCATAGTTTTTGCTGATGCTTGTTTGACTGCCGCAAATGTGTCGATTTTTTGAACATTTCTGAGNNAATGCTTGCTTAGCTGCCATGTAGTGTCGATTTTTTGAACATTTTTGCGTGCGCAGTATTAAGCCCACCTTTGCTCTTCAAGCAATTTTTGTCATTCAGCATTTGAAAGGAAGATGAACATGACTACCTCTTTTTTCAGCGAAGTATTGCGTATCCCCGGTGCCAAAGTCTTGAGTCGTGAAGAAGCGGCTTTTCATTACGGAGCAGACACAGGTGCAAGCCAACGTTTGCCTGCCGGTGCCATTGTTATAAAAGAAGTGGATGCAATTCAGGAAGTATTAGCGCTTGCCAATGAATTTAAAGTGCCGCTCTGGCCGATTAGCGGCGGACGCAATTTTGGTTACGGCACTTCGCTACCGGTAGACAGCCGCAGTTTTATTGTGGATTTATCGCAACTGCGCCGTGTCTATATCGATGTGAAATCATCCACCGCATTAATTGAGCCCGGCGTCACTCAGGCAGATTTACACGCGGCGATTAAAAAAAGCGGCGCGGATTTATTAGTGCCCACCACCGGTGTCGGCCCCAACGGCAATATTCTCGGCAATGCACTCGATGGCGGATATGGTTTAACACCGATTACCGATCACTTTGATGCAATCAGTGAGCTGGAAGGTTATTGGGGCAACGGTACCGAGTTTCGTCACACCTATCAGGATTTAAATTGCCCCGAGATGGCCAAACGCTGGAATGCCGGCACCGGCTACTCCTGGGCTGGATTATTGCGGCAAGGTAATTTCGGCATAGTCACCAAGGCGCGCGTGCAATTGGCACGCTCACCGGAAGCAACGCGGATTCTGGTATTTGAATGGAAAAGCAATGAAGCGTTTATTAACAGTCAAACTGATTTAAATAAACTCACCGAAGATATTCCCGGCATCGGTGGCATTATTATGATGAACGATTGCCGCATTCTCTCCACCCAAGTCGATACGCCTTTGGCATCAACACTGACAGGCGAAGCTCGCGCAAATTATCTAACGCAACTTGCGAAAGAACGAAAAATTTCTGCATGGACTGGATTGGGCACTTTATACGGTTCACGTGCAGCGGTTGCCGGGTCAGTAAAAGATATTCGTCGCCGACTAAAAAATTGTCGTGTGTGGAGTTTTAGCCCTGACCAAATTAAACAGCTGCAGAAAATCCAGAACTATTTACCACAGTGGGGTTTCTCATCTCTGCGCCGTCACTTTGGTGCACTGGTCAATACATTAGGTACTGTAGAAGGCTATCCGATAGTGGCGTTTTTAAAAATCGCCTATGCACTTGATCCTACCGCGAAAAAACTCGATTTACATTCACATCCCGCCAAAGATGGTGCCGGTATTTTATGGTACGCGCCGCTGGTGCCGTTTGCTGCAGATGAAGTGGAGCGCTATCGCACAGTGATGAGTAAATGTTTAATCGATAACGGATTTGATCCACTGCTCGCCGTTACCTCGCGTTCATCGCGCACGCTGTCGGGCACCATTCCAGTGTTGTTTGATCGCAAAAATCCGGAAGATGTAGCGCGCGCAAAAAATTGTTATCGCCAGTTGGTAAAAAACGGTTTGGAAAACGGTTGGCCACCCTACCGTTTGGGAATCGACTACATGGATATGATCGCCTGCCCCGCCGATTCACCCAGCGCGCAAGTGCAACAATTATTGAAGAAGGCATTGGATGAAAATGAAGTGATTGGTGCTGGTCGTTACGAGCACGTTAAACCCGTTGCACCTTTTATTCCTGCACCGACTGTTGTTCCAACGCTGCCGGTCAAAGAAGTGGAAAAAGTGGAGGCTACTGGCCAAAAAGCTATCGAGCCGCAGCTGGATTACACCAAGGTGTTCAGCACTCGTTTAACCGAAACCGAATCTACCGAGGCGTAATTGTTCGATAACGTAATGTGGTAATAAAACCTGACAATAACGATACGAGAAGGAATTTCTCATGAACAGAATAATTGCGCAGCGCATCAGGGACGATGCATATGCTCAACTTCTATCTAATCTGCTTTTTTGTCCAAATTCACGATCAACAAACTGCCAGTAAAGCGTTTTGGTTCAAGGCAATACCAGGTATGCATGTCACAATCCCAGCGGTCATAACACTTATCCACCAATTTTAAAAACGGACTGCGCCCCGGATCTGCCAACACTAATTTTTTTACACCTGCGCTTGCGGCGCGCTTGAGCATCGCGAGCCATTCATCAGTCAACTCATCCCAGAAACAAATATCGCCGCCGACAATCACATCGTATTTGCTCAGATCCGCTTTCTTCATTGATGCCATTGCACCCTGGCGAGTTTTCACTGCTACGCCATTGAGCTCGGCTTGCACATCCAAAAAAGCAAATACATCTTTATCGACATCCAACCCGGTAACAGTATGACCGTTGCTAGCCAAGTAGATAGAGGTAGGGCCCCAGCCACAACCGACATCCAACACCCGGCTTTTTTTCTTCAGCGGGTTGTGAGTAAAGTAATCCATTAGCACGTAGCTTGAATCCCAATGTTTATCGCCATGCACACTGGGGCTGTGTTCCTTTTTCAGGCTTTTGATCGCTGAACTTTTTTCGGTGTACAACCAAATACCATAGGTGTGAAAAGTGTTTCTGGCGGGGGGGGCTACTAGTTCTGGCACTATGTCATCTCGCTCGAAAAAGGGGTGGGTAGATTTATTGGATAGTCTTGATGATTCTATGACAAAAATAAGACACTAATGTGACGATCGACCACAAAACAACAGCAAGAATCAAACCATAGCATCAGTCAGGAGTAAGTGGTAAGTTACTCTTTATATTTTATCCCCGCAAAGCACCACAACATCATGAATACAGTAAAACGCTTTCTGTTTTGGCCCCTGTTTTTTACCTGCCAACTTGTCGCCTTAGCCTTGGTAAGCTGGCATTTACTTGCCCAATTTCATTTTGCCTACCCCGCAGGTTATCAATTACTGGATCTTGATAAACACATTGCAGAGTTTGCACCGCTCAATCGTTACAAAGATGATTTTGAATATACAACACCATAGGATCACTGGCGTTTATTTGGTGAGATTAGCGATGCTGTGCAAGCCAGCGGCAAAGGATTAGGTGAGATTAGTTACCCATTAAAAAATGGTCAAACCACCGCGTTAATGCATGAAGCAGAAATTATTCACCTGCAGGATGTAGCGAATCTGATTGATGTGTTTTATGTAGCGGGAACATTGTGTTTACTGGTGTGGATCGCGCTGATTGCCTTCGCATATCAGCAAAAATTAACCATGCCACCCGCAAAAAAAATCCTGCTCGGATTTTTGGTGGGGTTTGCCGTTATTGGCGCAATCGTATTTATCATCGGCCCGACCGCCGTTTTTTATTGGCTGCATGTACAAGTTTTCCCCGACGGCCATCAATGGTTTTTCTATTATCAAGATTCGCTAATGACCACACTGATGAAAGCTCCGGACATTTTTGCATTCATTGCCACCCTCTTACTCTCATTACTTACTGCGCTATGGTGTGCAAGCCTGTATGGCATCAATCACTGGCTAAACCCCCCTTCTTATCAACCTTCAAAAACAAGCCGCAAAAAACGAAAACCTTAAACAGTTCGCAACTTTGTCATGCCATTCGGTTTATTAAGCTAGCGTTAAGCCAAAAAGCGCCCATACTGGCGCACCTGCTGTAAAAACAGCTGTTTAGATTAGCGAGGTTGAGCGTATGAACAAATCAATGATGATCGGTACAGTACTAGGCTTAGGCGTTGCCACCATGGGTGGTGCCATTGCTGGCTACCAATACGTAAAAGAGCCTGATCACGCAAAAGTGCTTAAAACACTAGCAGTGACCAAAGAGATCAAAATTCCGCATGAAGAATGTGTCGAGCAAACTGTAGTTCGTCAAAAACCGGTGAAAGATACTAATCGGATTGCCGGTAAAGTATTAGGGGCGGTAGTTGGCGGCGCCTTGGGTAATCAGGTGGGCGGTGGCAACGGCAAAAAAGTAGCGACTGTTGCAGGCGCGGTTGCGGGTGGTTATGCAGGCGATAAAGTGCAGGAAAATATGCAGAAAGGCGATACCTATACTACGGTAGAGCAAAGCTGCAAAACCGTTTATGAAACCCGTGAAGAAATTACCGGTTATGACGTGACTTATCGTTTAAAAGATAAAGAAGACGTCGTGCGTATGTCTTACGATCCCGGCAACAAAATTCCACTCCAAAATGGCGAGTTAGTGTTGACAGCTCCGGCTTCAACCAACAACTAGTTTTAAAGCTCCCAAGCATCGCGCTTGGGAGCTTTACTATCCAGCGGCAATAAAATCCCTCACAACAATAAACCTTTCAGAACAGAAAAAAACATCCCCAAATTCCGGATTTATCAATTTAATTTCTTTAATTTTCCTACATTGCTATCTACGCAACCTAAAAAACGCCCAACCGAATAAACTAAAAATAATCGCTGCAAAAAATGGCACTTGCCAAAGCAATGCATTACGCAGTGCTGCACCTTCCGGTGTATCGGGAAAGCTGGCTAGCAATCCGGAGAAACCCAAACTGAATAAACCGTAACCCAAATTAAAAAACAATCCTTTTACTGAAAGCACTGTGGCACGGCGCGATGAATCCGCCTCTTCATGCAATACGCGGCTGACAGTAAAGCCAAGAAAACCCATCATCATCATTAAAAACAATGTAGGCACGACTCCATACATTGGCCATGCAGGCACCAATGCCACCAAACCAACCAACGTCATAACAGCGATCAAGCCCAAATTCGCCAACATGCCAAAACGCGCGTTTAAACGCTTGGCAATGCCCGGAACAAACCAACCCAGCAGCCCCATAGCTGCGCCGAAAAAACCATAGGTCCATTCAGGCAACTCAATCAACCGATAATAACTACTGGTGATGGTCGCAAAATTGCGCACGATCGAATCCAACGCAACGCCAATCAAAATAACCACCAGCGTTTTGGGATTGGTAAACACCCAACGCGCGGTTGAAATAGTGAGATGAAATGCATGGGATAAAGTCGATCCCGCTGCAGCATGAACCGGTTCAACCATTCGACAGGTAATAAATAAACAGGCCATCGCTTGCAACAACACTAATAACACTGGCAAACGATGTGCTGTATCACTACTGATGTGCAAGCTCGCAGGAAGAATAGAATTAATTGTATCGGCATCATAAAGCACACCACCGATAATCATCGCCACCACAAACCCCACCGAGCGCCAACGCATGGCATGAGCAAGCAAATGATCCCAGGCGCTGGCTCGGTTTTCGTGCGGCAATGAATCGTAAGCCAAAGCCTCATCAGCCCCGCTCGCACAAGCCTCTGAAAGCCCCGAACAAATACGGTTGATAACACAGAGCACCAACAACAATATTCCACCATCGCGCGGTGCCAGCAGTAGGCAAAACATTTCAATCACCATCAATACGGATGCAGTGATCAACAATGTTCGTCGTCCAATCGTATCCGCCAAGGCACCAGAAGGAACTTCAAATAAAAAAATCGTCACCGCCCAAATCAAATTGAGCAATACAAACTGATCCAGCGTTAACCCTAAATCAAGAAATAAAATTGCCAACACCGGATAGTATGCGCGCGCGGTAAAAAATACCGTGAAGATGACAAAACGATTGGCATTGCGGGAGAGGTCTTGGGTCATAGCGGCTGGCCTGTTAGAAAGTGCAACAGTAATGGAAAGAATCTGACTTTATTTACAGAT
>DQHS01000034.1 GCA_003524365.1 Cellvibrio sp. | reverse complement strand
AGACGTTCAGTTTCTTCAGGCTCAAAAAGTCAGTCGCATTGACACTTATGAAGTGAACATCGCGATAAGTTATTGAGTTAAAAGGCAAAATTAATCTGGCAGTAAAACGTTTGGTTGTAAAAAAGCGAGATGAAACTCTAATCTCATCTCGCCTTTTTATGTTCTTGTGCGAACCGTTTTGTATTCTTTGTGCAGAGCCGTTTGAGTCGGCTGCAATCTGGCTGCGGATTCTACGGGACTGAGCCTTAAGTGTCCATCAGAAAATGTAGCTCTCATCCCTGGCCAGCAGCGGTATCTCTACTCGCTAGCCCGCAGATCCTATTTTGTAGAATTCAGCACCTCCATGACACGCGGCTCATAAGTGCACTGCTCTGCCGCATACTCCCAAGCTGTCTTATTTCCTCGATTGACAGCGGAAGCGAATGGATTGGCGCCCAACTTTAGCAATACTTCAACCAGTTTTGCATCGCAACTTTCCAGCGCCTCGATGAGTGGCTGAGTGATTCGAGGATCATTTTCGTTGACCGGCAAACCCTGCCCGACCAAAAATTTCACCATAGTTTCATCGTGATTATAAACTGCGCGCGTCATTAAGCTTTGCTTGCCTTTGCGCACCATAGCATCAACAGCCACCAAGTCTTCACCCTCAGCAAGCAAGTGTTGCGTCAACGCCAATTTTTTATCGGACACGGCGCTCCGCAATAGCGACTTATCAAAATATTTAGCACCAGGCTTAAGACCTGCATTAAATAGATAGCCAAGTAAACTGGGGCTTTCATAAGCAACAGCATCTTCCAATAGCGCTTGGTGAACCCTCATTCGCTCCGCGTCAAAACCTGCCGCTCTTTTGCTGACCACATTCAGCGGCACCCAAGCAGCGAATTGTTTTTTCAATGAATTCTTTGGATAGTTATCGTAATAATTACACTTGGTTTCGCTTTTGTTAGCGTAATTATTAGTGAATGATGCATTGCGGATTCGCTCATCATTAAAATAGAGATCTGCATGAATAAATGCAGGATTCTCACCCAAGTCTTCGGGGTCAATAAAACGCTTTAGTTGATACTCGGTCGATGTTGTCAAAAACTCCTCCGTTTTTACCGCGCGTGCTTTTCCGTTGTATTCTTTGCTTACCGACCAGACCAATTTTACTTTTTTAATAGGCATATCTACCAAAGTAGCAAGTAGCCAAATTCGCTTGCCTGCCTGATTAAAACATTTCGTTGGAATATCGCCTTCAAGTTCAGAGGCAATTAGCATCCGATAGCTCGCCCATGCAGGAATCATTTGCTCCATCGCTTTTTCTAACAATAACTCAGCTCCTTTGTATCCCGCGTCACGAGCAATATCTACTGCTTGCCTTCCCGCATAATCAAATTCATAGGGGTCCAAATAATCCCTCTCAAAGGCATCTTTGGAATTGGACTTCATCCCGCTCAAGCCGATAATCGCAAATTCATCGCCTGAGGCTGCAGCACGCATTAGCGAGGTCTCCCCCAGACGATTCCGCCTTTTAAGAAACGAATAATTATCAGCACCTAGAATGTAGCCAAAGCTGGTATGGCTCCAATCCTTCCGCCCTACCGCATGCCCCCAAAACATATGCTCAACTAACAAATCAATCAGCTCGCGATCTTTTGCAGCCATAGCCAAATCCAATGGTGAACGTTTTTCAGCATCGCGGATAAATGGGTTGGCTCCAATCGCCAATAAACTTTTAATGGTGTTGCGACTATTTTGTTTAATGGCTTCCAACAGCACCGTATCGCCTGAAGTGGTTTTACGATTGATATTGATATCTGAATAATTCATTACCGCGCCTCCTGCTTTTAACGGCAGCGGTAAAGCTTCATCGCGCATCACATATTGCGTAAACACATCCTGTGTAAACTCATCGCGAATCTTGCTTTCTATATCAATATATATACGGGGATTTAAACGCTGTGAATCAAAGCGGTAGACCAGCGTTTTTTTGTCCAGATCTTTAGAGTACTGATAAGCAGGGGAGACATGACCCAAGGTTGTATTGTAATAATCAAAATAACTTGCCGCCTGATCGAGATGAATCGCTTTTTCATCCTCTGCAAAAACAATTTTGTCACTGTGGATGAGGCACTGATCAGCCCAGATCTCTACAGCCAAAGGCGAATTTTTATTCACGCGAGTATCGCTGCTCAATCCCACTGCCGATGACCAAGCTCGCCAACGCATGCCCTTCACCTCGAACAACTCGCGATGAAACTCAACGCCGTCACTAACCCACCTAAACTCCACCACCGGGGTTTTTACCCCAATGAGTTCAGTAAAATAAAAAGCACTGTCCCGTTTTGGTGAAATGGCACTCAACAATAATTCAGGTAACCGGGCGTTGATACCACTGGTGAAGATCGGGTTAAGTGCAAACCCCGCCCGACCGCAAAGATTGGATTCAACCATAGCAGACGATGCCGAAGAAGAAACCGCCGAAACTGACTGTACACTTGGAGCGCCAGACTCAGGCTGCAAGGTCTCAAGAAGACCTACCCCCTCATGCCCCATTCGATAATTCACATCAAAAAGTTGAAACAAACCATAACTGATAAATAACGTGAGTATTATTTTTTTTAACATAGGAATCCTGACATATCCGTATCAATTAATAGATCAGCCCGTCTATCGCAAATAGCCGTTAGCTTATTGATACTTTTTTTGATATTCGGCACGCATTTTATTGAGCTCATACTCCAACAGAAGACTTTCATCGTCAGGGGACAAGGTTGAACCCGCACTTTTAAGCGCTAGTATTCGCCCGATCTCCGAGCTGTATGTTCCTTTGCAGTTTTCGCTATGGCTATTTTGTTTAACTGTGAAAGTGGCCGCATTCAAAAATATCTCTACATCGGCACAGTAGATTTTTGCCGTGTCAGGCATATCGAGTTCTCGCAAGGAACTGACAGCCAACAATAAGCCAAAATTTTCCAGCTGATTACCTGACAGGCTCAGTTTTTTTAATGCTGATAACTGAGAGAGTGACGTGATATCTGTGATTTCATTATGTGAAAAGTCCAGCATTTCCAAGCGATTTAATTTGGATACAGGGGTAATATCAACAATCTTGTTATTGGCCAAATTCAGCTCTCTAAGCTGTTGCAACCCCGCTATTCCTTGAAGACTAACAATTCCTCGCTCTGTACAGCTTAGCCACTCAAGCTGATCGACTTGATCGATACTGCCTGAACTGGTTGGGGGAAGCTGAGCCCGCTCCAGTGCCTGTTCACTGATACATTGCAAAAGCGCCGTATCCTTGAGGTTTAGCTGCGCAATGGACTGCTTAACCATTTTGATTTGGAATTCGATGGCGTCATCCAGAGAATCCGCGAAACGCTGCTCTTTGTGATCGGCCAACCAGAATAAAAAATTCATGCCTAACACGGGCAATAAAAATACGCTGATCACAATAATCAGAATGACGATGGAAAAGCTTCTGGACAGCTTAATTTCACTTAGCTTCATTCATAAAATCCACTTATCCAGATTTTCAGCTCAGGAAACCATAAGGCAAATAAAGATTAAAAGCTGTTAATTATTCTTTTTAAAAACACGCGTAATAGCGCCAACAACAATCAACACCAGAGCACCAATTACCACCCCGGCAACGCCATTTAATATTGATGAAATCAACCAACCCATCGGCTCAGTCGCGGTGGCCATACGCTCAATCCCATGGTGAATCACAGGAATGCTGTGAGTCACGATACCGCCGCCAACCATAAACATAGCTGCAGTGCCTAGTACAGATAATAGCTTCATCAAACGCGGGGCGGCGGCCAGTAAAAAGTTTCCAAAAAACTGTGCGGCAGAATTTGGCTTTTTGCACAGGTGCATACCTATATCGTCCAGCTTCACAATCAGTGCGACAAAACCGTAGACACCCACTGTCATCAATACTGCGATACTCACCACTACGGCAGCCTGTTTTGCAAAAGTCGCGGCGGCTACCGAACCCAAGGCGATAACAATAATTTCTGCAGAGAGGATAAAGTCCGTGCGCACAGCGCCTTTAATTTTATCTTTTTCGAAAGTGACCATGTCCACTTCGGGATTGGCAACCGCCTCGATCAATTCGCGATGATGCTGGACTTCTTCTTGCTTGGAGTGCATATATTTGTGCGCTAATTTTTCGAACCCTTCAAAACATAAATAAGCACCGCCAACCATCAACAGCGGAACAATTAGCCAAGGGATAAACGCGCTGATTAACAATGCCGCAGGAACCAGAATGGCTTTATTGAGCATCGAGCCTTTGGCAACGGCCCAAACCACTGGCAACTCGCGTTCAGCGCGCACACCAGCAACTTGTTGCGCATTGAGCGCAAGGTCATCGCCCAACACGCCGGCTGTTTTTTTCGCAGCGACTTTGGTCATTACCGCCACATCATCAAGAACAGTAGCTATATCATCGAGCAACATTAATAAACTGGAACCAGCCATAACACACCTTGTCTTGTAGGTTGGGCAGCAACGCCCAACAGATTCACATCAACAAACCTGATTGTTGGGCATGGCTGCCCAACCTACGCAAAATCAACGCAAACCCAACACATCTTGCATATCAAATAAACCGGATTTTTGTTGATGCAACCAAACGGCGGCGCGCACAGCGCCATTGGCAAAGGCTAGACGGCTCGATGCTTTGTGAGTAATTTCTACGCGCTCACCATCAGCCATAAATATCACCGTGTGATCACCCACGACATCGCCGCCGCGCACAGTGGCAAAACCAATGGTGTCGCGCGGACGCGGGCCGATTTGGCCTTCGCGACCATAAACCGCCACTTTATCCAGATCACGCTCTAATGCATTCGCCAGAACTTCACCCATACGCACGGCGGTGCCGGAAGGCGAATCGACTTTATGACGGTGATGCGCTTCGTAAACTTCCACATCATACTCATCACCTAATACGCGCGCGGCCAGATCGAGCAATTTAAAACACAGGTTTATACCGGTTGAAAAATTAGCCGATAACAGCAATGGAATTTGTGTTTGATAAGAGAGCAGATCAGCTTTCTCTGTTGCGCTAAATCCAGTGGTACCAATAACGATTGGTTTGTTGTGGGCTGCGCAAATTTTTACATGCTCGAGTGTTGCCAAAGGCGAACTGAAATCGATTAGCACATCAAACTGATCAATCGCATCCGCGATATTATCCACCAGCGTCACGCCAAGTTTTCCCACATGACCCAACTCACCGGCATCTACACCAATCAGTGAACTGCCCGCACGCACAGTTGCAGTGCCCAAGGTGGTTTGTGGATTTTTTTGTGTGGCTTCAATCAGTGCCTTGCCCATACGGCCTGCGGCACCGGCGATTGCAATTCGTGTCATTGCCTTATTCTCAATAAAAAATGATTGTAAGAGTAGCGCTAAAAATTATTCGTCGTCTTCACTGTTAAACAAGTGGCCGAGTTTACCTTTTTTAGTTTCAAGGTATTTGGCGTTGTGGGGATTTCGTCCGGTTTGATGCGGAATACGCTCCACCACATTAATACCCATATCCTGTAAGGCTTTTACTTTGCGTGGATTATTGGTGAGCAATTTTAATGCTTTAATGTTGAGATGTTCGAGCATGGGCTTAAGAATGGAGTAATCGCGCATGTCGGCACCAAAACCCAATTGCTCGTTTGCCTCTACGGTGTCTGCCCCCTGATCTTGCAAATGATAGGCTTTGATTTTATTGAGCAAACCAATTCCGCGCCCCTCTTGGCGCAGATAAAAAATTACGCCACGTCCCGCGATGCCGATTTTGTGCATAGCTGCTTGTAACTGCGGACCACAATCACAGCGCAGACTAAATAACCCATCACCGGTGAGACACTCGGAATGAATACGGGCAAGCAGAGGCGCAGGGTCATTAAAATCACCCATTGTCAACACAACATGCTCTTTATCTGTTTCAACATCGGTAAAACCATGCATCACAAACATCCCAAAGGGAGTTGGCAATTTACAGGACTCTATAAATCGAATTGTCACTGAAGACCTCAATTGCTCTTTCATAAAAAGAGCACACTAAAAAATTAACCGTTTACTCAACGCATTTACTTTTCTGTAAGCACTAACACGCCATTAACAATGGACATATTCACTTTACCAAGGTAACTATTGCCCAACAGAATCACCTCTGGAGATTCTGTTGTACTGACGGCTGCAGTCACCTGACTGAGCTCAATATCGCCCACTGAAACACGATTCAATACAACCGCGTAAGCTTGGGCAACACCATTTGCTGTTCTCACCGAAATAGGGGTTCCCGCTCGATAGTCAATACCAATTTTTTCTGCTTCCCGGTAATTCATGGCAACACCAGTCGCACCTGTATCAACCATAAATTCGACTGAAGTACCATTGATTTTTCCGTGCGTAAAGTAATGTCCACCTTCTGCTGAGGCTATACGAACTTCTGCTTTTTCCGCCTGAACAAATTGTGTAGAAATTTTTCGATTTAACTTCAATGTTTCTCGCTTGCCAGCCACATCAACTACTGCATGAAGACCATCCGCTGATATCAACTTAACACCTTCAGGGCTGATCGCACCTACGCGCAACATACGCTGTTTACCGTCAACAACAATCAATGCGGCATCCTTTGCCAACATTTTCACCTGCAAATCCATCGCTTTCACGTGAGCAGCAAAAAAAATGCACATAATCAAAGAAAAATTTAACCAATAACACCACATACGATCTCCTTATCCAAACAATGAAACGCCCCACAAGAGCGCCGCTAATTGCAAACAAATAAACGCATAAATTCCAGCGAGCACATCATCAATCATGATGCCAAAACCGCCGTGGACTTTTTTATCCAGCCAGTTAATTGGCCANNCAATTGGCCAGGGTTTCAACACGTCAAAAAAACGGAACAACACAAATCCAATCAGAATCCACACCCAACCGGCAGGTGCCATAAACATGGTGATCCAGAAGCCGACAAATTCATCCCATACAATACCGCCGTGGTCATGTACACCTAGCGCTTGGGATGAACGATCGCACCACATTACACCCAATGCAAAAGTAACCAGCAGCCAGCTTAAATAAATTGGCCAGGACAAATTTTGCAGCAACAAAAAAAACGGAATCGCTGCTAGCGTGCCAAAGGTACCCGGTGCTTTAGGGGCAAGCCCACTGCCAAACCCGAACGCAAATAAGTGGTTGGGATTCGAAAGCATTTCTTTAAAGCTGGGCGTTTTCATGGTGAGAAGTGTTGATATCCGGTTGTGGCCAACGCAAAAGGTTCGCCTTCATATTCACAAATGACCTTGTGGCCAGGAATCATTTCACCAATCACTGTCGCGTGTAATTTTCCCTGCGCGATTAACATGGCGATATCGGCCATTTTGTCAGGTGACACAGTGAAGCAAAGTTCGTAATCGTCACCGCCACTGAGCGCCCATTGGTAAGCTTGCGAATTATTATTTAACGATTGTACAGCGGGCGACAAGGGTATGTTTTCTACATCAATCACTGCGCCCAAATCACTCGCATCGCAAATATGCTGTAAATCGGCAACCAGGCCATCTGAAATATCCAGAGCACTGCTAGCGATCTCACGAATCAATCCGGATTCAGATAAGCGCGGTGTTGGGCGATAAAAACGTTGCTGTAAATATTCCGCATGCTCATCGGCAAATGTCTGGGTGTTTTGGATTGCAGCCAAGGCAGCCGCACCATCGCCCACAAAATTAGTCACCAAAACAAAATCGCCGACATTGGCACCGTCGCGACGCAGCGTCTGTGGTGGTTGGGTTGCGCCCATCACCTGAATCGTAATCGACAGAGGGCCAGACGTGGTATCGCCACCCACCAATGCAATTCCAAATTCGCGCGCGCATTTAAATAAGCCACGACTAAAACTGCGCAACCAATCTTCATTTGCTTCAGGCAGTGTCAATGCGAGTGTAAACCACAGAGGATCTGCGCCCATGGCAGCGAGATCGCTTAAATTGGTTCTTAATGCNNGCTTGCTCGCGCTGGAAAAATTGTTGGATCAGTTGGAATTCACTGGGCACTTTTGAGTCGTTTTAAAATGATTAAGTCGTTTTAGAAGAGTGAATAGTTTTTGAAGTGATGGGCGATTCAGTAATCGCCCGAATCATTAACGGCTTTTGCGTTCAGCGTTAACTTCAGGTGCGCGCAGTACGACTGCGGTTTTATCTAATACACCATTAATGAATTTGTGGCTGTCTTCTGCACCAAATTTTTTCGCCAACGCAACCGCTTCGTTAATTACTACTTTGTAGGGTACATCAATACGGAATTTAAATTCGTATGTGGCAAGACGCAACAGCGCGCGAGTAATTGCATCCAACTCCGCCAATGAACGCTCTACCAAAAAAGGTTCATAGATTGCATCGAGATCACTTAAATGCTCAGGTACGCCGTGGAGAATATCGCGGAAATATTCGACATCCACTTTGCTCATATCGTTATCGGTATGGAATTCCGCTTCAATTGAGTTGAGCGAGTTGCCGGTCATATGCCATTGATACAGCGCTTGCATTGCGTAGTGACGAGCCATACGGCGGGTTGCAGCTGTGTGGCCTTTCTGCGCGGATGAACTGGTAGTTCCGGCTTGACCTGAAGGAGTAGTCATGAACAATTACCTGATAAAGAACTTGAATGCCCGCGTGCACGGGCATGAAATAAAATACAAACCAAAATATCTTATGAATTAAATTTTGCCCAACAAGGAAACCATTTCCAGTGCGGTTGATGCCGCTTCAACGCCTTTGTTGCCCGCTTTAGTACCCGAGCGCTCAATGGCTTGCTCAATGGAATCTACGGTCAACACGCCAAAGCTAATCGGCAAACCAAATTGCAGGGACACTTGCGCCAAACCTTTGGTGCACTCACCCGCAACGTAATCGAAGTGTGGCGTGCCGCCGCGAATCACTGCACCCAAGGCGATGATTGCGTCGAATTCTTTTTTGGCTGCAATTTTTTGCGCAACAACCGGAAATTCAAACGCGCCTGGTGCGTAATAAATGGTTACGTTTTCGTCTTTAATGCCGTGGCGACGCAAGGTATCCAATGCGCCGTCTTTTAAACTTTCTACCACAAAGCTATTCCAGCGACTGACGATTAATGCGTACTTGCCAGCGGATGCAGAAAATTCACCTTCGATCACTTTGATATTGCTCATGCTTTTTTCTCTTTGAATTTTAAATTCGTTTACCCCCTCCCAACATCCCCCTTCAAAAAGAGGAGGAGCTATTGCCCTCTCCTCTTTTCAAGGGGAGGGCTGGGGAGGGGNNCACTCCCCCTTTGCAAGGGGGAGGAGCCTTTATCCCCTCCCCTTATGAAGGGGAGGGTTAGGGTGGGGTTACAATCGTTCGCACCCTATGATGGGGAGGGGTTAATCACCTTCTGGGCAAATGTATTCAACCACTTCCAAATCAAAACCCGAGAGCGCCGANNACAACACCTTTGCCCTCTTCGCTCACTTTGCGCAGCGCATCCTGATAGGTCCAGCTTATACCGCCAGCGACCGAGGTGCGTTTGAGGCTAAGCACATCGCGGGCGATATCCATCACATGGACACGCACCAGAGTTGGCTCAGCGTCTATCTCGCCTTTCACCATCACAAAATGCAGGTCACCGCGCGCCAGATCGCGATAAGTGCGCAATTCAAACTCGCCGTAAAGTGTTTCCACTTTGCGGGTATTGATGCAAGCAACGGTCTTCTCTTTGGTGGCGCGGTAGTGAATCAGGTCGGCAATGGTACCGATTTTCAGTCCGTGTTGCTCGCCAAATTGCTCAAGATCTGCGCGGCGTGCCATAGTGCCATCGGGGTTCATTACCTCGACAATCACCGCCGCCGGCTCAAATCCGGCCAGACGCGCGAGGTCGCAACCCGCCTCGGTATGCCCCGCACGGCTCATCACACCGCCCGGTTGTGACATCAACGGGAAGATATGGCCGGGCTGAACTATATCCGTCGGCTTGGCATTGGCTTTCACTGCTGCACGCACAGTGAGTGCGCGGTCTGCCGCCGAAATACCAGTGCTAACACCTTCGGCTGCTTCAATTGATAAGGTGAAATTGGTGGTGTGCTGGGATTTGTTGTCGCTCACCATCAGCGGCAAATCCAGTTGTTTGCAGCGCTCAGCCGTGAGCGTCAAACAGATCAGCCCGCGCGCATGGGTCGCCATAAAGTTGATATCTTCCGGACGCACCTGTTCAGCGACCATAATCAAGTCGCCTTCGTTTTCACGGTCTTCATCATCCATCAGGATGACCATCTTGCCGTGACGCAGGTCTTCGATCAGTTCTTCAATTGTGTTGAGTTGCATAGTTAACTCTCAAAAACAAATCATTCTGCATCAGTAAATAACTGGTGCCGCTGCAGATCCATACTATCGTGAAGCAATCTCAGCACTCTGATCACAGCCTCGTCTTCTGACGTCAAGCTAAAAATGGTCAAGTGCCGACCTTTGTATCCGTTACGAGCCACATGCACGCTGGCGACACGAGCACCCAATTCGGGGCGCCATCTCAGGCCCACCACATCAGGCCCTTGATGTAAGTCCTGAAATGCGGACTCGATTGCTTGGGCGTAAACTCTGGCCTGCTGTGCACCAAACCGATCTACAGTCCAAGCCAAAATATCCTGATAATCCTTTAATGCTGAGGATGAAAACTCCAGCGTCCATTTTGTTGATGTCATCTGCTCCCAATTACCTCATCCGCCAATCCTTTCAAATGTCGGCTTAGCGCTTCGGCTGAATCAAAAGACTGAAAACGACCAGCTTCGAAATCATTAATTCCAAGCTGCACTGCCTCGCGCAATCGTGTAAGACGCAACTCATCTTCCTGTTCACGACGCTCTACCATCCGCAAACCTTCGCGCAAGACTTCACTGGCATTTTGGTAGCGGCCTGAGTCTACGAGTTGTTCTATAAGATGGGTTTGATGGTCGGTGAGCACAACATTTCTGGTTGGCATGATATGAACTCCTGAAGACACACGATTGGCATACTATGCCATTAATATCTCACAACATCTGCCAGCAATCACGCAAAACCATTCTTCGCCAAAAATTCCAGGGTAATACCCTGCCCTTCACCTTCGGCCGCTTTATCACCAAGCATCAAGCGCTCTAAGTAGCGAGCAAGCACATCCACTTCAAGATTCAACTGAGTGCCGGTTTGGTAGCTATCCATAATGGTCCACTGCAGCGTGTGCGGAACTATGTTGAGTTCGAATTCGGCGCCGTCTACTTTGTTAACGGTAAGACTAGTCCCATCTACCGTGATTGACCCCTTGTGCGCGATATATTTTGCCAATGACTTGGGCGCTCGAATGCGGAAGCGCTCGGAGCGAGCATCGGGATGACGGCTGACAACTTCGCCTACACCATCAACGTGGCCGCTAACGATATGGCCACCCAAGCGGGTTTGCGGCGTGAGGGCTTTTTCCAGATTCACGCGCTGGCCAACTTTCCAGCCAGGCAGCGTGGTGTTATCCAGGGTTTCGCGCGAAACGTCTGCCCAGTAGCCATCGCCAGGCAAATCCACCACGGTCAAACAAACACCATTGGTGGCGATGGAATCACCCAAATGCACATCGCCCAAATTCAAGTTGTGCGTTTTGATGCGCAGGCGCAGGTCGCCGTTTTTAGGTTGCAATGCCACCACTTCGCCGATGGCTTCGATAATACCGGTGAACATAGATTTACCTCGGAGTCGTCTCAGTTGAAAGACTTATACAATGATGCTGGTGGGCTTGCCTTGTGTAGTAACGGGAATTTTTAAATCAATCACTTTGGTTTTGGCGAGGTGATCGTGAATGCAGCGCCGGTCAGGACGGTAAATCGCCAGAATATCGGCCAAGCGCAGCAATATGCCTATCACTGGCACCATGCCCATTACCCATTGCGATAAATAGCGCTGAACGATCAACATAAAAAACGCGGGCTTCTGATTATCCATTGTGACAATCGCTATTCCCATAATGCGCTTGCCGATGGTTTGCCCGTATTGCTGCAGCAGAAACCCATGCAGTACAAAAAAGATAATAAAAGGCGAAATAGCCAGTAGCGATTTTTGCGAGTCGGACAATGCATTAACGCGCACCTGTAATTCCGCCTGCGCTGTTTGCATATCATTTGACGTGGTCGGGTCGAGCAACCCCATAGATTGCATGAGTAAGATGAGCGCCATCATCATGAAAAAGCCATCGAGCATAAACGCCCAAAAACGCTTGCTAAGTGCCGCCGTGTTATCAACTACTGGAGCAGTTGGCTGGGGTTGGAAATCGGGAGATTGGGGCTGGTCGTTCACGGAGTTACCTATTTAGTATTCAGTGTCGGGCGTGGCAGTTATGCGCCAGTCCCGTCCGACGGCACGAATGTCTTTAATTTTCAGCGAGAGCGCGGCGGACATGGTATCCAGTGGCAATGCAAAAAGCGGTAGCGCATTACTGCCAAGCAGTTTCGGCGCCATGTAGATAATAATTTCGTCGAGCAGGCCGCGCCGTAAAAAACTGCCGGAGAGCGTTGCGCCAGCCTCGACCAACACTTCATTGCAATGACGCTTGGCGAGTTCGCGCAAGAGCGCGCTTAAATCGATGCGGCCATCCTTCGCACCTAAGGAAATGAGTTCAACAAAATCGGGCCAGCCGTTTAACTGCGCATCATCAACTTTGCCGTTGTGTACCAGCAATATCG
>DQHS01000280.1 GCA_003524365.1 Cellvibrio sp. | reverse complement strand
CGTTCGCGCTACACGCAAAGTGCAGAAGCGATTCTGGCAAGCGACGAAAAATTTGCGCAGATTAATCGCGCGATGACTGAGGTGATTGCGCTAATTTTTGGATCAGAGCACAACACCAAATAGATGACCTGCCGCGGCAGTTAATGCCATAGCAGCAGCCCCCCAAAAACCGACGCGTGCAGCGCCGATCCACAGGTTGGCACCGCCCACTTTGGCAGCAAGCCCGCCTAATACAATCAAGGCAAGGAGCGATACAACCGCAATTGCAATGGATAGATTCGCAGCAGGAAACAACAAAACTACCAAGAGTGGAATAAACGCGCCCACCGCAAAAGTCGCCGCCGATGTCAGCGCGGCTTGTAGTGGGCGCGCGCTAAACAAGTCGGTAATACCCAACTCATCGCGCGCATGCGCGCCGAGCGCATCGTGTTGCATTAATTGTTTTGCTACTTCGCGCGCGAGCTCCCGCTCCAAACCGCGCGCGACATAAATCTCTTCCAATTCGCGATGCTCGCCCGCTGAATCCGTCTCCAGCTCGTGGGTTTCGCGCGCAAGATCGGCGGCCTCAGTATCCGCCTGTGAGCGAACTGAAACATATTCGCCCGCCGCCATACTCATCGCACCAGCCACTAAACCCGCCACACCGGCTAATAAAATTGCAGCTGAGCCAGCTTGCGCTGCGGCAATTCCCATCATCAAACTGGCAGTGGAAATAATTCCATCATTCGCGCCCAATACCGCGGCGCGCAACCAACCTGAATGATGTGAACGATGGCCTTCGCGATGACGCATAGACTCAGGACTCTTTGTTGATTAACGAAATGCGCTTTAAGGTGTTATCGCGTTTCACGTAGTGATGAAACAAACCCGCCAACACATGTAAGCCAATCAGGTAATAACCAATCTCACCAACCAGCTTGTGAATTTCTTCTACTTGTTCCGCCAAAGCTTCATCTTTATCAATCAGGGGCGGTAACTCCAAGCCAAAAAATGGCACACCGTGACCTTCAGCACTTAAAATGATCCAACCTGCAATCGGCATAAAAATCATAAATGCATAAAGTGAAAGATGCATAATTTTGGCGAGTATATTTTCAAAAACACCCGGCGCCGGAACAATCGCTGGTGTCGGACTAGATAGACGCACACCAAGGCGAACTACCACCAGTAACAACACCACAATCCCGAACATAAAATGCAGCGCTTTTACTAATTCGCGCGGATCACTACCACGCGGAAATAAACTGCGCATTTCAATGGTCGCAAACACCGCGATCAGCAATACAAACATAAACCAATGCAAGCCAATAAGAATGGGATTATAGCGACTAACAGTGTTGGGGTTATTCATCGTGATTCCTCTGCAAGTTTTTTATTGTGTAAATGTTATTTATACACCCGGTCTTGATATTTCAACCAACCACCGGGATGTTTACCTTTCGGGTCGTGATGCGTCCAGTGGATGACGCCCCCTTTTTTATTCCACTCATATTCACCGTAGAATTCTATTCGCTCACCCTCACGCAAATTATCAATGCGCGGTGCCAAATCAATATTGTGCGAGATCAACAAGGTGTGGCCCGACTCTAACTCCATTAAAAATTTCTGATGGCGACTACCCTGATTATCGTCCGGCAGAATTTTGGCAACCCTGCCCTCACCGCCCAGCTGCACATTGGAGCGACCGCTGCGGAATACCTCGGCGATTAATACATCCGCACCCGCAACACTCTCGCCGCCCACCGCCAGAGCCAGCTGTTCCTGGGCAGCGTCAGAATCCAGCATTTGCTGTTTATTCACGCTGTTCAGCAATGCCAAAGCCAAGGCAAAAATTAACAGTGCAAACAGCGGCTTAAGACTACTACGCGGCTTCATGGGTAACTCACTCTAACGCCCCTGAGGAGCGCGCAGCATAACCCAGACCATTCGCTCTGTTAACGCCCAACTCTCCGGCGCGCAAATTTACTGATGCAAACTTAAGCCAAGATTAATTAATCACCCTGCGCAACATGACTTTACCCACACTTTTTCACAAAAGTTAAATTGACAGACCAAATGGTCTGTTATTTAATGGCAACCGACTAAATGGTCGGTTGCCATGCTCACCTACGAGCCACTCAAGACGCAACCAGAATTAATAATGGAGAAAAAGGAACTTCAACCCAGATGGCAATTACCCGCTGATTTCAGTGTGGATTCAGCGTGCGGTCGCCAATCTAGTCGCGAGCATTCAGGTTTCAAACCCAATGCCACAAGAACCAAAAAGATCGCTCAAGGAGCCAAGCCTTAAATGAAAAATACGTTGAAATCATCACTTCCCCAGATGCCGTTACTGCAGAGCTTCCAAAAACTTGAGTTGCTCTCTCCCTATCATTTATCTGACTTCCAGCCGTTTTCGCTAGAGTTAATGAGTTATACCAATCACATCCGGGCGATAGCCTTAACCTTTTTTATTGTTGGACTGCTGGCCATCAGCAGCACCTTGAGCTTTGAAGCCTGGCAATTCAATCCCGGGATCATAAAAGAAAATGCCCTGCTGGAATTAGCGCAAGGCGGCTTTTTACTGCTGGCTGCCCTATTGCAGGGCTGGCGCGCGTTTAACACGCATGATTCTGGTTTAAAGCGCGATATTCGCCTTGGCATAGCGCTATTTGCTCTAGCACTTTTTTTGCGCGAAGTAGATATCGACAAATTAGGTAGCAGCACTGCGTGGGATGCACTTGAAAAGATTTTACGTGTGATCACCCTGTTAATGATCCTTGGTTTTGCATTACATATGTCGCGCCGGATCAAATCGGTTACGCGCAATTTAGGTAAAATCCTGCTATCACCGACGGTTATGCTGACCATCCCCGCCTGTGCACTCTATGCCTTTGGGTTGCCGTTTGACCGGGAACTATTCAACATTGATAAGGGTCTATCACAGTGGTTTGAAGAAACATTTGAGCTTAACGCCTGCCTACTCTTTTTCTGCGCAAGCTTGATGGGCAATATCAAAACAGATGTGGTAAAAATACAGGCGCCGTCGTTTTAACGTCGGCTTAGCTTCACTGGGATGTCATGAAATTCGATAACAATAAAATGATTACATACCCACGAGATAACTATGGCCACTGAACGCAATGCCGAACAAACGCGCACGCGCATACTTGAAGCGGCGCGCGAAGAAATATTCCAAAACGGTTATCAGGGCATGCGCATTGACGCAATCTTGCAAAAAACCAAGTTGGCCAAAGGTGCCCTCTACCACTACTTCCCCAACAAATTAGCCTTGGGTTATGCAGTAGTAGATGAAGTTTTAATGGGGCATTTCCAAACAGTCTGGGCCGATTTCTTCCAGCAACACAAAAACCCGCTTACTACATTGCAACAAATGTTTGTGTATAAAGCGGAGTCGTTTCAAAACTCTGCCTGCTTTAACGGCTGCCCCCTGAACAATTTGAACCAAGAGATGGCCGCTATTGATGAAGGCTTTCACGAGCGTTTGGAAAAGGTGTTTGATAATGCACATATGACGATTGTGCGCGCCCTTGAAAAGGGACAAGAAGATGGTTTGGTCAGAAAAGATATCAATCCGGTACGCATTTCGATGTTTATATTCAGCAGTTACCAAGGCATTATGGGCGCCGCAAAATGTATGCAGGCACCGGAATTGCTAAGTGATTTATTTGGTACGCTTAACGACTATATCGATACGTTGCGTGCACCGGAAAAAAGCCATTAACAAATTCATTGCCAATCCAACAATAAAAAAGGGCTTCATTCGAAGCCCTTTTTTATTGTTGGTAAACAAACACCGATCTAATGACTAATCATCCAGGGGCGCATCGAAGGAAACATTTTGTTACCGCCTGCGGTGTACATTAAGTTCGATTTGCGAATCGGCTTGTCGCCACACCCACAGCCTTTGCCGTGTTTGTGCTCGCGACGCGCTTGCTGTTCTGCGCGATAATCCGGTGTGGAAAATACCGGCGCATTCATCGCCGTTTCATTACGCGCATGTGCAGCGCGATTTTCTTTTTTCATATCCAGAAATTCTGGCGCGACCATAATGACTCGCGCACTCAGTTTCGCGCAGCTGGGGCAAGCAGCCGGTTTGCTCGAATCATCCATAGAAGCCAATTCGTAAAACAAACCATGGTCTGCGCATTTGTAATCGTAAACGGGCATGTAGCCTCCATAAAAACGCTGGGATTTTCGTAGGGGCGGACTCCGTCACTCACTCCAGGACGCACCGTAAATACGTCCATGTAGGCTCGGGCACAGCATCCATGCTGCGCACGGTCCCGGAGTGAGTGCCGGAATCCACCACAGTAGTTCCTGCTGTATCGGCAAAAAGCAAAAAGCAAAAACTATTTATCTTTCGACAAAGGCACATCCATTCCCGGTGATACTTTCTTGGTTGGCCCTTCTGCCGATGGGTTTACATCAAAGTCGAAAATATCTGTTGGCAGCCACAAGGTTGCGCAGGCATTGGGAATGTCCACCACACCCGAGATATGACCTTGCACTGGCGCACAACCTAGAATCGAATAAGCCTGTGCTTTTGAGTAGCCAAATTTGGTCAAATAATTAATGGCATTCAAACAGGCTTGGCGATAAGCCACATGCACATCGAGATAATGTTGCTCGCCGTATTCATCAACCGAAATGCCTTCAAAGATTAAATAGTCGTCATACTTGGGCGCAATCGGGCTTGGTTTAAAGATCGGATTTTTAATCGCGTATTTCGCCATGCCGTCTTTGATTAAACTCACACGTAAGTGAATCCAACCCGCCATTTCAATCGCACCACAGAAAGTGATCTCGCCATCACCTTGGCTGAAATGCAAATCGCCCACGGAAAGCCCGCCGCCTTTCACATAGACAGGAAAATAAATTTTGGAGCCGCGCGATAGATCTTTAATGTCGCAGTTACCACCGTGTTCACGCGGTGGCACAGTGCGCGCACCTTCTGCAGCAGCAACTTTTGCAGCGTCTGGAGCCATCTTACCCATATGGGCGGTGTCGGCATAGGGAAGTGTTGCGAGCGCTGGAACGCGATCAGGTTCAGTATCGTAAAGTTCTTTCTCGCGTTTATTCCATTCCAACAACATTTCTTTCGATGGCAAACAACCGATCAAACCGGGATGCACCAAACCGGCAAATTCCACATTGGGAACGTGACGGGATTTGGTAAACATACCGTTGATATCCCAAATCGATTTTTGCGCCTCGGGAAAATGTTCTGTTAAGAAACCACCACCATTTTGTTTGGAGAAAAATCCATTGAAGCCCCACATACTTTCTTGAAAGGCACCAATATCGAGAATATCTACCACCAATAAATCACCCGGCTCGGCACCCTCTACGCCCACTGGTCCGGAGAGGAAATGCACTTGCGATAAATCCACATCACGCACGTCATCGGCATTGTCATTATTCGCAATCTGACCACCTGTCCAGTCGTAACATTCAATAATAAAATCTTCCCCAGGCTTCACGGTTTTCACCATGGGGATATCCGGATGCCAGCGGTTATGGATCATTTCGTTTTCGTAGGGCGATTTAGTTAGATCTATTTTGATAATCGTTTCAGCCATGTTACTGACTCCTGATGATGTTGGACAAAGCGTCTCGGAACAGGGTCAGTATCGGGGGCGGGAGGGTGAATCGCTATACGACAAATAGCGCTCGCCACTACGCTATTTGACGTATAGACAATCAGTTTTTTCGGTTGATTTTGTCAACGTAATCCGTCGGTGTCATGTTCATGAATTTTTTAAACGCGCGATAAAAGGTCGATTTACTGTTGAAGCCAGCATCGGCCATTACATCTAGCATGGAGGTTTTGCCGTTACGGCTGGCCAATATGCTGGCCGCCTTTTGAACGCGATGGAAGTTGATGTAATCAAAAAAGTTTTGTCCGGCGTCGCGATTGATGGCAGCCGAAATTTTGCGGACTGGAATCTCGCTACTTTCTGCCAGCTGCTCCAGCGTGAATTCAGGATCGAGATAGAGCTCCTTGTCTTTCATCAACTGATTAAGCTTGGTCATGATGAGTGGATCATATTTCTCTGGCTCAGGTGCGTCAGATTTTTCCTCCTCTTCTAACAATACTCGTCGATATCCGATGGTGGCATGAGCCATGCTGTAAAGCACCAATGCATTTACAAATACAAAGCTAAAAACATTACCGGAAACACCAATCAGATTCCCAAGCCATTGGGATGAATTGACCAGGGTTAGCAAGTAAGAGATAAACACCCACACCCAAATCGTCAAAAAACCACCAATCAACATTTGCAACCAAAACAGATCCAGGTTTTCAATGTTGGAGAAGTGCTGCTTCAAGTGGTTTTTGTATTGGAAAAGCAAATAAAAACAGCCAATGCCGTAACCTACGTATAGCAGGTGCCTCACCCAGAGGTGTAACTGGAACACAGGCTCATTGAATAATAATCCGAACTGGGTAATACCTAACACCCTTTCTTCTGCCGTCATGCTGATATAGAGCCCGATGATAAACAAAGGGAATACCATCAGTGGCACCAAGTGCACGGCATCCCGCCAGCGCGGTTTGAAATCGGGATCAATCATCGATTTCACATACAAAAACAACATAGGTGCTGCAAGATAAACGCTGAATTTCAACCAATAAAATATGTGGACAGCGCCATCGAGATAGGCAACTTTGATGCTGGGACTCCAGTAGATAAGCGAGTCAAACGCATCAAGCCCGATAGCTAGCAAAAACATCGCGAGAAAAAAATTTGCCTGACGCTTTCCCAGATTCACCGTCAACAAAAGAATAGAGAACAGCAACGACTGGAAAATGACCAGAATGAGAGGAATATCATTAAAGCTTAAAACTAATTTATCCACCTAAAGCCTACCGATGTTTGGTTATTTTTATGTCACATCATCCTTTATGAGTCGAGCATAGCCCATGGGTTGAATGCCAACAACCAAAAGGAAGTGTGAAAACAAGCGACGTCGCAAGTAAAGTTTGAGCTAAAAAACCGGCGCAGTTGCGCCGGTGATAATTGCACAGAGGGTAAATTCTTATTGAACAATCCAGGTATGAGGCTGGTTGTTATTGTTGGCCTCGCCGCGCGCGGTGCTGACCGTAAAGTAATAGCTAATAGCGACGCCCGGCGTAACGTTGGGGATGCTCACCTCAAAGCTGTTGCCTTGTACACGGGTCATATTGTTCCAGCCCGGAGTAAATACCCATGCCCAGTTCAGGTTTTCAGCCGTGGTAAAGGTGATTTTCACCCCGCNNCCCCGCCATTACTGTAGTTCGCAGTAGTGTTGTAAGCCACTTGCGCGCCGTTGGGTAGAACTGCATCTGTCGTGTAGCCATTGGTGGCTACTGAAGATGAGGAGCTTGAGTTGGATGACCGCGATGAGCTGGATACACTGGATGGCACCGATGAACTGGAAACACTCGAAGCCGAGGAGGATCCCGCGTAAGTCATCGCAGTCCAGTTATTTTCAATGGGGCCTGGATAGAACACCTGACCGTTCGCCGGGGTGAAGGTAAAGAAGCGCGCCTCAACCAGATTACCGGCGGTATAGACACCGCTGCGAGTAGCCTGATAGGTGTAAGTACCATCGCCATTGTTTATCTCAGTAGCTTGCAGGTCGTTAACTACATAGTCTTGCGCACCATTGCGACGTGCAAACAAATGTACCTGTTGCTTACGCTCACTCAGACGAATACTAAATTGCATACCGCCATTAGGCTGCGCCGTCATTTTCACCACACCTATATCCACCATCACAGATGAAGACGAGCTAGACACAACCGATGAAGAGCTAACCATCGATGATGAACTCACTACCGACGACGAACTTGAGGCAACACAGCTAGCAGTGTTGTGCGTATAAGTGTAAGGGCCTAGGTCACGACCAACAGTGTCGTAATAAGTGAATCTAAAATTAACATTACTGCTGTTAGTCAGACCAGTCACGTCAAAGTAAGACTTACCGTCAGCTGTTTTCGGCATACGATAACCGCCCGACTGCATGGGTGAGGTGATATTAATATCGGCCCACACAGCGGTACGGTTGAGGCCAATGCGTACAGCACTACAATTGGCAGTCTCAAGTGGTTCCACACAATAGGCTGCTGCTGGGTCGCAACGTGGCGGTGTCGCATTGGTTACAAAGCTCAGGCTCGTCGCTGGTGATTGAATACCATTGTTGCTTGCCACCAAAGTCACTGTGTAGCCGGTGCTGGCAGTCAGGTCTGTTAGCGCACGCTGGGTAGCGCCACCGGTAGATGGAATGCTCTGCACTAAGGTACCCGCCTGACGCAACTCAATTGCATAGTCTGCATTCAAGTAAGCAGTCGGGATGGCACTCCAAGTCAGCGTTACACTGTTGTGAGTAAGGTTGCTGGTGCTGAGGTTTTTCACTGCCGGTACTTTAGAAGTATCCAGTGGTGTAGTGATATCCAAATACGCCGAACGACCGCTCAAACCGTCATATATGGAAGTGACACTCAAGCTATAAACGGTGTCGTGTTCTAGCCCAGTAATAACGACAGAGGTACCGGTCACTAACTGGTTAAACACTTCAGTACCGCTGCTGTCTTTCACTACTGCCCGATAGTTTGCGCCAGTCCACTCGCCAGTCAACGCGGTCCAGCTTGCATTGGCGCCGGTGAAGCTAACGTTGCTCACGCTCAAGTTGCTCACAGCCGGTGCCACACTCGCGTCGCCGCTCATGCTAAATGGCGCAACACTGATGCTAACGCCATCGCTAAAGGTAACAGTGATTGGCGTAGCGGTTGGGTTGTAAGCTACGTAAGTGCGCTCGCCATTCTTCTCGAATACCGAGTAGTGAGCTGTATCGGCACTGATGCCTTTCACAGGGCGACCAAGTTGACGCAAATTGAAAACCCAGTGATAAGTGTGAGTCTTGCTTGCACCAGCTTCACTGCGAACTTCATCATTGGGGTACATAGGCGCGAGTGATGGATCAAACTCGGTTTTGTAGTTCCCCGCCGCATTGAGCTTGGTAACTGCCGCTTGCGGGTTAACCAGTGCTTCGGCTTGCCACATCAAATCGTCCCAAAATTTGGTTTTGCGGCGGAAGTCATACTGGGTGTATTGCGCAGGCAAGTCTCTGTGCCAGAGGGTAGAGGCAAAGAAGTTAGTGTCTTCTTCAAGACGATCTATAACCAACTGCAGTGACGGAATGGTGCCGCCATTGGTCAGCTTGCGCTCCATGTGCCCCAAGTGCAGCGACGCCGCCGTAACGGGCAGGAAGTTAATACCGGCAATCATACGTGGAGCGGCAGAGAACCAAGTGCCATAGTCGGCTTTGCTGTGCCATACCAAGCCCACTGAAGCGCGGTCGAAATCTTTCTTCACGAATTGGCTGCCGTTATCCCAAAATACTTGACGTGGGAATACTGCGTTATCCACATCGAACCAGTATTGGTGAATGGCTTGGATTTCGCTGGCATAGAGGAAAATTCCCAGGTCGCGAATAGTGGTATCACCGGTTTCTGAACCCCAGAGTGCTACCGCTTGTGCGAAGTTAATACTCTCAGAGGAGGATTCCTGATTGCCACCAGCATCCATATTCAAATGGCCATTGGCCAGTGAGTAGCCATTGTAGATGTCGAAGTAACGCAGGTATTGGAAGCGAGTATCGTTGCGATCCCAGTTAGCTGAATCTTTAATTAACAGATCAACCATAGGTTTCCACTGCAGCGCCCAGTTGCGGTCATAGCGAGCGACGGCAGCAGCCGCAGAGATCAAATAACCAGCATGGAAATGGTGGTCGTTTAGTTCGGTATCTGAACCAAAGCTGGCTGGGAAACCGGTGAGCGAGTTCCATTCTTCATCGTAGTAGAAGTATTTTTTCTCATTGGCAAGGCGTAGGTCGCGGTAGCAGTTGCTGCGTGCAGGTTCGGCCATTGGGTTACAGTGGCTGTTGTTATAAAGCTGATCTTGCTCCCAGTCATCTGCACTTAACCAATCTTCTAAATGCGCTTTAATACGACCCATCAAGGTAGCGGCAATATCACTTCTGCCGGTTTGCTCAGCAATGTGCAGTAACTGCAACATCCAGTTCAACTCTTTGCCGTTGTTATAGGTGTCCAGTACGTCGTTTTGGGTCAGACCATCAGCCCATTGGCCGTTTTTGTCCTGTTCTAACAGGGCCATTAAGCGGTCCAGCTCTGCGCCTTCCAATTTATTGGGCAGGTTGGGCAGCAAACCGGGATGATGAATGCGGGTTTCAAAGCTATTGCCTTTAATCACCTTCATGGTGCCGCGCGGGGTTGAGTAGGTATAGGCGTAATCCAGATCGCCAGCATTAATGTACTGGTGGCGATACAAACCCATCATGGTTTGGTTGATGGCATCAGGGTCTGCATATTGCTCAGTACCCACCTGATGGGTGGTGACTGTGTACGTGGATACCACTTCCGAGGTCGCTTCGTTATAGCTGTAGTCAAAACGGGTATCGGTGGGCAGCGCAAAAGCGTGGCGACGATAGTCGGCAATCAGCGCATCCAACTCCTCTACACCCACACCGTCACCGGCTTCATCCTCGCGGAAGAAATCGCCCACCAAACGCGACACCACCAGTGGCTGACGGGTACCAGCGATATGAGTGGGTAAGTCGTTTACCGCCGTGCCGGCTGCAATCGGGAAGCCCTGTTCGGTATAGGTGATGGGTGCCTTGAAAATATCGTTAATTTCATTGGGCAGAATTGCCACACTGAAATATTGGTGACCGACTGGCATGGTCATGGTGATCTTACCGTTACTGGCCAACTCTTTCAGGTCAAGATTCGCCAGGTCGTAGCTGAACAGCGTGCCCGGTGGTGCAAAAATCGAATAGCCCGCCCGCACATCACCCAAATACAGGGCGAGCACACCGTCCGACTCGTGAACGATGCGCATGCCGTTGAAGTAGGTGAAACTCACCGTGCTCAGGCCGCTTTTGTGGAAGTGAATAAAGGGCGAGCCATTCACCATAGTCACCCGTGCGCCCTGGGTATTCTCGATAACGCCCGGATTTTTCAGCAGCACTGTGGCTGCAAAGTCACTGTAGTTGTCCAACAAGGTTGCATCGGCATCCAGCCCATCAAAGCGAATATTCAGCTCAGTGCCGCCCAGTGGATCCAAGCGCGGGTCGATACGCGCCGGGTAAGTGTAAGCAGTGAATTTAGGGTTACTGGTGGAGGGCAATATGCGCTTATCAGACGTCGGATCTTCATAACGGNNGTTGACGCCGGTATTGGTGAACTTGAGTGTGTAAGGTGAGTTGCTCATCCAATGTGAATAGGGAACCGCATCCACATTGGTCTCGATAATGCCGCCATTTTCATTGCGGATCAGGTTTTTTACCGCATGCGGCCAAATGACTGACGACCAGAACTCGTGCGTAGGCGTGGGCTTGCCGGAGTTTTGGAAACGCGCGGATACCTTAGGCCCGATCTCCTGACGGGGAACATAAATACCCCAAGGCTGACCTTCCGGTACAGTTTGGTCATAACCTTCTCCGGTGGATGGAGCCCAGCGATGGACAGGTTTTTCAGTGGTGTAACTACCGGCACCGGCGGAAACTTCACCTGCTTGTACGGCGAAGGATGCTGTAAGCAGGCCAGGCAAAACCATTCCAGACAAAAAAACGCCAAACAATCGTTTACGGGATTGCATCTTTTATACCTCTGTTATTGATTATTGTGAGCGCCGCAGGTGCAGCGAAATTCATTTAATCAAAGTGCGAGGTATGTGTCGTCCCAGTAGCGGATTGGCGCTCATTGACACCCATTTTAAAAGTCCCAGTAAAGATTTATGCGTTTACTGCGAGCTGCAAACAGCATGGATTACCTGATTGTGCAAAGACTTTAATAGCCAGCGACAAAAGAGCCAGCAATCGCCCGAGACATAGCGAAAGCTGGCTTAAGACGGAATAACAGAAATCAAAACGGCAGTAGAAAATTACATCGACAGAACTTATACCGACAAATAAGACGCAACCTTGGCTTCGTTAATGGTCGCACGCAATTCCTCATGCACAATTTCACCTTTTTCAATCACCAGAATCCGGTCGGCAATATCCAACGCAAAACTTAATACCTGTTCTGAAACCACAATCGATAATCCACGTTGGTCGCGAATCATTTTTAAGGTGCGGCCTATCTCGCGGATAATCGATGGCTGGATACCTTCGGTTGGTTCATCAAGAAATAACATTTTGGGATCGCTCGCCAAGGCGCGGGCAATTGCCAATTGCTGTTGTTGCCCGCCGGATAAATTGCCCCCACGACGATTGCGCATTTCCAGTAACACCGGAAACATATCGTAAAGCTCTTTCGGCACCGAGCGGCGCTTGGTGGTAGTTAAGCCCGTTTCGATATTCTCTTTCACGGTCATGCTGGAAAATATCATTCGTCCTTGGGGCACAAAACCGAAACCACCGGCAACGCGCTGGTAGCTTTTCAACTGGCTAACTTCGTTGCCATCCAGTTTTACACTGCCGCCGGAACTGGGAATAACACCCATCAAGGATTTCATCAGCGTAGTTTTACCCATGCCGTTGCGCCCCATGACCGCAACAATTTCACGCGGTTTTATTTCAAAATTTAATCCGTGCAACACTTCGCTCTGGCCATAACTGACACGATAATCACTGACAGATAACATATTAAATTCCTCGGGTGAGTAAGTAGTGCTCTGCGCTCTAATTAACGAATGAATCGCTGAACAACACACCTTCGTCATACCCGCGAACGCGGGTATCCATGATTTAGATTAGCAACGCTGTTTTGCCAAATCTTGCGTGCACAGAAATGACGAATAATTCAAAATGGTCCTAATGTCCCAAATACACTTCAATGACCTTAGGATCACTTTTCACTTTGTCGATTGAGCCTTCGGCAAGAATTTTTCCCTGATGCAACACTGTGACCTTATCGGCGATCTGCGCCACAAATTGCATATCGTGTTCGATCACAATTACCGAGCGGTCCTTGATAATACTGCGCAGCAATTCTGCGGTTTGTTGACGCTCACCGACCGACATACCGGCAACGGGTTCATCAAGCATTAACAAGTCCGGGTCTTGCATCAGCAACATACCAATTTCCAGCCATTGTTTTTGGCCGTGACTGAGCAGCTCCGCCTGTTTATCCAATTGATCACCGAGGAAAATCATATTGGCAACTTCGTGAACTTTGCTAATCACCTCTTCATCACGCTTAAATACCAGGGCACCAAATACTGAACGCCCGCGCGGAAATGAGATCTCCAAATTTTCAAATACACTCAAATCACCATAGATAGAGGGAGTCTGAAATTTGCGCCCGACACCGGCTTTCACAATGTCGTGCTCTTTCATACGAGTAAGTTCTTTGTTGCGGAATTTAATCGAGCCTTCAGTGGCTTTGGTCCGACCGCAAATTAAATCCAACACAGTGGTTTTACCCGCGCCGTTGGGGCCGATAATTACGCGAATTTCATTTTCATCCACATAAAAACTCAAATCATTCACCGCTTTAAAACCATCAAAAGAAACGGTGAGGCCTTCCACTGCTAATACAAAGTCGGTATTACTGGGGCTCATGGAGTGCTCCTTGTGGTAAAGAGGCGGATTCGGTTTTGGTTACCGGTTTGTGTATAGATGAGGAAGGTGGAGACGTGGGCGGTGTTGATTTATTCACCGTGTCTTTGCTAAATAATTTGGCAAAAAAGGCCTCCACTTTCGGCGCGGCGTAAGTGTTGTATAACCCCGCTAACCCATTTGGAAATGCCATCACCACCGCGATAAATAATCCGCCCATCGCAAACAACCAAAGTTCAGGAAAACTTTCCGAGAACGAGGTTTTGGCAAAGTTCACTACCAGCGCACCGTACACAGCGCCAATGATTGATAACCGCCCGCCTACCGCACAGAAAATTACCATTTCAATCGAAGGTACTATCCCCACCAGCGTAGGCGACATAAAACCTACTTGCAGTGTAAACATGGCACCACCAATCGCAGCGAAGATTGCACCTATGCAGAACACAAAGATCTTGAAGTTGGATACGTCATATCCCGAGAAGCGTACGCGATCTTCTTTATCACGCATCGCCACCAGCAAGCGGCCCAGTTTGCTTTTGCGAATAAACTGCGCGATAAACAAACACACGAACAACAACAAAACACACACAAAATAGAATATGTATTTTGCATTATCGGTGCGTATATCCCAGCCATGCAGCGTGCGCAAATCGGTCATCCCATTCACACCGCCCGTGTAACCCTGTTGACCGATAATTAAAATCGTCAGGATCGCCGCAATCGCCTGGGTAATAATTGCAAAGTAAACACCACCCACACGCCGTTTAAACATTGCCACACCAACTATGTACGCGATAATTGTCGGAACAATAATTAAAGCAATTAATGTGAAGGTAAAACTGTAGAAAGGCTGCCAGAAAAAAGGCAATTCGGTGATTTGGTTCCAATCCATAAAATCTGGAATACCGGGTGTGGATTGAATTTTGGTGCTTTCAGGATCAGAGGCTTCCAGTTTTAAAAACATCGCCATGATGTAACCACCCAACCCAAAAAACACGCCCTGGCCTAAACTTAAAATGCCGCCGTAACCCCAACACAACACCAAACCGACCGCAACAAACGCGTAGGTTAAATATTTGCCAACAAGGTTGAGGCGGAAAATATCCAGCGACAGCGGTAACACCACCAACAGAATTAATGCGAGCACCAAAAATCCGTACAACTCTTTTTTGGGGAAGAGTGATGCCATACCTGTTCTTGATAATGAAAAGGACATAATCAGCTACTCCTCTTAACGACGCACTTTCAGGGTGAACAAACCTTGTGGGCGCAGCATCAGAATTAACACGACAAATAGCAGTGTTAATACTTTAGACATGGAACCACTCATGAAAAATTCCATCGTCGATTGCGCTTGCGAAATACTGAAGGCAGAAGCAATAGTACCGAGTAAACTCGATGCGCCGCCGAATACCACCACCAGGAAGGTATCCACAATATAAAGCTGACCAGAGGTTGGGCCGGTCGAACCGATCATGGTAAATGCACTGCCAGCTACACCGGCAATACCGCAACCTAACGCAAAAGTAACTCGATCAACTCGGGCAGTATTAATTCCAACGGCAACCGCCATAGGGCGGTTCTGCACTACCGCGCGCACTTGCGTGCCCCAGCGCGAGCGATACATTAATAATGCGACTGCGAGTGAAATTCCGAGTGCGAGGCACATTACAAATAAACCGTTAATCGGTAACTCAATTGTTTCTGTCAATTGATAAGAGCCCATCAACCAATCCGGTAAGGTCACGCCTACTTCGCGTGGGCCAAATACGGTGCGATAAGTTTGTTGCAGAATTAAACTCAACCCCCAGGTTGCTAATAATGTATCTAGAGGCCGGTGATAGAGATGTCGTATCATCGCCCATTCGACTAATGCACCCAGTGCGGCGGCGGCGATAAAAGCGAGTATCATCGCGAGAATAAAATAAATGCTGAAAAAATCAGGCAGGTAAGTTGAAAACACATTGGATGTTAAATAAGTGACGTAAGCACCGAGAATCATAAATTCGCCGTGCGCCATATTAATTACGCCCATCTGGCCAAAAATAATGGCAAGCCCCAGGGCCATAAGCACAAACACCGAAAACAAAATCAATCCCGCTACACCTTGCATCGCAAAGATCGATAATAATTCAGAGCTACTGTATTCAGCGAACATAGCTGCACCTCATCTCGATTTAGAACAATTAATCATTCCTGCGTATAGACCAGCGTAACTAATCCAACTTAGGAGTTTTATGGATACCCGCGTTCGCGGGTATGACGGAACAGAAATTTTTCAAATTTTACGAGGATTCATAATATCCACTTCGTCATCCCTGCGAACGCAGGGATCCANNTATTGATAACCTTTCGGGAATGGATCCGGCTCGATCAGGTCTTTGGTTTCGAAGACCACATCGTATTGACCATCAGGACGTGCATGACCGATGCGGGTTTTTGACCAGAGGTGATGGTTCGGGTGAACTTTCAC
>DQHS01000257.1:5498-11073 GCA_003524365.1 Cellvibrio sp. | reverse complement strand
GTGGTTCGGGTAAATGGTCATGTTGCGGTTTGTTCCTCACCAGCAACCTACGCATAATACATTAATTATTTTCACGTTAAACCTGAAAATTACCAGTTTGATTCATGTTAAGCCATGCGAAACAATGGGGTCACTCTCAAATGATTGGAAAAAGGCAATTTCACATGACCCAACACATCACCACCCACAACCTCGGCTTCCCCCGTATCGGCGGCGACCGCGAACTAAAAAAGGCGCAAGAAGCTTATTGGCGCGGCGAGATCGACCAAACACAACTTGAGCATATTGGCCGCGAGCTGCGCAAAACCCATTGGCAATTACAAGCCGACGCTGGTTTGGATTTAATCCCTACTGGGGATTTCGCTTGGTATGACCAGGTACTTACCCTCTCCGCGACGCTCGGCAATATTCCGGCCCGCCATCGCAAAACGGCAAAGGCGGTCCATTCTCATGAGCACAGCGATGACCAATCCTGCTGCGCGCACAAAGACACTGAAGTAAACGAATTTATTGCAGCGCCTTGCCTGGATATCGATCTCGATACTCTCTTCCGCGTCGCCCGTGGTCGCGCACCAACGGGTAATGCGACCACTGCATCGGACATGACCAAATGGTTCGATACCAACTACCACTATCTGGTGCCAGAATTTCATCAAGGCCAACAATTCCAACTGAGTTGGACGCAGATTATTGATGAGACTGCCGAAGCCATCGCACTGGGTCACAAGGTAAAACCGGTGATTCTCGGGCCATTGAGCTATTTGTACTTAGGAAAAGAGAAAGGCACTGCGTTTGACCGCTTTGATTTACTGGATAACCTATTGCCCGCTTATCAACAATTGCTCACCGCGCTGTCCCAAGCGGGTGCGACCTGGGTGCAAATTGATGAACCAATTTTGGTATTGGACTTACCGGAAAAATGGCAACGCGCGTATGAGTCGGTTTACAACCGCTTGCAACACCACAAATTAAAAGTCTTACTCGCCACTTATTTTGGTGCGTTGGGTGAAAACTTATCAACAGCAGTCAACTTGCCAGTTGCGGGTTTGCATATCGATGTCGTGCGCGCACCGGAGCAGTTACTCACTGTGGTTGATCGGTTGCCCGCGCATAAAATTTTGTCGATTGGTGTAATAGATGGTCGCAATATCTGGCGCAATGATTTAGAAAAATCACTCACCTTATTAAAACAAGCACAAGAGCGTTTGGGCGATCGTTTATGGGTTGCGCCTTCTTGTTCACTCTTGCACTCACCAGTAAATTTGGAACGCGAAGAAAAATTACCGCAGGATATTAAAAGCTGGTTTGCCTTTGCAAAACAAAAAGTGCAAGAAGTTGTTACGTTAAAAACCTTACTGACTCGCCCGTTTGATGCCATCGCACAAGAATCTTTAGCGGCCAGCCTAACTGCAGCACAAGCGCGATTGAGTTCCCCAAAAATTCACAACCCTGAAGTACAAGCGCGTTTGAAAGCCATCAAACCAGAACAGGCCCAACGCGGTTCTGTATTTGCGGAGCGTATTGTAAAACAACAGGCGTTGCTGCAATTGCCCGCATTTCCTACCACTACTATTGGTTCCTTCCCGCAAACAGAACATATT
The DNA here is from genome assembly GCA_003524365.1 of Cellvibrio sp. Classification (GTDB taxonomy): domain Bacteria; phylum Pseudomonadota; class Gammaproteobacteria; order Pseudomonadales; family Cellvibrionaceae; genus Cellvibrio. Next base: position 9,472 of record DQHS01000257.1, on the reverse strand, counting down.
CGCCAAACGCGCAGTGAATTCAAGCAGGGGAAAATCAACTCTGTGGAATACGAAAATCGTATTCGTCAGGAAATTGCCGACTGTATTGCGAAACAAGAACAGTTAGACATTGATGTGCTTGTGCATGGCGAGGCCGAGCGCAATGACATGGTGGAATATTTTGGCGAGCAATTAAATGGCTATGCATTTACACAATACGGTTGGGTGCAAAGTTATGGTTCGCGCTGCGTAAAACCACCGATTATTTTTGGCGATGTTTCCCGCCCCGCGCCCATTACTGTCAGCTGGGCACGCTATGCGCAATCGCTCAGTAAAAAACCGGTGAAAGGCATGCTTACCGGCCCTATCACCATGTTGTTCTGGTCATTTGTACGCGACGATCAACCGCGTGCAACTACCGCATTGCAAATTGCCTTAGCGTTGCGCGATGAAGTAGTGAATTTGGAAACCGCAGGCATTCAGGTAATCCAAATAGATGAACCGGCAATTCGCGAAGGCTTACCGCTGCGCGAAAAAGATCGCAAAGANNATGTGTTATTCGGAATTCAATGACATTATTAAAGCGATTGCAGATCTGGATGCAGATGTTATCACTATTGAAACCTCGCGTTCCGATGGTGAATTACTGCAAGCATTTGAGCAATTTAATTATCCAAATGATATTGGCCCAGGCGTTTACGATATTCACTCGCCGAATATTCCCGAGGTGCAAGTGATGGTGAATTTGCTAAAACGCGCCGCGCGTGAAATTCCGGTGGAGCGCTTGTGGGTGAATCCGGATTGCGGTTTAAAAACCCGCCGCTGGCCGGAAACTGAAGCAGCGCTGGCGCGCATGGTGGAAGCGGCAAAAATTTTGCGCGCGGAATACAAAAGCAATGCATCAGTTGAAACAAACAATTCCGCAGAGTTTGCATAAGACTTAACCCCCTGCTCAAGGATGAGCTTTTTTAAAACTGCCATTCCACTTCCACACTCAGCTCGCGCCCGCGATTGGGGATTCCCCCTGCTCTACCCAAACTCTGCGAGGGTGTCGCGTAGTCGCTGTTGGTCAGGTTTTTCAGTTGCACGCTCAGGTCATAACCCTGTGCAAATTCATAGCGCCACTCGCTGTTGAGTACCCAAAAATCGTCCAGAGTTTGTAGGGTAGTTTCAGTAAGGGGGTTTTGGCGCTGATCCTGATAAAACCCCATCAGGTTCCAATTCCAATGCGCTACCGAATAGTTGATTTCCATCGATGCCAACTGCTCCGCCTCGCGGAAAGCGGAATTGGGCAAATCCATGCGGGTGTAGGTGGTGCGCAGCGACCAGCTGTCCGATAATTCCTGTAGCCATTCCAACTCCAACCCCTGGCTTTGCTCTTTATCGCCATTTTCGTATGTGCGCGCACCGCCGGAAAACACGGTTTCTATGGGTTTTTGATAACGGTTTTGGAAGACACCAAGGCTGAGACTGGTCGCTTGCCAATTGCCCATCAGAATCAGATCCCAGGTTTTGACGATTTCATGGGTCAGCTCCGGATTGCCGAACAACAAAGGGTTATTCATCAAGCCGGTTTCGGTGAGGGTGGGCGCGCGGAAGGCTTCGCCATACAGCAATTTAAGGCTGTAGATATCGCTTAACTGTTCTACCACCCCCAAGCGCGGACTGAAGCGACCGGTGATATCCGGGTATTCATCGTAGCGTCCGNNTTTCCGGGTATTCATCGTAGCGCCCGCCCAAGGTGAGACGGGTTGATTCGCGCAGGTTGCGCAGGTACTGGGCGTATACGCCAATATTGTCCTGCGATGTTTCTGCACCGAGCGGAAAAACCTTGCCCGGCTCACCGTAATAGTTAATGGGATAACGTTTTTGGGTGAGCTGCTCCAGATCAAAATTGGCGTTAGCACTGGCATCTGTCTCTTGGTTCCGGGCCAACTGTAAGCCCCACTGGGCGCTGGAATCTGCATTTATCGCCCAGTCATTGCTAAAGGTGAAGCGCCAACTATCACTCGCTAACCGTGCACTGCCCTTGAACGGTTCAGCACTGCTGGGGCGGCTGGCATGCGCCAATTGCCCCGGCCCCGTGAGGTAGAGATCAAAATCGTAGGTAAATTGCTGGTAGCTGAGGGAGATTTTGGATTGGGTATTGGGCAGCCAGCTAAAGCCCTGATCCAGTGCCAAATGCCACAACTGGCGCTCGCTGGCGTTGTAATCGTTGGCGGTATTTTCTGATTGATAAAAATCAGCTGTTTCCGTGCGGTAGTAGGACAGTGCCAGGTGGGTTTGGGCACGGGTAAGTGCCAGATCAACAGCAAATTGCTGACGTGGATCGCGGGTAACAATGGGTTGATTGGTAAAGCTATCGGGCAAGCCAAACTCATCACCATTATCTTTGTAGGCATGGATAAAACTGTCCAGTGCCCAATCGCTCATCTGTGCTGACCAAAGGCCTTCCAACTGCCGGCGCTGTTGCGATCCATAGGCCAGCGCGATGGACCTTTGCTGCTTGCGCGTGACTATGTTGATCACACCGTTAAACGCCGAGCTACCGTAAATAGCAGAACCCGGGCCACGGATAATTTCTAACCGTTCAACCCGCGCCAGCGGGTAAAGCGGCAAGGTGATGTCCGGGCTGCCGGCGCGCGGATCATTGACCACGTGGCCATCAATCAACAGCAAGACTTCCAGTGATTGTTGGGTGCCACGCCGCCCTCTCGCGCTGTAAGTGTAAGCCACGCCATTACTAGCATTGCGATTGAATTGGAAACCGGGTACCAGATTGAGCAATTCGTAGAGATAATCCACCCCCAAGCGCTCAATCTGCTCATGGGTAAATACAGACACCGCAGCAGGTACGGTTTTGAGCGATTCTTCAGTCAGAGTGGAGCCGGTGACGGGCACATCGAGCAGTTGTTCAAGGCTGAGGTCGAGGTAGGCGAGATCTTGATCGGCGTGGCTGAGGCTGGCGCACAGGCAAAAAAACACCATCCCACAATATCGGGATGAGTGCTGGCACTGGTAACGCATGCTCCTGATGATGATCATCACAACTTCTCCCTCTGATCGATGAAGATTAGTCGATGAAACCGATTGCTACCAGTGTATCTGCCGCGCTACGGAGGCGGGATCAAGCGCCTCGCCACTTGCTTACCCAGTCTTCAAACTGCACTGGAGGTAAGGGTTTGGAAAAGTGATAGCCCTGCATCAACCGGCAGCCTTGTTGCTCCAACAGTGCTAATTCTTCCGCGGTTTCAACGCCCTCGGCAATGGTCTCCATACCCAGCGAGTCGGCGAGGCGGATAATCGAGCTGACAATCGCCAGAGAGGCTGAGTCTGTGCGCATATCGCGTACAAAAGACTGGTCAATCTTGAGGGTGTTGGCGGGCAAACGGCGAAGGTAATTCAAACACGAAAAGCCAGTGCCAAAATCATCGATGGCGANNTCCAATTCAAGCGAACTGGGTTTGGCGCCCGCCTGTGCCATAAGCGCCTGCACTTCCGCCAAAAAGCCGGCTTGATGGAACTGCAGCGCAGAGATATTGACGCTCACAACCAATTCTAATAGCCCGCCCTGTTGCCAATATGTGACCTGACGTGCGGCCTCGGCGATGACCCAAGCACCCAATGGGATGATCAACCCAATCTCTTCCGCCAACGGGATGAAGTGGTTGGGCGGCACCAAGCCACGCTCGGGGTGGCGCCAACGCACCAACGCTTCGGCACCATAAATGTGTTTGGCCACAGNNGGCATCGCCTGTAAGTGCAATCTGTGGTTGATAGTGCAACTCAAACTGGCCAAGCTCGAGCGCCTGGCGCAGATCATGTTCCAGCTTGAGGCGATCCAACGTGCGTGCGTTGAGCACCGGGGTGTAAAACTGGTAGTTATTGCGCCCCTTCTCTTTAGCAAGATACATAGCCGCATCAGCATTTTTGATCAGGGTACTGGGGTCTTCGCCATCATCCGGGTAGACCGCAATACCAATGCTTGGGCTCAG
>DQHS01000257.1:0-5396 GCA_003524365.1 Cellvibrio sp. | reverse complement strand
AGGCTATCGTGATGGGCAAGAAAGTCGATCCGCTCGCGGGATTTTTTGCGCTCGGAAATATCGCTAAATATGGCGATGTAATTTTCCGGCTGGCCATCGCTGTTGAGCACTTGGCTGATTGAATACCAGGTGGGAAATTTCTCGCCGTCCTTGCGCTGATTGGTCAACTCACCCTCCCAATGACCACGCTCCTTAAGGATATGCACCAGATTGCGGAAAAAACTGTGTGAGTGCAGTTTTACGCCCACTTTGGCGGTATCTACCCCCAGTACCTCCTCCTCGGTATAGCCCGTAATACGTTCATAAGTTTTGTTCACCAGAATGATATTCAGATGGCTATCGGTAATCAGGATCGCCTCATTGCTGCCTTCAAACACCTTTGCCCAGAGGCGCAGTTCCGCCTCCTGCTGTTTGCGCTGGGTGATATCGCGGATCACCATCACAGCTTCGTCTTGCTCGCGCAGGATTACCCGCGCCTCCCAGGTACGGGGTTTGAGTGCCTTTTGCGACCAGTCAAACTCGACTAATTGCTCACCCTTGCCCGCAAATACGCGGCGGATCTGTGGTGCCAGAATACGGTACACCGGCCCCGGTAAATGCCCCTCCCCTGTGGCAGGATCATAGACCACCCACTCTTCCATCTCATTTACGTAGGTGCCCACCTGCATATCGATCACATGACCATCGCGGTCGATACGGAGAATGATGTCGGGGATTCCGGCGAGCAGTGCGCGGGTTTTACCCTCGCTGATACTGGCATCATTAATGGCTTGGTTAGCGCGCAAAATAAATTGAATGCGGAAGGGCAAAGTGCCCCAGCTGACCGGTTTGGTGATGAAATCCACCGCCCCGGATTCAAAAGCCTGATGAATAGAGGTGATGTCATCCAGCCCCGTCACCATGGCGATGGGCAGACCCCGACCGCGCGGCTGGGACAAAAATTCCCGGCACAAGACAAAACCATCGCCATCGGGCAAGAGCACATCGAGCAGGACAATATCGGGGCGAACTTCGGCAAAACGGGCACGGGCACTGGCGCAGTCGGCTGCCTCCAATACACGGTAGCCGGCGCGTTCGAGGGTGATACTAGTCGTCAGGCGTGCGGCTTCATCGTCCTCAACCACCATCACCAGTGCTGATTCTATGGACATACTCTGTTTCACGTACGCTGCTCCCCTCGCTCCAATTCCTCCAGGCTTTGCAGCGACAAGCCGTAAAGCTGCTGGATACCTGCCAGTTGTTGTACTGCGTTATCCAACTGCCCTTGACGCGCGGCGGCTTCGCAATCGCGGCAGGCCGCAGCCAAATCTACCAAGCCAAGGTTAGCGGCACTGTTTTTAAAGTTGTGCGCCGTTTTGTACAGCGCATCGGCATTACCTTGAGCAACAGCCGCTTCCAGCTGCTCCAACAGTGCCGGGCTACCACTGCGGAATAATTCGATGATGCGTATCAACAAGCCTTCGCGCAGCTCACGCAATTGGCGGATGACCTGCTGGTCGATCTCCAGCATTGTCCCGGCTGATGGTGGCGCGACAACCACAGGATCAATCACCGGTGCGCTAATGGACACAGATGCCGCTATCGTCTCTGCCCTACCCGGTAACCAACGCGCCAGCAATTCATGTAGTTGAATTTGGGAAAAGGGTTTGCTGAGGTAGTCACTCATGCCAAGGGCAAGGCAGTTTTCGCGATCGCCACTGATGGCATTGGCCGTGAGTGCAATAATTGGCAGCGGCATCATACCCAGCTCGGCTTCGCGCTGGCGGATACTGGCAGTAGCTTCAAAACCATCCATCACGGGCATTTGGCAGTCCATTAAAACCAGATCAAAATTTTCCAGTTGCAGCAAATCCACCGCCTCCTGACCATTGTTCGCAATCTTGGTATTGACGCCGATACGCTGAAGCATGGCACTGGCCACCTCTTGGTTGACCGGGTTGTCTTCGGCCAGCAGCACGCGCCCGGAAAGCCGGGGCAGAATGTCTTCACCGGTGGTATGTTCTTGCACCGGGTGATGATGCATATCGCCGGCAATGATCTGGGCGATAAGGTTATGTAATTCGGATTGGCGCACCGGTTTTAGTAGTAAGGGCGCACGTACAGCCACTTCTGGCCGCGCCGCCAAACCAGCCGAGCTCAGAATGATAACTGCCATAGAATTCAGCTGCGGATCAGCCGCTATGGCATCCAGCAACTGGCCACCGTCCATTTCCGGCATACACCAATCAGTCAACATCAAACCAAAGGGTGTACCGCTCACTAACCCTTGCTGCAACAGTGCCAAGGCTTCGGGCGCGGAGGATGCCATCACTGGCGACATACCCCAGGACCTGAGCCAATAATCCAGAATATCCAGATTGGTAGGGTTGTCATCCACAATAAGGGTGTGCAACTGGCCAAATCCTTCAACCAATTGGTAATCGCGCGGGTCATTGACTTTTTGCAGCTGCAGGCGGAAATGGAAGCGGCTACCCCGGCCGGCCTGGCTATCTACCTGAATCTCACCGCCCATCATCTGCACTAACCGCTGCGAAATCGCCAGCCCCAGGCCGGTGCCACCGTATTTACGCGCCATAGAGGAGTCGGCTTGGGTAAATGATTGGAACAGCCGCGACTGCTGTTCCGGGCTAATCCCTATACCGGTATCGCGGACCGAGAACTCCAACTGCACTTGACCGTCATCCTCATTCAACAAAGTCACATCAATGATGACTTCACCGGATTCCGTAAATTTGATCGCATTGCTGAGCAAGTTGGTAATAACCTGCCCCAGACGCGCTGAATCGCCTACTGCAGACAAGGGGGGCAAAGGAGTTTTCGACAGGAGTTCCAGCGATTTGCCTTGGGCAATCGGGGCATAGCGCTCAGCGATATCCTCCACCAACAAATTAAGTTGGAAAGGGCGATATTCCAGATCCAGCCGACCCGCTTCAATTTTGGAAAAGTCGAGAATGTCGTTAATGATGAGCAATAAATCTTCACTGGAGCGACGCGCAACCCGGGCAAAACGTTTTTGCTTGGAGTCCAGGTCGGTATCCATTAGCAGGCCCGTCATGCCCATAATGCCGTTCAGCGGGGTGCGGATTTCATGGCTCATCACCGCCAAAAATTCACTTTTCGCCTTACTTGCCGCCTCGGCTTGCTCGCGCGCAGTCTGCAACTCAGCCGTTCGACTCAGTACGCGATGCTCCAGTAGTTCCTGGTTGAGGCGCAACTCGGAATCCTGGGCCTCGATGCGGTCGAGCATGGCGTTAAAACGGCGCGTGAGCAGACCTGCTTCATCGAGCACTTTTAATTCGGGGGCGCGCTCCTGATAGTGCCCATCCACCCCGATTCGCTGTGCAACCTCGCTGAGTTTGCCTAGGGGGCGCAGCAGCGATGACACCAGAATTAGCGCCAATACCGCACAGATCACCACCGCCACCAATGCCATAACACCTACCCGTGCAAGAACCGAGTAAAACTGTTCGCGCAGGGGCTGCAGACTGACATCCAACTCCAAATCGCCGAGGTACTCATCTTCCCAGTAGACTTTTGCGGGTATTGTTGAATCCAACACGAGAGACTGGTCGCGCGGCACATCATATGCAGCCAGAAGCTTGCCATCCTTAAGCCGCAAGCGTGCACCCAATACCTTTGGCTCTACCCGCAAGGCCGTCAGAGTCAGCTGCGCCGCATCAACATCAATAAACATACTCGGAGCGGCCAGATTCAACGCTGTCACTTCAGCCAATGTCTGTAACTGGTTATTCGCCTGAGTGCGCATATGGTTATACTGCTGCCAAGCGCTTGCCAGCACTGCCCCCAACACGGTAAGGCTGGCGAGGATCATGACTAACAGGCTAATTTTGCGCGCCATATTCCAATGAATTCGCATCTTAACTGCGCGCTCCCTGCCGCTTTTTAGCCAGTTTGAGCAATTGGCTGCTCACCCTGACCCCAGCGTGATCAATAGCACTATCATTAATCAGAAACTCGATTCGGTTATCGGCAGTGCGCATTAACGAAATGCCAACACGGTCATCGGCCGGGCTGGCTTCATCGACGACTAATAGCACCCCTGAAGGCAAGGATTGGGGAATAGGTATGGCGACGCCAGCCTCGGTGACATAAAGCAACTCGCAAACGCTAATGGCCGGTTCAATATCCGTAACCTGTTCAATGTAGACCACACGAATCCGACGGTTTTGTTGAATTTTATTATCAAGTTGTCCCAGTGCCTGACGGGTAGCATCCTGGGCGCCGACTACACAGAGCGATAACTCCCCCCCCTGCAACTCCGGCCACTCAATAAACTTGATAAAGTTATAAACAAAAGCAACGCGCAAACCCGCCTCTGAGGCCTCTGCGGAAACGATCAAACACTGCGCACTCAGGATTAACCCTAATCCAAAACGCCACAGCCCCCGACCAATCAGCTTTACTCGCCCCACAACCAAAATCACCTCCCCCCAATGCGCATCCCAAACGCAGTATCACACTGCACCAGCCAACACCGGTGGGTGCTGTGTTTTTACAAAAAAGGAATATCCCTGAAAAGAATCAGTGCATTGAGGATAGTTCAGAGAATAAAGAATGGCGAAAAACTGAAGTAAAACACCTTGTGGTATTATGCCCGCCCTCCGACCCTACCCGAATGGCGCTTTTATGTTGTTGTTTGTCGATAACCTCACCAATGTCGATTTCAGTTTCCTCGATCCGCAGCGCGGCTTACTGGGCGAAACCTGGCTGGCGAATGTGCGTCTTTTTGGCGAGTTGGATGAACAGGGCATGGTGTGCGATTTCGGCACAGTGAAAAAAGTACTGCGTCATTGGTTGGATACAGAGCTGGATCACCGCCTTGCGGTACCGGTTCGCTCACCCAATATTCGTATTGAAGAAGACGGCGAGTTTTTACAGATTCATTGGCAATTTGGCGCTAGCGGGGAGTTTCTCAGCACCCGCTCCCCGCGCGATGCTATCGCGTTAGTAGATGCTGAAATACTTACCCAGGAAACGGTTGCCGCCTGGTGTATCACCCAGCTCAAACAACAATTCCCCATGAGCGTGGTGCGTCTGGAGTTGGATTTTACTCTGGAGGCGATGGATGGCGCTGCCTACTACCACTACAGTCATGGCCTGAAAAAGCACCAGGGCAATTGCCAACGTATCGCCCACGGCCATCGCTCGCGCATTGATATCTGGTCCAACGGTAAAAAATCGCCCGAGCTGGAACAGCATTGGGCTGAGGCATGGAAAGATATATATATAGGGACGCGCGAAGATTTAACGGGCACACCGCAACATGCGGGCGCGAGTTATTACCAGTTTAATTACGAGGCTGAGCAGGGTCCGTTTGAAATTACTCTGCCGCAGCGCTGCTGCTACTTAATCGATACCGATAGCACCGTCGAATT
>DQHS01000069.1 GCA_003524365.1 Cellvibrio sp. | reverse complement strand
AGCGCACTCTTTTCCTCGATTCGGTAGGCGACAAGCCGATTAAACAGATCGCTATTTCCCCGATTCATAACCGTACTTTGTTGCTCGACGATACCAATCAACTTGTGGTTGCCGACGTATGGAACAAACATCCTGAGGTCTCCTTCAGTTCACTCTGGCAGAAAGTCTGGTACGAGGGGCGCGATGCGCCGGAATACATCTGGCAGGCCTCTTCTGGTAGCGATAATTTTGAGCCTAAAATGAGTTTTGTGCCGCTCTCTATAGGCACGTTGAAAGCCGCGTTTTTTGCGATTTTATTCGCGGTGCCATTGGGTGTTATGGGCGCGATATATACCGCCTATTTCATGACGCCTAAATTACGCGGCATTGTTAAGCCTTCTATCGAAATCATGGCGGCACTGCCAACCGTGATTCTCGGTTTTCTCGCCGGGTTGTGAGNNCGCTCGCGCCTTTTATTGAAAATCATTTACCTGCGATTTTCAGCATCCTGATTTTACTGCCGGTCATTATGTTGATTACTGGCTACATATGGAGTCGCTTTCCCGATTCGGTGCGCAACCGTGTGCCGGAGGGTTGGGAGGCCGTTATTCTGGTATTGCCAATTATCCTTACTGTGTGGGCCTGTGTTGCTGCGAGTCCGTTCACCGAAATATGGTTGTTCGACGGCAGTATGCGCCAGTGGTTTACCGAGAATGGAATCGATTATAGCCAGCGCAATGCACTAGTCGTCGGCATTGTGATGGGTTTTGCGGTAATCCCAACCATCTTCTCTATTGCCGAAGATGCTGTATTCAGTGTGCCGCGTCATTTAACTCAAGGTTCTCTGGCATTGGGTGCAACGCGCTGGCAGACCGTGGTCGGCGTAGTGTTGCCGACCGCCAGTCCCGGAATTTTCTCGGCTGTGATGATGGGCTTTGGCCGCGCTGTGGGTGAAACCATGATTGTACTCATGGCCACAGGTAATAGCCCGGTGGTGAACTTTAATATTTTCGAAGGTATGCGCACTCTATCGGCAAATATCGCAGTGGAGTTGCCCGAAACAGCGGTAGCAAGTACACATTTCCGTGTGTTGTTCCTGGCGGCTCTCGTGCTACTGGCATTAACTTTTGTTGTAAATACAATTGCTGAAATCATTCGTCAGCGTCTGCGTCAACGTTACAGCAATCTGTAAATTGTGGTGAATCCGATGAAAAAATTAACGCGTAAAGAGAGTTCCTGGTTTAGCAGCGGATCGCCTTGGATATGGCTAAACGGCGGCGCCGTTGCACTCTGTATGATCATGGTAATTGGTCTGCTGGGATTGATTGCGGTACGTGGTTTTGGTCATTTTTGGCCCGCCGATATTTTGCAGACCAGCATTGTCGATCGTAGTGGACAGACGCACATCATCATGGGTGAGGCAGTACGCGATGAAGTGATCCCCGCTGCTGTTGCCCGCGATGGTGGCTATGAAATTGAATCGGATGTCGAATTAATTACTCGTCACTTATTCAGGATGGGCAATCGTGACATCAGTGGTCGCGATTTTGTCTGGTATCTCGATATCGGTATGAAACCGTGGGAGTACCCGATTGATGCCTTATCTATTGAGCGGCGTGAGTGGGGTAACTTCTATGGTTATCCGGTCGCGATCAAAGAAGGCGATACTCAGGTTAGCGAATTAACCAGCACTGATTTTTGGAACCAATTGGATCAGCGTCTATCGCGTGCGCTGGACTTGCACGCACAAATTCATCGCATTGAGAAAGTTGATATTGGTCGCATTAATAAGCGCATGGATGACCTGCGCCTCGACCGTCGTCGCCTTGAGTTGGATGGAGTAACGGGTACGGCATTGGCGAAAGCTGACGTAGAGTTTGCAGAACGACGTGCGGCGTTAGAGGCAGAGTATGCCATCGTTAAAAAGACGCGCGACGACATACTTGAGCAGGCAACCCGCGATAAATTATTGGTGCGTACTGCCGATGGTAAAGATGCTGTTATTGCTTTTGATCACATAGTGCGTGTTACACGCTCCAATGCGATGAGTCCCGTAGAAAAATTAGGTCAGTATTTTGAACGTGTGTGGGAGTTTTTAAGTGATGAACCGCGCGAGGCTAATACTGAAGGCGGTATTTTCCCTGCTATTTTCGGCACCATCACCATGGTGATCGTCATGTCGATTATGGTTACACCGTTAGGGATTCTTGCTGCTATATATCTACGCGAGTACGCCAAGCAGGGCACGCTGTTAAAAATTATTCGCATCTCGGTTTACAATCTTGCGGGCGTTCCTTCAATTGTTTACGGCGTGTTCGGTCTTGGCTTCTTTGTGTACATTCTTGGCGGCAATATCGATCAGCTGTTTTATCCGGAATCCTTACCTGCACCGACCTTCGGTACGCCTGGGTTGTTCTGGGCGTCGCTGACCCTCGCACTTTTGACCTTGCCGATCGTAATCGTGTCTACCGAGGAGGGATTGTCACGTATTCCCAGTACCATTCGCCAAGGTAGCTTGGCACTGGGTGCGACAAAAGCTGAAACCTTATGGAAAGTAGTGGTGCCGCTGGCAACGCCGGCGATGATGACGGGGTTGATTTTGGCTATTGCCCGCGCAGCGGGTGAGGTGGCGCCATTGATGTTGGTGGGCGTGGTAAAGCTGGCACCTTCACTGCCGATCGATGGCAATTATCCTTATCTGCACTTGGATCAAAAAATTATGCACTTGGGCTTTCACATCTACGATGTTGGTTTCCAAAGTCCCAACGTTGAAGCTGCGCGCCCACTGGTCTATGCAACCTCCTTGACGTTGATCTTGCTGATTATCGCTCTGAATATTACGGCGATTAAAATTCGCAATGATTTGCGTGAAAAATACCGTAGTGCATCGGATTAGTAGCTGCACCGCTGGCGAAATATTGATATTACACTGAGTGATTTATTTGAATTTTTAATACAGGCAATTTTTATGAGCCCGACTTTACTAGCAGAACCTATCAAGCTCGAAGTAAAAAATCTTGACCTCTTTTACGGTCAGAAGCGCGCGCTAAATAGCGTCAGCATGAAAGTGCCAGAGAAAAAAGTCACTGCGTTTATTGGCCCTTCGGGCTGTGGTAAGTCTACATTGCTGCGCTGTTTTAACCGCATGAATGACTTGGTTGACGATTGCCGGGTCGAGGGTGAGATCATTCTCGACGGCAATAATATTTATGATAAGAGTGTCGATGTGGCGGAATTGCGTCGCCAAGTGGGAATGGTGTTCCAAAAACCCAATCCATTTCCAAAATCAATTTATGAAAACGTTGCTTATGGTCTACGCTTACAGGGCGTGAAATCAAAACGCGTGTTGGATGAAGTGGTGGAGAAATCATTGCGCGGTGCAGCGCTTTGGGATGAAGTGAAAGATCGTTTGCACGAAAATGCATTTGGTCTCTCGGGTGGTCAGCAGCAGCGATTGGTGATTGCACGTGCGATTGCGATTGAGCCGGAAGTGATTTTGCTCGATGAGCCGGCATCGGCACTCGATCCAATTTCGACACTCAAAATTGAAGAATTAATTAACGAACTAAAACATCAATACACCATCGTGATAGTGACGCATAACATGCAGCAGGCCGC
>DQHS01000286.1:210-10182 GCA_003524365.1 Cellvibrio sp. | reverse complement strand
AACTCCAACTTCAAGCACCGCCCGGTCGGCCTCGGCATCATGGGCTTCCAGGATGCGCTCTATGAACAACGTATCGCCTACAGCTCGCAACAAGCGGTCGATTTCGCGGATACCTCCATGGAAGCCGTAAGCTACTACGCGATCAAAGCATCAAGTGAACTGGCAGCTGAGCGCGGCAAGTACTCAACCTTTGATGGCTCTTTGTGGAGCAAAGGCATTCTGCCGATCGACTCAATTGAACTGCTCGCGCAAAACCGTGGCGAGAACTACATCAAAGTTGACCGCAGCCAAACTTTCGATTGGGCGACTCTGCGTGCACAAGTTAAAGCACAAGGTATGCGCAACTCCAACGTAATGGCGATTGCACCCACCGCAACCATTTCCAACATCACCGGCGTAACCCAGTCGATTGAACCGACTTACCAAAACCTCTATGTGAAATCCAACCTCTCGGGCGAATTCACCGTAGTAAACCCGCACCTGGTACACGACTTAAAAGCCCGTGGCCTGTGGGACGCGGTAATGGTTAACGATTTGAAATACTACGAAGGCTCACTGCAAAAGATCGACCGCATCCCGGCCGACCTCAAAGCCATCTACGCCACCGCGTTTGAAGTAGAACCCAAGTGGATAGTAGAAGCCGCCAGCCGTCGCCAGAAGTGGATCGATCAAGCGCAGAGTTTGAACCTCTATATCGCTGGCGCTAACGGTAAGAAGTTGGACATCACCTACCGCATGGCATGGTTCAGCGGTTTGAAAACCACCTATTACCTGCGTGCCTTGGCTGCAACGACGACTGAGAAATCCACCATTAATACTGGTGCATTGAACGCAGTATCGTCTGGTGGCGGCGCAAGTGGTTTGTCTGCTGCACCGGTTACCGCAAAACCTGCGATATCAGAAGTAGAAGCCGCGAGTTTCGCCGAAGCAGCGCCAGTGCCATTGGCATGTTCGATTGATAATCCGGATTGTGAGGCGTGCCAGTAGGATCATGATCCTATCGTAGGGGCGCTGCTTGCTGCGCCCAAAAACAATCAATACCCGGACAAGGGCGCAGCAAGCGGCGCCCCTACAAAGAATGATGCACCTGTAGGGGCGCTGCTTGCTGCGCCCAAATGACCAAACACGAAGAGGCGCCAATCACCGCGCCCAAACAACCAAACACGTAGGGGCGCCGCTCGCCGCGCCCAACAGAGAGAACGAGGATCACATGCTAAGTTGGGATGAATTCGACAGCGAAGAAGCCGTAAGAGAAACCGCCCGTCAGGACGCGATTAGCAATGCCATCAGCAAAGCAGCCGAGCCAGTGGTGCAACAAACCCAAGCGCAAATTGCACAAGCACAAGCGACTCAAGTAAGCGCCGCTGCCGATGCACAAGCCGTTAACACCGCCTTTGCTGCAGCAGCCAAAGAAGAAGGCATCAGCCCTGAACTCGCCAAAGCGCGCGCGAGCCTCGCCGCACTTGATCCAGCTCCAGGCTTGGAAGAATTGCAAATGGGCGCTGCCCGTATTCAGGTTGATGAAAAGCGCATGATCAACTGCCGCGCCGACCTGAACCAACTCGTTCCCTTCAAATACGACTGGGCATGGCAAAAATACCTTGATGGCTGCTCCAACCATTGGATGCCACAAGAAGTAAACATGACCGCCGATATCGCCACTTGGCGCAGCAAAGACGGCCTGACCGATGACGAGCGCCGCATTGTTATGCGCAGCCTCGGTTACTTCTCTACCGCCGACTCATTGGTAGCGAACAACCTCGTACTCGCGATTTACCGTTTGATCACCAACCCCGAATGCCGCCAATACATTTTGCGTCAATCATTCGAAGAAGCGATCCACACCCACGCGTATCAATACTGCATTGAATCGCTGGGTATGGATGAAGGCGAAATCTTCAACATGTACCGCGAACTGCCATCGGTTGCGAACAAAGCGTCATGGAGTTTGAAACACACCCAAACCCTGGGCGATCCAACCTTCACTACCGGCACACCAGAAACCGATCAGGAATTGCTGCGCAATCTCGTTGCGTTTTATGTAGTGACCGAAGGTATTTTCTTCTACTGCGGATTCAGCCAAATCCTCAGCATGGGCCGTCGCAACAAAATGACCGGCGTTGCCGAGCAGTTCCAATACATTCTGCGCGATGAATCCATGCATTTGAATTTTGG
The DNA here is from genome assembly GCA_003524365.1 of Cellvibrio sp. Lineage (GTDB taxonomy): Bacteria > Pseudomonadota > Gammaproteobacteria > Pseudomonadales > Cellvibrionaceae > Cellvibrio. Next base: position 8,007 of record DQHS01000286.1, on the reverse strand, counting down.
TATCGATGTGATCAACCAAATCAAATTGGAAAACCCGCACTTGTGGACTGCAGAATTCCAACAAGAAGTTATCCAAATGATTTTGGAAGGCACCGAGCTGGAAATCCAATACGCACGCGATTCTATGCCACGCGGCGTACTCGGCATGAATGCCGCGATGATGGAAGAATACCTCCACTTCATCGCCAACCGCCGTTGCTCACAAGTTGGCTTGAAAGAACAATTCCCAGGCGCACAGAATCCATTCCCGTGGATGAGTGAGATTATGGACTTAAGGAAAGAGAAGAATTTCTTTGAGACGCGAGTGATTGAGTATCAGACTGGTGGGGCGTTGAGCTGGGATTGATTTTTTAAAATTTAGTAAAGGCAAGGATGCTAAAAATGCTTTTTTGATTTATCGCGAAATTTATATTTCGCTAAAAACAAGAAACCCCTGTAATCGCGCCAACGATATACAGGGGTCTTGACTGTAGTCACAACGAATCATTACTACAGGTCGCATATGACTCCAAAAAATCAAATGCTTTGCTTCTTTGCATTAGCGAGCACGATTATGCGGATTCCTCTAGCGATGTGTCAACAACCGTTTAGTTATTAGAAATGGGAGTTGAAGTGGTTCACACATTGTTTTATAGGAAAACTGCCATGCCGAATAATATTTTCATCTCTTACGATTTAAACAGCCCTGACCAAAATTACGCGAGAGTAATCGAGCGCATCAAAACCTTGGGAAACTGGGCCAATGTGCAAAAATCACACTGGTTCCTTGCCACAAATCACTCTCATCAATATATTGCCGAGAAGGTTTGGGAGGTAATGGATTCGAATGACAGCCTCATAGTCGTCAATGCAACCTCTAATGATGCCTATTGGTATAACTTGAGCCCCGAAGTCGCTAAGTTTATACAGGAGCGCTGGAACTCACGTTCAATAGCGTGACAAAAAAATGAGCCTGCAATCGCAGGCTCATTCTCAAAAAAATATATATTTTTTCTCAGCACTGAGCATCATTAATCGTTTGAAATTACCGCCCCAATAGCACACCGGTTGGGTTTGATGTAGGTTGCTGGTGAGCTTGCGAACCGCAACATTCGTCATCGCAATACGGCACATTGTTTTTTGAATGCGGAAAGACCAATCAACTTCACATGTATTTTGGTTTTGGTGGTTGTGGAGGCACTTGGCCCGCAACCAAAAACAGTTCTTGAGAAAAATCTAATAAAAAGCAACATAAAATGGAAAATTTAAGTCCAAACAATGAAAGCCCCGAAGTTTTTGAGCCATGGGCAGTTCCCGATTTTTTAGTCTCATTTTTCAGGGAAATTGACGAAAGCTTACGCTACAAAACTCGATTCTCTATACCCACAAAACAAAATGAGCACATAGTTCAATATATAAATCGGAGAATAGCTACTGGACTTGGAACAATTCCAGCTGGAAAAATATTTTATCGAGCAAGAATCCACGAATTTGGAAAAAAAGACCTATACAAACGAAAAGAAATGGGAGCCCCGCCCAATGGAAAGGCAGGCTCCGGACGAATGAACCCCGAGGGTATTTCGTATCTATATTTGGCAAACTCAAGCAACACAGCGATAGCTGAAATTCGCCCTTGGAAAGGGGCAACCCTATCGGTCGGAAAGTTCAAAACCCAAAAAGAATTACGCATTGTATCACTCTCAAAAAGCATTGAAATCACAGACCCAACAGACACAAAAACAACAACAAAATTCGTTATAGATTCAATATTGCATGCGCTGTATTTTTCCATCCCCGCGCACGGAGAAGATAAATTCTCATATCTTGCAAGCCAATATATTGCTGAACAATTTAAACAACGAAACGTTGATGGAATTGAATATCCAAGCGTATTAAATGAAGAGGGCACAAACACTGTACTATTTGATATAGATTCAGCCATATGCATAAATGTGACTGGGCATGCAGTCGAAAAAATTTCGTATTCGTCAAGAAGATGGAACCCGCCGAAGAAAAAATAACACTTATTGGTTTTGGCGATTGCGGATACATGGTCATGTTGCGGTTCGTTCCTCACCAGCAACCTACGGAGCACACTGAACGAATTACGTGCGGACGTGTAGGTTGCTGGTGAGCTTGCGAACCGCAACATTCGTAATCGCAAATGGCGCATTGTTTTGTGAATGCGAAAAACCAATCAACGGCACATATATTTTGGTTTTGGTGGCTGTGGATGTATGGTCATGTTGCGGTTCGTTCCTCACCGGCAACCTACGAAGCACTTTGAATTAAATTATGGATAAAATCTGGGAATTGGTTAATTACAGGGAGGGTTTATGCAATATCGGCGAGTTTATGTTGAGGGTGGGTGTTATTTTTTCACCTTGGCGCTGGCGGATCGCAAGAGCGATTTATTGGTGAGGGAAATTGATTGTTTGCGCGCGGCATTTAAAACGGTAAAACAAAACCATCCATTCGAGATTAATGCCATGGTGGTAATGCCTGATCACTTGCACTGCTTGTGGACATTACCACGCAATGATTGTGATTACTCCATGCGCTGGTCATTAATCAAAGCCAACTTCTCCCGCCGCATTGCGAAAGACGAATTAATAAAAACCAGCCGCATCAAAAGAGGCGAACGCGGAATCTGGCAACGCCGCTTTTGGGAACACACCATTCGCGACGAACGGGATTTTTACAACCACATTGAATACATACACCACAATCCCGTAAAACACGGTTACGTAAGCAACGCGCAAGACTGGCCATATTCAAGCATTCATTTGTTCGCGTAGGTTGCTGGTGAGGAACGAACCGCAACATTCGATATCACAGACAGCACAACATTTAATCCAAACGAAAATTCAATAAACGGCACATGTATTTTGGTTTTGGTGGTTACGGACCCATAACAATAGTGAACAGACCTAAACCACTATTGAGTTTTATCAGAAAGTTTCCTTGGGGGCCTTAGGGCGGTTGTTTAATCTTTATAACGCAATGATTATAATTTTCAGCCAAGGCTTTATAAACAAAATCGATATTGAAATTATGAAAATCAAAAAACACATCACCTTAATGATATTACCTTTGTTATTCTTGGGATGCGCAACTAAAAACCCTACACACCAGCTCCCCACCTTTCACAACACAACCAATACTGAGCAAAACATTCCTTGCTCACTCACCTGCACCAATTCAAACTATGCAAGGCCAGGACCAACAAAAAATCAAGAGCGAAAACCACAAAAAATAAGCGATAAAAATGGGAAGTTATTATCAAAAGCAATGGCACTGCTCGATGAAAAAAGCCTAAGCTACTCACCTGAAAAATCAATTTCATTATTAAGCAGTACAGATTATAAAAATTTAAATGGACGAGAGAAGTCATTTTTCCATAGGGTCAAAGGCTATGCATACATAGAAAAAGGGGAACACCTGACGGCAATCGAAGAGTTCCATTTGATGCTGAATGAATCCACCCACGCCCCCTTAAGTGATGAAATAGTAGCACTAAAAACACTTGGACTTCTTTACCAAAACATTAACAACTCAAAATCCTTGGAATATATTTTAAAATGGGCAGAAACAACAAATGAAATTAACAGCAATGATTACTTTTTTATATCAAAAATATATGAATCAAATGGGAACATAAGCAACGCAATACCTAATTACGCCAGAGCTATCGAGTTAAACAAATGGGGGGCAAACGAGAAGAATTATCAAAAATTGATAGATCTGTGCAATACAAATAACGACCCAAAAAATTCCATACTTGTTCAGAAAGCAATAAAGGAATTAGAAGAAACCAAAGAATCAAAAGGTAACATAAAAATTTCACCTATCATAAAAATTACGCCAAGGTACCCAAACAATGCTCTAGCAAAAGGAATCGAAGCCAAATGCAAAGTAACCTTTACAATAACCCGTGAAGGCGCCACGACTGACGCTCACGTCAAACCTGGAGACTGTAAATCCCCCGATGGAAAAGTAGTAGATACCTATTTTAGCGAATCAGCTATCGAGGCCATTAGCAAATTTAAATATTTTCCAAGAATAGAAAACAACAAATCCGTCCCCATAAAGGGTGCGCACTGGAATTTAATATACGAAATCCATTAAAACAGCAAACAGGCAAGACTAAATATAGATCATAAGTTGCTGGTGAGCTTGCGAACCGCAACATTCCTCATCGCAAACGGCACATTGTTTTGTGAATGCGAAAAACCAATCAGTGGAGCACGTATTTTGGTTTTGGTGGTTGCGGATGCATGGTCATGCTGCGGTTCGTCCCTCAACCTACGCACCCCGCCGAAAGCTACGAAAAGATGAATCATGAATAACGAATTCATTTCACAACTGAGCAATGGAATTCTTTCAGCGATAATCACCCTGCTCTTTTTGGTTATTCTATCGATGCTTTTTGGTTATCGCTTTATTGTAAAAGAACTGATAAAAATAGGCATGAAAAAAAGGTGACGCAAAAGCGCTGGGTCACGCCGTTACGGTAATGACATTTCTGACACTCGGCGCGGTTTATTTGAATTTTTTTGTGCTGAGTTGATGTATAAAGCCAATCAACGGCACACGCATTTGGTTTTGGTGGTTGCGGGACAATTAAATGTTCACTTCAACAATCACCAACAAATCAACTTAGAACCCTATCAACAAAACCATCGGAACCAGACAAATATGAAAATTGGAATTTTCACATTTTATATAACGTTAATTTCTACACTATCGATCCCATTCGCCAATGCAGCCGAAAATAAAAAGGAACTCAACGAAAAGGAGATACATTTTTCGCAAGCCACAAAGCTGGGCACTGAAGGGCTTAAGAAAATTGTAGAAATAGCGGCGTATGACAATAAAAAGTCTGATGTAAAAAAGGCGATAGAAACTGCCAAGCAGATACAGGCAGAACCTGATTTTAAGGCATATAGTCACACGGATCTGGCGCAGTTTTACAGTCACTTAGGATGGTTATATGCAGAGGATAATGATTTATCAGAGGCAATTAAATACTACACGCTCGCACTGGACAATCGCTCTCCTTATGATTATGGGGCTTATCGGTTTTCAATCAATCAGCTACTTGCAGTGAGCGTCAAGGCAGAAAAAATGGATGCAGTCTTTCTTGCACTTTATCCAAAACACTTCCCTGAACTATCGCTAGACCAAAAGCTAATGGTTGCAGAGCTCTACTCTCAGAACCTAAGGTTTGATCTTGCTGAGAAACTTTTCGCCCTAGCGGACGTTGATTCAAGGGAACTTAGCGACTATCAACGCTATCTTTATTTTGCCACTTATATAAAACACGCAACTCTCCACAAGCGTCAGGACGTGCTTGAAAAAATTGCAGATCAATATGCCAGCGAAAATAAAACGATAAAATGGAGCCAACTGGTGGCTTGGAAAAAGAACGTGGCAGATCAAACGTTCCCTATAAAAAAAGTTCCAGCAGATTATCCGAGTAATGCGATTCTACGAGGGGTTAGTGGATATGCTATAGCTCGATATACAGTCGACGCCGAGGGGAAAACCAAAGATATCAAGATCATTGAAGCACATCCAGAAGGCTACTTTGAAAAAGCAAGCATAAAAGCCGCGAAGAAATTTCTCTACAAACCAAACATCGGTCCAGACGGCGTACCGGTTGAGATATGTGTGAGTAATCGATTCACTTTTTTGTTGACACCTTAACGCTCTAAGCGACGGGATCCTATATGGCTTTAAAAGGGCTGCCCCGTCCGCTATTCAAGCAGCGTTTACAATGCAACACGTTTAACCTCGGGCTAGAATCACCATGAAAATAACGAGAGGATTTATCGCTGTAGCAACCTTGATCATACTGGTTAGCCTATCCGGTTGCGACAATTTTTGCTTTGGGGATAACGCCACACCTTCATTTATTTTTTGGTGACGGAAGTTTACCCTTGAGCCACATCGCCCCATAAGAATTAGCCTAATCAAAAACGGTAGATTATTTGCGGGCGAAAAAACCAATCAGTTGCACATGTATTTTGGTTTTGGTGGTTGCGGAGGTATGGTCATGGCACGAAAAACGATATGACCGTTTTATTATTACAACAACATTAAGAGATATATAACATTATGAAAAATAATGCTCGAAAAAAATTACTTTGCATTATTGCAAGCATTTGCATACTTACAGCATGCGGAACAACCCAAGAGAAGCCAGCAACGAATCCCTCTGACGAAATAGTTAAAGGATCTAAAAGCAATCCGCCATCCACCGAAGAAAGTATAATTCAATATCATAGATCTGTACTATCCGATCCAGACTATGCGCTACCAACCGAAAATGTATTGATCTACAAACAATACTCCATGGAAGATTTGATAAAAAACTCACCCTCCGGTGGCGGATTAATGGACAACGATCTAATTCCCATTTTCATCGACACTCCGCACTATCCTGCATCAGCATTCGAGAACAAAGAGCAAGGAGATGTCATTGCTGAATTTACAGCACCAACAATTGGAAAAATAAAACAATTAAAAATCCTTTCCACCCCTAAAAACCTGGACTTTCAGAAAAATGCACTGCAAAGCTTGCAACACTGGGCCTATGCACCACCTAAAGTTAAAAATACAAAATACACAGTTGCCAACATAAAAGTAAAAATTGAGTTTCGCATAGAAAATGACAAGCCTGTCATCTATTTCAAAGATGAAACTAACAACGCCGGATTCTATCCTCCCGGCCCCATCCAAACTCAAATAAATTGATAGCCCAAAGGTTGGACTCAACCTAGCTGGAGGCGGGCCGCGCAGGCTGAGCCTGCGAACCGCAGCATTCGTAATCGCAAACTACACATTGTTTTGTGAATGCGAAAAACCAATCAACGGCACACATTTTGGTTTTGGTGGTTTCTGATGTGTGATCTAGATACATGATTATTTTTAAGCATGTAGGTTGGGCAGCAATGCCCAACAGGTTATTCCGACAATCAACAAAACTGGCACAATGCAATTTAAAAACATGGAATTACTTTTTTACCTTTTGATTTAACCGGAAACATGGACATGTTGGGCATGGCTGCCCAACCTACAGGGAGCGAATTATGCGATATAGACGGGTGCGGATTGAGGGTGGGTGTTATTTTTTTACGGTGACACTCGCGGATCGAAAGAGCAATTTATTGGTGGCGAATATCGTTGCGTTGCGGGCTGCGGTGAAAACGGTAAAGGCGAGCCATCCGTTTACGATCGATGCAATGGTGGTATTGCCCGATCACATTCATGCGTTATGGACATTACCCCAAGGGGATGATGATTATTCTATGCGCTGGATGTTAATAAAACGCCACTTTTCCATGTCGCTGCCAAAAACTGAAAACATAAAAATGACCCGCTTGCGAAAACGTGAACGCGGCATCTGGCAACGTCGTTTTTGGGAACACACCATCCGCGACGAACGGGATTTTTACAACCACATTGAATACATACACCACAACCCCGTAAAACACGGTTACGTAAGCAACGCCCAAGACTGGCCATATTCAAGCATCCATAAATTCGCGTAGGTTGGGCAGCCATGCCCAACACCACAAACAACAAAACAGGAACAATGCCAATTAAAAATACAGAATCATCTTTTTAATTTTCGGTTTGAACGGAAACATGGACATGTTGGGCATGGCTGCCCAACCTANNACCCTCAGCAACAAGAGCAATTTATGCAACCCGATTTTTGGCATAAGAAATGGCAAGAGAGCGACATAGGTTTTCACAACAGTGATGCACACCCGTTACTGGTTAAACATTTCCCCGCACTGGGTTTGGCAC
>DQHS01000286.1:0-172 GCA_003524365.1 Cellvibrio sp. | reverse complement strand
TGCGGAAAAACGCTGGATATTCATTGGCTGCTCGCGCAAGGCTTTCAGGTAGTGGGTGCAGAGTTAAGCCCTATCGCCATCGAACAACTTTTTGATGAGCTGGGAGTAGTACCAGAGATTACGCAGCAAAAAGACCTGCAACATTATTGTGCGCCCAATATCGATATCTTTG
>DQHS01000051.1 GCA_003524365.1 Cellvibrio sp. | reverse complement strand
ATGGCAAGGATCTGCATCGCTGGTCGGTTACGGAGGGGCTCACACGGTTGAATTTTGGCCCGCAATTGGTACCCAAGGGTAGCGAGCTGAATGAGCCGGAAGAAATGTTGCGTCATATCAAGCAACAGCAGCAGCCGGCCATGTTTGCCCTATGCGATATCCATCCGTTTCTCACTGATCAACCACAAGTAGTACGCTTACTAAAAGATATTGCACTCAACCACTTTGCAGTGCCGCACACGCTTGTCCTGCTAAGCCATCAATTACGCTTGCCTGCAGAGCTGACGCGTTACAGCGCCTCTTATGCACTCACCTTGCCCAACGAAGACAGGATCATGGAAATTATTCGCGAGGAGGCTAAAGACTGGTCTGATCGCCACGCGGGCGCGCGTGTCAAAACTGATAATATTACACTGAAAAAAGTCGTCAATAATTTACAGGGCATGAGTGTGAGCGATGTGCGCCGGTTGGTTCGCTCGGCGATTTGGAATGATGGCTCGCTCAATGAAGATGATTTGCCGCGTATCAATAAGGCTAAATTTGCATTGCTGGATATGGAAGGCGTGATCAGCTTTGAGCAGCAGACAGAAGATTTTTCCAATGTCGGCGGCTTGGTCAATTTAAAGCGCTGGTTGTTAACCCGGCGCGATGCGTTTAACGATGACGATTCTAAACTTGATCGCCCAAAAGGTATTTTGTTACTCGGTGTGCAGGGCGGTGGTAAAAGTCTTGCCGCTAAAGCGGTGGCCGGTTTGTGGGGTTTACCGCTAATGCGCATGGACGTAGGTGCGCTTTACAACAAATTTCACGGCGAGACCGAGCGCAATTTGCGTGAGGCATTAAAACTCGCCGATGCTATGTCGCCCTGCGTATTGTGGCTTGATGAAATTGAAAAAGGCATGGCGCAGGACGGCAACGATAACGGTGTATCGCAACGTTTATTGGGGACATTGTTAACCTGGATGGCAGAGCGACGCACGCGCGTGTTTATTGTCGCCACCAGTAATGATATTTCGCGCCTACCACCGGAATTAATTCGTAAGGGGCGATTGGACGAAATCTTTTTTGTCGATCTGCCTGAATCTACAGTGCGTCAAGATATTTTTTCCATTCATCTGCGCAAGCGCAACTGTGTCGTGGCCAACTTTAATCTCGATCAGTTGGCTGATGCGGCGGAAGGGTTTTCCGGTTCGGAAATTGAGCAAGCGATTATTGCAGCACTTTATTCCGCGGGTGCTGAGGCCAAACCGCTCACTACCGATATTCTACTGCGTGAAATTGCGGCCACCAGTCCGTTGTCGGTGGTAATGTCCGAGCAGATCGCAAGCTTGCGTTTATGGGCGCAAGACCGGACTATTCCTGCATAGCATCCTGATTGCTGCACGCCCAAGTTCTGCTTGGGCGTGCAGGTTCATCCGCCCCGGTATAACCAATTTGGTACGACAGATGACAGAAAACACACCGTTCATAGTCGATGGCTGGCTGCAATGGGCCGAGCACTGTCCGTCGCCGAATTTTAATTTACGCCCCGATAATATCGATATCAGCCTGCTGATTATTCACAATATTAGCCTGCCCCCCGGTGAATTTGGCGGTGGCTATGTGCAGCAATTTTTTCAAAATAAACTGGATGCGAGTGCGCATCCCTATTTTGAAACCATCGCCGAACTCAAGGTTTCTGCGCACTTATTCATCGAACGTGACGGTAAAGTCACGCAGTTTGTCCCGTTTACNNCACGCGGGTAGTTCCAGTTTTGCGGGTGCCTCCGACTGCAACAATTACAGTATTGGCATAGAGTTGGAAGGTGCAGACGAGATTCCTTTTAGTGACGCGCAATATCGCGCATTGGAGAAAGTTACTCGCCAGTTGCTGCTGACTTATCCTAAACTAACACCTGAGCGTATTACCGGTCATTCAGATGTAGCGCCCGGACGTAAAACAGATCCGGGTCCCGCGTTTGATTGGCAGCGATATCGCAACGCGCTGGTTCAGTCTTCCGGCTAATTGATGAGAGTGGGACAACAATGATTTTTCTCAGTTTGGTTGCAGTTCTTGCCATAGTCTACTGGTTGGGTTCCGCCAGTATCATTCACTATGATGGCTGGTTTAAATGGCTAATTAATCGCCTGCAAAAAATTCCCGGATTTTCTGCTTCTGCAGTACCACCAATGCTTGTGGCGCTGCTAATTCCCTTGGTGGCGTTGGTCTTCATTTTTGTACTGATTCACCACTTCGCTGGCAAGCAATGGTTGTTTTTCCTCTACGTCCCAGTACTGCTCTATAGCTTGGGGCGCGGCAATATTTTGGCCGATGCCCAAGAGTATATTTCGCTCGCAACCCGTGGTGATAATGTGGCAGCAGTGCAATTGCTTGACCGCTTACGCGGCGCAATGCCAGTGAATAATGCCACCACCGCAGATTGGCGCAGCCTGCACACAGAGGCGTTGAAAGTGATTGCCTATCGCGGATTTGAGCGCACCTTTGCTGTCCTTTTTTGGTTTTTTATTGCGGGGCCTTTTGGTGCCTTGTTGTATCGCCTGAGCGTGTTATACCGCGATTTTTCAGAGGGCGACAGCGCTGCGCAGGCGCTTTCCAACAAATGGTTATGGTTGCTTGAACTGCCTTCGGTGCGATTGATGGGGATCACGTGGGCATTAGTGGGCAATTTTGAAACTTGTCCATTGCGCAAAAATTTATTGGATGTTCACAGCTCATCGGATTATGTGCTGAATGAGTGCTTGCGTGGTGCATTGGGTGCACCCACAGACTGTTCTGACGCCGCTATGGCGCAAATGGACGCTGCCGAAAAAGCCGAACTGCAGGAAGAGTTGGAAGAGGAGACGCAAGATATTATCGAAGATTTGACCGGTGATGTTATTACCACACACACCGAACCCGCATACTCGTTTGCCTTGGTCAAGTCCAGCTTGCCAATCTACTCACGCTCGCTGCTGTTTTGGGTTTGTGTGATTGCTTTTGCAACACTGATTGTTTAACTCTTGATGTTTTAATAGTGATTTAATTTTGTTTGGAAGAGGTTAGTTATGCCATCGTTTGATGTGGTTTCAGAAGTTGATAAGCATGCGCTCACCAATGCGGTTGATCAGGCAGGTAAAGTGATTATCAGCCGCTATGATTTTAAGGGTGTGGATGCCAAATTCGAGCGCAAAGAATATGAAATTACTATCACTGCGGACAATGAATATCAACTCGATGCCATGTTGGATTCATTAAGAAGTGCCCTGCACAAAAATGGTATTGGTGTTTCCTGCTTGGAAATCAAGCCGGTTAAAACGGCGGGCAAACAAGTAAAGAAAGACATTGTAGTGCGTACTGGTATAGAAACTGAGCTGGCGAAAAAGATTGTGCGCATGGTTAAAGATGGCAAGTTGAAAGTGCAGGCGTCAATTCAAGGTGATCAGGTGCGTATTACCGGGAAGAAACGCGATGATCTACAAGAGGCGATTGCCATGTTGCGTGCTGCCGAGGATATCGACTTGCCGTTGCAATTTGAGAACTTCAGGGATTAATTTTTTAAGCCAAATGGCGTTGAAATTTTCTGTAAATCAAAAGGCCGCTGGGGAAATTCAGCGGCCTTTTTAGTTTTATTTGTCCCGTCCTGAAATAGTTGTTCAGATCTATTTCGGATTGTCATCCTGAATGCGGTGCCAAATCCATGCGAGTAATATCAGGGTAGGGATGACCGACAAAGTGCTCATAACAAAAAAGGTGGAATAGCTGCTTGCTTCCACTATATAGCCAGACAAGCCACCAATAAATTTACCCGGTAAATGCGCGAGCGAAACGAGTAGTGCATATTGCGTTGCAGTGAAATTGCGATTGGTGAGGCTTGACATAAATGCGACCAACACAACACCTGCAAACCCTTGCGATAAATTGTCTGCACTGATCGTGGCAAAAAAGGCCCAGCTTTCTCCTGGGTTGTTAGCCATCAATAAATACGCAATATTGGAAACAGAAACAGCAAGCGCCGCTATCACCAACATCGAGCGCAAACTAAATGCTGCTATACAGATCCCGCCCAGAAATGCGCCTGCGATACCAATCCAAACCCCGTAAACTTTTGAAACTGTGGCTATATCGGCTTTGGTATAACCCGAGTCCAAATAAAATGGCCCGGCCAATACGCCGATCATTTGATCGGGCAATTTGAACAGCCCGACGAATGCTAACAATGCCAATGCTAGCCAAATTCCGTTGCGCGAAAAAAATTCCTGGAATGGTTTTATAAACGCATCCCATAAACGAATTTCACGCACAATCAATTCCTGCGCGGCTGGCTCTTTAGATAATAAGCCCGCTAATAACGGCAGCAGAATACAGGCGGCCATTATTAAATAGGCTGTTGTCCAACCAGTGAGCTCCGCTAAATAAAGTGCTATGGCGCCTGATACAATCAACCCGAAGCGATAGCCCAAAATATAGGTTGCCGCCAGCGCTGCTTGTGATTCCAGTGGCGCCACTTCAATGCGATAGGCGTCAATGACTATGTCTTGCGTGGCTCCCGCAAATGCTACGACTCCCGCAAGTGCGACAAACAATAATAGCGACGATTCTGGGCCCATTAACGCCATGCTAGCGAGCGCAATAATTAGCAGTAATTGCGATACCGCCAACCAACCTTTACGACGGCCTAAAAAAGGTAGTGGGTAGCGATCAATTAACGGTGCCCACAAAAATTTCAACACATAAAAAAAACTGGCGTAACTTATCAATCCAATCACACTTAGCGCTACGCCGGTATCGCGTAACCAAGTGGAGAGCGTAACGCCCACCAATAAAAACGGCAGGCCAGAGCCAAAACCCAAAAACAGCATGGTAAGTGCGGAGGGAGTCGCAAACGCGCGCTTGATACCGCGCCAGCCTTTGTAGTTGTTTTGTTCAGGTGATGCTTGCGCAGTTGGAGTCATAATTTTTTAGTTCAGTGCTGTTTCAGCAATAGGGGCAAAAAATTGCGGTATTTAAAAAGTGGTTAATTATTGTAACCGTAAATACGCAAACTGATTTTTCCATTCTTTATTTCCACGCCTTCTGCTTGTAGGCGCTGCCATTGTTTTTTGTACGCGGCTGTATCGTGCGGCAATGAAATTTTCCCCTGCGCATTAATCACTCTGTGCCAAGGCAATTCAGTGTTTTCTGGCAATCCGCACAACACAGTTCCCGCCAGACGCGCTGCGCCAGGTAGTCCGGCAAGGGCAGCAAGTTGTCCGTAAGTAATAACTTTGCCTGCGGGAATAGACATCAATGCCAAATATATGGCTTCTCTGTTAGTTGCTGATGTCGTTGCTGTCGGAGTTGATGCCATCTTGACTGCTGTGCTCGTAAATTGATCTTGCTAAACAGGAGCTTACCGCAATAAACCCAAGCCTAACCTAAATTTACACTATTAACATTTCTGACGTTGCTCACTGGTGATGCGGTCACTTTAATAGACTCATATCAGTTGATAAACCCGAATAGGTTAATTGTGAAGCATATTGCCAGCATTTTTGTCATTTTCTTGAGTATCGGTGTGCAGGCCGGTGTGGTGGAGTTGAGCAACGGTGATCGGCTTGAAGGGGAGCTGGTGCGTGTTGATGGTGAGCATCTGGTGTGGAAATCCACCAATTTCGGTGAGCAGTGGATTAAGAAAACCAATATTGCCAATATCGCTTCAACCAAGCCGTTAAAAATTAACGGCAGCAAATCCGCTTGCCTGTTGGAAAAAATGGAAGCGGAGCAGTTGGTTTATCAATGTGAAAAATCATCGCGCATCAAACGCACATCATTATTGACTATCAAAACGCTGGTGCCCTATGAGGATTATAAAAAAGGCGCTTATGTGCATCACGGGCGTTTGAATTTGTGGGGTGCCTACTCGCGCGGTAATGAGGTGCGCGACGAGTGGAATTTGCAGAGTGAGATGGATTTTCGCCGCAGTGATTTTCGCCATGTGGTGGGTGCAGAATATTCGCGCTCGTCCTGGTTTTATTCTGCACCGCAAGAGCGGTGGAATACGCGCTATTCGCTTGATTGGTTTTTAGGCGAGCATTGGTTTTGGTACAACGGTGCACTGCTTGGTGCAGATCCACAGCGGGGTATGGCTAAATACAAAAGCCTGGGGTCGGGTGCTGGATATCAATTTTTTGAAACCTCTGCATCGGCATTATCGCTAAAAACAGGATTGGCTTATATGGATGAGCGCTACGTATTTCCGGCTGATTTAGTCGGTGACTTTGCTCCAGAAGATTCGTTTATGGCGCTGCGCCTCGCTACCGATTTCCGTTACAACTTGCCGTGGGGTGTTGGTTTTTTCCACAATAATGAAATGCTGCAGTCAACTGAAGATAATCCCAACTGGCGGGTAAAGACCGCAACAGGATTAAGCTCGATGATCCTCAAGCGTATTTATTCCGAATTCAAAATCGATTACTGGCTAGATAACGAGCCGCAACCGGCGCGTAAAGGTAAAGACACGCGTATGTCGCTGGGGGTGAGCTACAAGTGGTAAACTGCGCGCCCGCTACTTAGGATTCTATTGATGCGCTTTCCGATTCTCCTGCTCCTGTTGTTACCGGTACTTGAACTCTGGCTGATGATTGCAATCGGCTCGGAAACAGGTGCCCTGGCGGTGATTGTCTGGTTGGTGGCGATGATTTTTATCGGCATCAATTTGCTCCGTTATTTGGGCGCGTCAAGCATGTTGCGTGCGGCGCAACATGTGCGCAGTGGCGGTGCTATGCCCGCTCAAACTCTTGCCGATGGTTTGTTTAAAGCAGTGGGTGCAGTGCTGCTTATTATCCCTGGTTTCATTACTGATCTGATTGCGCTGCTGTGTTTTATCCCTTTGGTGCGTGGGCTGTTGCTCAAGCGCTGGCTGGCAAAAATCGCAGCGAGTGCCAGTGTGCGAGGTTTTAAAACGGCCGGTGCTGATCCCTTCAATTCGGGACTATTTACATCGTCGACCGGCAATGTCTATGAACATCAAGGTTCGGCGCAAACGGATTCGGACAAAGCTGGTAATGGTGTGCTTATTGACCAGCAACCCGAAACTCCTGCATCAAAAACCCCAAAAAGTGAATAAATCAGCGCTTTTTCGACAATTTTCACCCCCTTCCGTTGAAATCCCCAAACCCAGCCTTATATAGGTGTCACCGCTTTTAGGTCACCGCCTTATGGTTAATATTTAAGGGGGGGAGCCCCTGTAAATCGGTGGCCTTATTGACGGCCTTGAAACTT
>DQHS01000249.1 GCA_003524365.1 Cellvibrio sp. | reverse complement strand
AGCTCGGCACCGGTCATCACCCGTTTGGCGTTGAGCCCGAGTTCCTTGCCGATGGCTGCTGCCGTGACCGGATTGTCGCCCGTGATCATCATCACTCTAATGCCCGCGCTGTGGCAGGCATCAATGGCGGCGATTGCCTCGGGGCGGGGCGGGTCGCTCAGGCCAGCGAGCGCCACCATCACCAACCCTTCGTGCATATGCTTGTGAGTGAGTGATGGTTGGTCATCGGGATGGGTTTTGCATGCCAGTGCCAATACGCGCATGCCCTGCGCCGCCAAATCAGTGAGTTGTTGGTGCCAGTAGGCTTTGTCCAAGGGTTCATTGCCGGATTCGCCCAGTTGCCATTGGCAGAGTTCCAATAGACGGTCGGGCGCGCCTTTAACCGCCATGGCTTGGGCATCATTCCCAAGGTTATCTCCAGTGCTATTGTCGAAACGGTGTAACACGGCCATGTAGCGTTTTTCAGACTCGAAGGGCAACTCATCCAAACGAGGCCATTGCTGTTTTGACTGTTTGTTCGTCAGGCCGGATTTAAGTGCCATTACATGGAGTGCGCCCTCGGTCGGGTCGCCGTGCAACTGCCAGCGATTATTGTCGTGGGTGAGGTTGGCATCGTTACAGACCAGCGCGATACGGCAGGCATGTACTAATTGCGGGTCTTCGCCAAGTGCCTCTAGCGAGATGGGCTGGCGTTCGCCTTTGCGGCGAAAATCCCCGCGTGGTTCATAGCCTTCGCCGCTGATCAGGTAGTGGTTGTTGGTGTTGACCAGCTGGCGCGCGGTCATGGCGTTGGCGGTAAGGGTGCCGGTTTTGTCGGTGCAAATCACATCCACCGAGCCCAACACTTCCACAGCGGGCAGGCGGCGCACCAATGCATGTTCAGCCGCCATGCGTCCCACACCTAACGCAAGCGCGATGGTCACTATCGCGGGTAGGCCTTCGGGAATAGCGGCGACGGCAATACCAATCGCGGCTTGGAACATCTGCGCGAGGGTGTAATCGCGCACCAGAATACCAAACGCCATGGTGGCAATTGTCAGCACCAAAATAGCAACGGTCAGCTGTTGAGCGAGTTTTCCCAGCTGGAGCTGCAAGGGTGTTGCGGTGGTTTTCACCAGCTGCACCAGTTGATTGATGGCACCGATTTCGGTGCGAATACCAGTGTTAATTACCAGCCCGCGTGCGGTGCCCTGGGTGACTAGAGTGCCCATATACGCCATGTTCCGGCGCTCAGCGAGCAGGGTTTCCGGGGGCAGTGTTGCTGTCGTTTTGGCGGCAGATTGGGATTCGCCAGTCAGTAAGGCTTCATCGCAGCGCAGTTCCTTGCATTCGATCAAGCGTAAATCCGCAGGCACCTTATCGCCCGCCTGCAGCATGACCACATCCCCTGGCACCAGTTGGCTGCTGTCGATACTAAACCCCGCGCCGTTGCGCACCACCATGGACAGGCTTTTGCTGAGCGACATAATCGCACGCAGCGCCGCTTCAGCTTTACCTTCCTGCACATAACCTATGGCGGCGTTGACCAGTATCACGGCCAAAATAACCCCGGTATCTACCCAATGTTGCAGGACCAAGCTGATGGTCGCGCTGATGAGTAAAACGTAAATAAACAGATTGTGAAATTGCCGCAACCAGCGGCGCCAAGCGGGAGTGGGTGGTGTAACCGGCAGTTGGTTATCGCCCCACCGCAGGCGCCTTGTAGTGGACTCAGCCTCTGTGAGGCCAGCGACGATGCCGTTCAGCGCAGTCAATAATTGTTCCGGCGTTTGTGCGTGGGCGCCATCCAATAACGGAGGATCTTTCAATAAGAGCGAATCGGCGGCGACTGAATCGGTGATGTTATGCATCGAACTATTCCTTTGTCCCGGTAGGTATTCCGGTGAGTGTGCCGGTGAGCGCACGAATTAACTGACGATACACATCTGCGTGAATTCCTCACGCGCAAAGTGGTTGATATTGGCGAGCGTAATATCGGCGATGGCCGTCAACGCCTCGCGCGTAAAAAAAGCCTGATGGCCAGTGATTACCACATTGGGGAATGTCAGCAAACGGGCAAACACATCGTCTTGCAGCAGATGATTGGAATTGTCTTCAAAAAATAAATCACCTTCTTCTTCGTACACATCCAAACCCAGATAGCCAATCGTTTTGCTTTTTAACCCGGTGATCGCCGCGCGCGTATCAATCAAACCGCCGCGCCCGGTATTGATCAGCATCACTCCCTTTTTCATCTGCGCGATGCTATTGGCATTAATTAAATGATGGGTATTGCTGTTGAGCGGGCAGTGCAGGGAAATAATATCAGCGGCGGGCCATATGTCATTAAGTGCTACATAACGCACGCCGGTAGCCGCGACTATAGGGGCGGGTTGAGGGTCATAAGCAATCACCCGGCAGCCAAGCCCTTGCACAATTTTTGCAAATACCTGGCCGATTTTTCCGGTGCCAATTACGGCCACGGTTTTATTCACCATATCAAAACCGAGCAAACCATTTAATGAATAATCATTTTCACGCACGCGATGGTAAGCGCGATGCAAATTGCGATTGAGCATCAGAATCAAACCCAATGCGTGTTCCGCAACGGCGTGCGGTGAATACTCGGCGACACGCGCAACGACTATGCCGAGTTTTTTTGCGGTAACCAAATCCACCTGATTAAAACCGGCACAACGCAGTGCGATGAGTTTTATGCCCAAATCGGATAGTTGTTGCAGAACGGTTGCATCTACATTGTCATTCACAAAACAGCATACGGCAGTGCAGCCTTGTGCAAGTAAGGTGGAATGTGGGTTGAGTTGGGTTTCATGAAACAGTAATTCATGGGGGTGGGCGAGTGAGCTGTTGGCGCGCGCTAAAAATTCGCGGTCATAGGGCTTGGTACTGAATACGGCAACTTTCATAGGACGTTTCCTTCCGGTAGCGATTCAAAAACATATCATAGACCTAATTGCAACACATCGGCATACAAAGATAGGTACCTGATCCGGCTGGTAAATTTTACGGTAAGTGCGTCTGCGTACAGAGGCAGTCGCGATTTACCGCGATGATTATCCTGAACCTTTCTATGGACTTTTTATGCTCATCACTCATTTTCGTAAGCGCCCTTTCGTCGCGACGGCCGTTGGAGTTTTTGCTGCCGTTGTGGCGCTTTTTGTTGTGAGTGTACTGTGCATCATAGTATTTTCCGAATCCTTGCTGCGTGCATTGATCGAAGTCAAAGGTAGCAAAATACTGGGGCGTGAAATCTCGGTGGATGGCGCGATCACGGTCGAGTGGCATTGGAGTTATACCCACATTTATATTGAAAACCTGCGCTTACAAAATGCCGCGGATTTCAGCGAGCCGGATATGGCACGCGTCGAATTGATTGATTTACATTTCAAACCACTTCGCTTATTGCGCGGCCATATCGACATTAGTGACATAACGATTATCGCACCGGAAATTTATGTTGAGCGAAAATCCGTTGATGCCGCAAATTGGCATTTCCCTGCGCTCAAGTCTGCGAATCCTGATGACGCTGACGACCCCGATAGACGCTTTAATTTTCCCGTCATTGATCATTTAAAAATCAGCCGTGGTCATATCATTTTTAAAGATGACCTCAAAGGTTTGAATCTGGATTTGCAACTAGATTCAGTCACAGCAAATGATGAAACCACTGTTGCTGCCAATCCCGGTTTTGAAAAGGGTTACGCGTTAAGCGGAAAGGGTAGATTACAAGAACAAGATTTCAGTCTTACGGCGATCGGTGGTTCGCTGAGCGAATTGCGGGATGCATCGGTGTCATTTCCACTGCGGCTTAGGCTGGAGATGGGCGAGACGAAAGTGCTGATTGATGGCTTATTCCGGAATCCACTAAAGTTGGACGGTGTTGATGCCCTGTTAAAAATAGAAGGCGCCAACCTTGCTGATATTTTCTACCTCACATCTATTCCTTTGCCGCCTACGCCGAATTACACCCTCGAGGGGCAGCTCACCAAATCCGGTGATGTATGGGCGTATAAGGGCTTTAAAGGGCTGGTGGGAAATAGTGATTTAGCAGGGAATTTGTCGTACGACCTCAGTGGCAAGCGCGGTTTTTTAACGGCGGATTTAACCTCAAATGTATTAGACGCCGCTGACCTTGGTGGATTTATTGGTCTCTCAACAGAAGATGAAGCTGCCAAGCCAAAAAAATTAATTCCTGATGTCCCCTTGAGCCGTGAGCGCTTGCTCGCTACCGATCTTGATATACGGTTAAAAGCTATCAAAGTGGATGCGCCACATTTACCGTTTAAAGGAATGGATGTGCGTTTTAATTTGCACAACGGCGTTTTAAAGCTCGATCCACTCAACCTTGCGCTTGCAGACGGCAGGGTAGAAGGCAGTATTGAAATTGATGCGAACCCCACACTGCCGCCGATGAAGATGAATTTAAAATTGCGTCAGCTAAACCTTACTCAATTTTTTAAAGGCACGCGTTTTGAATCCAATACCAAAGGCTTATTCGGTGGAAAAATAACGCTCGCGGGTAAGGGGGCATCACTTGCTGACGTTCTCGCAACCAGTAACGGCGATTTAGCGCTGATTATGTCCGGCGGTGAAATAAGTTTGTTGTTAATTGAGGCAGCTGATCTGGATATCGGACAAGCGCTGCCGCTGTTTGTGGGCAAAGATAAATCTACGCGCATTAATTGCGGTGTAATGAATTTTAATGTCAAAGATGGAATGCTCACGTCGAATGTGGTGGCACTGGATACCAGAGATTCGTTATTGGTGGGCAATGTGGATATCGATTTAAAAGACGAGGTAATTGACGCGCGCCTGGATGCAAAGCCCAAAGACAACAGTCTGCTCTCTTTGCGCATTCCTATTACGATTACCGGAAATCTTAAATCTCCGTCGATTGGAATCGACAAGGAAAAAACGACCCGTCGTGGGGTGGCTGCTATTGCGTTAGGCGCGCTGCTAACACCCTTGGCGGCCCTTCTGGCGTTTGTGGAGGATGGGGATGCACCTGATGCAAACTGCCGCGCGTTGATAAAAGAAGCACGAAAATAAATCCCGCGCCACAACACTTTCAAAACATTTACATGCGTGAAAGTCCATGAGTTGCCTTGCTTGCAATTCAGTTGTGAGCTGCGAGTGCTTGGTTCATTTCCCCAGCCAATTCGGCGAGTAATTCACTGTAGGTCGCAGCAATTTCAGCGGCGCTGTCGCCACTGGATTTATTGCGCACAAAATGCTGCTGCGATAACACCGCTTTGGTTTTATTGTCGATTAATTTCCAACTCGCATTAATCGCGGCCTCACCATTGATTAGCTGCAAATCATAAATAGTGAGACGCAAGCTGAGGTTGGGAGTGGAGTCGCTACGCCAGGGAAAAGTTTCTATCAGGGAATTTGTTTGGTGGTTCATTAAGTTCACTGCTAACACCCGCGCGATTCCTTTTTGCAAAGGTTCGCCCCAATAGGCGTTATCGGTGATCTGCAAATGGTTGGTGTTGCGATTAATAATTATTTGGGGGTTGCGCAAATAATCCGCGACTTCGATTGGCCCCAAGCCCAGTGTTTGGGTTATTTCTGCAGTCTGGTTTGTGGTAGGTGTCGCGTTCAATAAATAATATTGTTTGCGTGGCGATTGTTGGCAACCAACGAGTAGACTGCTGATCAAAAATAAAATGATAAAAACGCGCATAGGTTTATTCATCCTTATCCGTTAATTTTTTACCGCGTAAAAAGGCTTCAGGTTGTTGGTCAATGGTTTCACTGAGTGTGCGAAACGCTTGCGCAGAACGGCTTACTTCGTCGAGTGTTTCAGTGAGCTGGTTTACCAGCGGTGCGTCTTCAGAGAAGCTTTGGTGCACACTGTTAGTTGCCTTGTCCAATTCCACCAGGCTCTTTTGCAATTGCACCATACTCGCCCGCAGTTCACCCGCTACGATAGGCGTTTGTTGGTTGAGCGACACTAATAATTTATCAAGCTGACTGCTGGTGTGGCTCAAATTCTTACTGAGCAAGCTAACATCCTGACCCAGAGTGTTAGAGGTGTTGGTGAAACTGTCGGCCGCCAATTTTACGCTACCCAGCGTTTGCTCAATCACTCCGCTTGTTACTATCTTGCTGAGATGTAATGTCAGTTGATCCAAATTTTTAACCAGCCCCTTCAGGTTGATCTCCTGCAAGTTTTTGGTAAGTTCTTCAAAGCCAGTCGCAACAGTCGGTAGTTCGAGGTAGCCTTTTTTGAAGCCATAGAGTGTGGCGGGCGTATCCGGGAAAAAATCCAATTCAACGTAGAGTAGACCGGTTAAAAAACTTTGGAAGTTAAGCTGCGCGCGCAAACCGTTTTCGATCGCTTCTTCAAAGAATTCGAGCGAAACATCAGTGCCTTTACGGCTGATACGTTTCAACGCTAAATCACCGGTGACCGCAGTGACAATATTTTTTGCGGAATTATTTTTGTTACCGTTATCTTGTGTATTACTGTCAAAGTTGATTTGAATATCAGTTATTTCGCCCAGAATCACCCCTTTCAGTTTAATCGGCGCGCCCACCTGCAGACCTTGCACCGAGCCTTCAAAATACATAACAACCCGTTCTTTTTGCGAAAATAAATCTCTGCCAGAAAAAAACAATAGCGCTAAAAATACCAGCGAAATCGCGCCGACAATAAAAGCACCTATCCTGAACGATGTGTTCTTCTTCATTGATTCTCCGCTGCCGCTGTTCCTGCACGGCTCAAAAATTGACGCACTTTTTCGTGCTTGCTGTGATGGAGTAATTCTTTCGGATCACCCGAGTCCAGCATGGTTTTGGCTTGTGCATCCAAAATCACGCAGTGGGTTCCGATAGATAAAATACTGGGCAGTTCGTGTGAGACGATAATCACCGTGGAGCCCAGCGCTTTGCAGATTTGCACAATTAATTGATCAAGCCGTAAGGAGCTGATGGGGTCTAACCCTGCCGAGGGTTCGTCAAAAAATAATAATTGTGGGTCTAGTGCAATTGCGCGTGCAAGCCCGGCACGTTTATGCATGCCGCCGCTGATTTCAGACGGATAAAAGGTCTCGTAACCGGCCAGCCCCACTAACGACAACTTGTACGCGACAGTTTCGGCGATTTGTTTTTCTGATAAATCTGTATATAACTGCAAGGGTAGGGCGACGTTCTCAGCGAGCGTCATACTGGAAAACAACGCGCCGGATTGGTAAGTAATACCCCAGCTTTGTAGTAATTTTAATTTCGTGTCTTCACTCGCCTGATAGTAATTGACACCTTCATACAAAACCTGCCCTTTACTCGGCGCGATTAAACCAATCATGTGTTTGAGTAAGGTGGTTTTGCCGCAACCGCTGCCACCGATAATAAAAAATATATCGTTTTTGCTAATATCAAAATTCAGATGCTGCTGCACCACCCGGCTGCCATAACCGATGCTCAGATCGCGCACGCTGATAAACGGTTCTGTATTCAACTGCAACTCCGATTAGGATTAATTCTCTGTTCTCGCTCCCAAGCTCCGCTTGGGAGTGTATAGGTTAGGTTTCGGTACTTTACTAAGGTCGGGCATATGCATTCCCAAGCGGAGCTTGGGAACGAGGTGTATCCGTCGGCAAATACGAAGATCAAATTCCCAACTTGTCGTAAAGAATATTAAACGCTGCATCAGCGACAACTAAATAAACAATCGCGCGTACCACGGCGTTGGTTGCCGCCATACCTACTGCATCGGAATTGCGACCGCACTCAATACCGGCCTGACAGCCGGCGATGGCGATTAAAATTCCGAAAAACACACTTTTGATCAGACCGGACATGATATCCATTAAATCTACCGCGCCCTGGGTTTGCAAAATATATTGGCTAAAACTGACATCCATACTGACGGCAACCAAAGCGCCGCCAAAAATGCCGATCACATCGGCGTAGATACACAGCAACGGCATAATAAAAACCAATGCCAGCAATCTCGGCAGCACTAAAAACTCCATGGCGGAAATGCCCATGGTTTTCAGCGCATCAATTTCTTCATTTACCTGCATAGTGCCCAACTGCGCCGCGTAAGCAGCGCCGGTGCGGCCCGCCATTATCACGGCGGTCATCAGTGCGCCCATTTCACGCACCATACCAATAGCGACCAAATCGGCCACGTATACCTGCGCGCCTAATTGACGCAATTGGACTGAACCTAAATAGGCGAGAATCATGCCGACCAGCAGTGCAATTAACGTCACAATGGCCAGCGCGCGCGGGCCGACCTGATCGATAAAAAAGAAAATATCCTGCCTGCGGGTTTTTGCATTGCCTTGCACCCAGTGGATAAACGCGAGACTGACATCGCCAATAAACGTGAGTGTGCGCGCAAAACTGTCCCCCAGTGCAGTAATCGTTTTTTGTCGCTGAGCGAGCCAGCTCATCTTGTCGGTATTGGGGCCGGGTTGATAGACGGGAATAGCGGTGGCGAGGTTGAGTAACTGCTGCAAGGTTTCCGGTGTGTTACTGGCATCCAGCGTTATTTGCTTTTGTTCGCACCAGCGTGCGAGTTGCAGCAGTGCAACTGCAAGGCTGGAATCCCAGTGTTTAAGTTCATCGGTGATCAGGGTGATGCTTTTGCACTCAGCCGGTATATCGGCGTAAAGGCTCTCACCATCAGGTGTATGGCCAAGTTGCCATTCACCGCAAAGATGCAGCTGCACTTTTAATGAGGTACCAGATGTGGGCTGGTTCCCTGTATCAGACTGTTCAATACGAAAGAGCAATGCGTTCATCCTTATCTTTCAAATTGGGTGTTGTAGTCGATCATAGTCGCTCTGGCGCTGAAAATGAAACCTGTGATCAGGCACGTTAATACCAATCGCAGGTAGGGCGCAGCAAGCAGCGCCCCTACAAGGTACTCTTCCCCGTAGGGGCGCCGCTTACTGCGCCCAAAATTTCGCGCCCACACGCTTGCTGCGCGCAAGATAATATAAACCGTGAACNNATTATGGCCAGATTATTATTCAAACTTGCGCAAGTACCTGACGATGAAGCCCAGGACATTCGCGCGCTATTAGACGAACATCAAATTAGCTACTACGAAACCGATGCGGGATTTTTCCGTGTGGGGCTGGATGCAATTTGGCTTGCTGACGGTGCGCAAGAGGAGCGGGCGCGGGAATTGATTCGTGAGTATCAAGCTGAGCGTGTTATCCGCCAGCAGCAAAATTATGCGCAGCTGGTAGAGGCGGGGCAGGTGCCTAATGTGTGGCAACTTTTTTGCGCGCAGCCGATTCGTTT
>DQHS01000331.1:16015-43700 GCA_003524365.1 Cellvibrio sp. | reverse complement strand
AATACGCCGCTGAAATTCATGATCCTCGATAATCAACACAGTTCCCTGCTTACTAGCCTTTATGGTTAGGGTTGCGGTATTGGTTTCCGGCAGTAACTCACGCCGTACACGCTCCCCCCAAGCAGAGAGCCACTTAGGGAGCGCATCACCCGCCATTGGCTTCGCAATAAAATAGCCTTGCGCATAATCACATTGGGCAGAGCGAACAAACTCCCAATCTTTTTCTGACTCAATGCCTTCAGCCACCACCTTCATTGATAACCGTTTGGCTAGGTTTAAACTGGTTTCGAACATCACCCCAATACGTTTATCAGCCCAGGCGCCAGTGACAAAACTTCTATCAATCTTGAATTCATCAAAAGGAATATCGCGTAGCTGTGCTAACGACGAATGCCCTGTACCAAAGTCATCAATAGATAAAACAAAACGCTTGAGGCGCAAGCGTGCGAGGGTGTCCAGCGTGATCATAGGATCTTTCATCGCACGACTTTCAGTTATCTCCAAGGTAATATCTTTAGTAAGAAGGCCGGCATCCACCATAATTTTTGAGAAATTATCAGCAAACTCAAGCGATGCTAAGTTCTCCATGGAAACGTTGATAGCCATGGGAATATGCAGCGACATTTCCTGCCATTTCTTATGCTGTTCCAACGCCTCAGTTAAGACCACGCTGGCAAGTTGATCGATGAGATTATTATCCTCTGCAACCGGAATAAATTGATCCGGGCCGACCAAACCATCGGTTGGGTGATTCCAGCGCACCAGCACTTCAACGCAACTTAGTTTGCCTGTCTTGAGCGAAACTATAGGCTGATAAGTATTAAACAGCTGCCCCCCCCCAATAGCGGTGGCCAGAGATTCCGCCGAATAGGTTTTTAAGGACAACGGAACAAAAATAGTTTGCGAACCCAATTGCTTCAACAGCGGCAATAATGCCTCTTGGGTGACAGGTTTTTGGAGGTGACCAAGAATACCAATGTGCCGCGCCGCTACTAATTTCTCAGCGCTAATTAACATACGCTCGTCTTCACCGCTTATAAGGATGATGCTGCCCTTAAAGTGCTCGGAATCCAGCTGCCGAACAAACTGTATGCCATCCATCTCCGGCATATTCAGGTCAAGCAAAATCAGATCCACCTTCTCCTGAGCTTGTTTGAGTGCGTCCAGTCCACTTTGCCCGCTCTCACAACAAGTTACGTTTGCAATACCGTTAACATTCAATATTCTTTGCATGATTTTAAGCATGAACGCATCATCATCAATGACCAAGGCGTTAATGCTGGCTATAACTGTTGAATTTATCTCTTGATTCATTTTAATTTGGATGCGGTGCATCCACTCCATTTTCAGCAAATACCCGATTAATTAACGTTACCACCAGATCAAATTCATTATGAAAGATAACGTAGGCTGAACCTAATTCGTTTAATTGTTGCTGCTTACTGTTATTTTCCACAACCTCACAAATACGCCCCAAATGTAATGCGCCAACTGCCCGCGACGATGATTTTAGTTTGTGCGCACTACTTGCGAGTGAGTTCAAATCCGAGGATTCGAAACTGTTAATTATCTCGGTCTGGAGAAGGTAAGCATTTCGCAAATAATCAGCTAAAAACTCAAACACAACCTTGTCATCGGCCCCAATTAGTTCACGTAAAATATTGATATCCAGATGTGGATCTTTGCTTCCCGCAATTGCCGAAGCGTGTGCTGGGGCTAATGTAGACTGAATTGGCAAGTGCGTAGCGCCCGGCACATAGTGATCGAGCAGCTTTTTAAAGTCGTGCAGCAAGGCGGGCTTTACCAGATATTCATCGGCACCCAAATGTTTGCATTTATCCACCTCTTCGCGCAGCGCATTGGCACTTAAGGCAATAATAGGAATTTGATTCAACGATGAATCCCATGCACGCACCTTGGCAATCAATTCATAGCCGTCCATGACCGGCATATGAATATCCGTTATTAATAATGCATAGTGATGGGTAACAAGCCGTTCGATCGCCTGCGCTCCATCGCTTACAACATCTGTCGCATACCCCAACATTGCCAATTGTCGGGTAATTACCTTTTGATTGGTTTCATTGTCCTCAGCCAACAATAATAATCGCCCCTGCTCAAGCGCCTCCTGTCGTACCGGAGGAGCAAAATCCTTTTCATGAAATCCGCGCGCCAAAGGTTTACGCACAGTCGCATGCCCTAGCGCAATATTAACTGCTTCAAAAAAGCGGGCGCGCCCCAGACAATTACCATCAATAAAATAATTACCTTGCTCATCGCAGCGCAGTTCACGCCGATGACCGCGACCGATCACCAGACAATATAAATGCGGATTTAATGAATGAGGTGTGTTAACTATAGAAAGCGCCGATGACGATTCAAGTATTTCTTCATTTTCATCAATCAACACTAGCCATTCATAATGAGCGAAATGATGGCGCAGCTCATACCATTGAATAAATTCCGGGGTGGAAACCTGTATAACCTGTGCGGCAGCAGCCTTTAAATACTCAACCCAGAGAGCAGACAAACCAGCGGAATCGCCAATCACCATACATAGCAGTTGGCTGAAACCCGGATTTTTAGCGGGTAACAATCCCGTTGATGCATCCAACAAAAAGGGAATGCGCACCTTAAATACCGAACCAATGTCCAATCGGCTTTCTACCACTATTTCGCCCTGCATTAACTCAACCAAATGGCGCGTAATGGTCAGCCCTAAACCTGTACCACCATAATGCCGTGTGGTGGACGTATCCGCTTGCATAAAGGGCGTGAACAAACGACCAACAGTCTGCTCTGACATACCTATGCCGTTATCAGAAATGGCAAACTCTACAACAATATTATTGTCGCTCACTGCATGTGGACTGACACTTACCCTAACCCGCCCCTGGTGATCAGCTCGTGATGAAAACTTAATTGCATTATTAACCAAATTGATCAGAATTTGTCGCAAACGAAGCTCATCACCAATAACGAATTCAGGCAATCGTGTATCCGTAAATAATGATAATTCGACGCCCTTTTCCATCGCCATGTTATCAAGCAAAGCACATACCTTTTCAATGTTTTGCTCAAGTGAAATTTGAACGGCTTCGAGCTCCAATCGGCCCGATTCAATTTTGGAAAAATCAAGAATGTCGTCGATAATACTGAGAAGGGAGTTTGCTGAATCGCGAATAATATCGACCATTTCAATTTGATAACCTTGAAGGCTGGTCTGATGCAATACATCTACCATACCGATAACGCCGCTAATCGGCGTGCGTATCTCATGACTCATGGTGGCGAGAAAACTGGATTTGGCTTGATTTGCCAGTTCAGCCACTTGTTGCGAGCGCTTAATTTCTTCTAATTTTTTTAATTCCTTTTCATTTTTTTTGGCTTGGGTAACATCCGTTATACCACCCACCATTCTTAGCGCCTGGCCGTTTTCTGCGCGGATAACAAAACCACGATCAACTACGTGGGCATAATCTCCATCGCTCCGCCTAAAGCGATATTCATCTACCCAATTGTTGGCGTCGCTCTCAATCGTTCGGGTAATACTGGCGACGACATAATCAACATCGTCGGGATGAATGCGCGATGTCCATGAATGACTATCGGGCTCAAGCTCCTCAATGTGATAACCAAACAGCGTTTCAATACCGTCACTCCACCAGAGCTTATCGTTAACCAGATTCCAATCCCATATGGTATCGGCAGTAGCTTTGGCGATTAATTTAAATCTATGCTCACTATCAAATAACTGTTCTTCGATTTTTTTCCGCTCGGTGATATCGCGCTCCACCGACGCCCAGTGTGTAAACCAACCCTTTTTATTGGCAATAGGAAAAATATCCAGCTCCAACCAAAACTCTTGTCCCGTTTTTGTATAGTTAATCAATTCGGCGCGAACTGGCTGCCAACGGCTCATCGCCTTTTTAATGCGGTCAAGCTCCTGACGCTGGGTATTAGGCCCCTGTAACAGTCGTGGTGAGCGACCAATTACTTCTTCGCGGCTGTAACCTGTTCGAGTAACAAATGCATCATTCACATAAAGAATTTTTGGTCCCGGTTCGTCTATGGGTTCCGCTTCAGTAATGACAATCAGATCATTCATTCTCGCAACGCAGGCTTCCATTAACCTGAGTTGATCCTCGCCTCTTCGCTGCTCAGTGATATCATCAACAACTCCCACAAAAGCAACAGGCGCATGATCTGCATCGCGCAACAAAGACACTTGTGCTCTAATCCAAATAATTTTCCGATTTTTGGTAAGGCAACGACACTCCATTGTAAAACGGGAAAAATCATTTTTATAAAGAGCCTTGAGATTTGAACGCATTTCAGGAAAATCTTCTGGCAGGACCAAATCGACCAAACGCGTGCAGGACATTTCATCGAAGGTGTAGCCGAACAGATTACAATAGTAGGAGTTAAATAGAAGATAACTGCCCTCTACGGTTGACACAGCAATTCCCGTAGCGGCTGCTGAGATAATATCCTTTACTCGATCATGGGCAGCCTTTTCTGAAGCCAATCGTTCGCGCCTGGCATTCAAGTTACACATCACTTGTTGCGCCAATACAGTGAGTGCTCTAATTTTTTCGGCTTCAAGCTGACGCGGCACCCGATCAATAACCGCCAAGGTACCAATGGCATAACCGTCGGGCGATATTAGCGGAACACCAAAATAAAATCGTAACCACGGGGCGCCGCTTACCATCGGATTTTCCGAAAAGCGCGAGTCCTCAAGAGCATCTTCTACAACAAAGGGAGTGTCGCCTTGAATTGCATAATGACAGAAAGCAATTTCGCGATCTGTTTCTCGAAGTGTTAAGCCATATGCTGATTTAAACCACTGACGCTTTTCATCAACCAGTGTAATCACCGCTATAGGTGCAGAAGAAATATGTGCAGCCAACCATGTAAGCTGATCAAAATCGGCTTCAGAATCAGTATCGAGAATTTGGTAGGCATGGACACTACGGAGGCGCAGAAATTCATCCATTAGTGTCACTCCTTATAAAATTTCATGGATTGATACTAGCACACGACCTTAAGGCCACACTGCTTAGTCAAAAATATCAGGAGTGGCGGAATCTTTATAACCAAGATTCTGATACTGAGGGCGCAACAAAATGACATAGTTGCCCACAATAATTACTCATCTATACTTTTAAAATATAAACTGAACATAAACATTCCGGAATAATTTATGGATCATATTGTCGATAAGGTCAGTGAAAATATAATTGCCGCCATTAAGTGTGACCAGCTTGTTTTACCTACTCTGCCCGAAGTGGCGCTTAAAGTACGAGAAGTTGCCGACGACCCCACGGCTGACATCGAAAGTTTGGCAAATGTCATTAGCTGTGATCCCGCGTTAAGTGCACGACTTATTCGAGTTGCAAATAGCCCCCTGCTACGGGCGGGGCGACCCGTGGACAATTTAAGTAATGCACTAATACGCTTAGGTATTGAGTACGCATGCAATATTGCTACTAGTCTCGCGATGGAGCAAATGTTTCAATCCACATCCGACATAATTGATATGCGAATGCGAGATGTCTGGTTTCGCTCCAGCGAAGTGGCGGCAATTAGTCATGTACTTTGCAAACACTACACTAAACTACGTCCGGATCAGGCAACCTTGGCTGGCATCATTCATAAAATCGGTGTGTTGCCAATACTGTCTTATGCTGAGGCAAACCCACTATTGCTTAATGACAGCATCACTCTTGATAAAGTTATAGAAAAAATCCATGCACCTATCGGTAGTCTTATTTTAAAAACATGGGGTTTTTCCGAAAAGATGGCAAGCATTCCCGAAAAACATTTGAATTTTTATGAACAAAAATCACACGCTGATTACGCTGATTTGGTTACCGTCGCAGTGTTGCAATGTGATTTTTTCAGGGATAGCACCATTTCAGCTTTGGACTTCTCCGCAATACCTGCATTTGACCGCCTCGGATTAGACCCAAACATCGATATTGGTGAGTCTAAGGTTCTTGCCGCAGAATTGGAGGCTGCGGTAGATTTACTGCGATCTTGATTGCTTCATTTAAAATAAAATGATTTTAGTTATCCCGTTGATGACGCAATTTATGTAATCCGCATCACCGTCAGCCCGACCGCTGCAATTCGATTAGCATTTTGATAATTAGATTGCTTGAGCTCTTCGCCAAATATATCCGGATCAATTTCATCGTAAGTCCACTGAAATTTATCATTAGCCAGATACGGCAATAACTCAGAAAGCAGTGGATTATTATCGTCACTGGTTATGGCCATACCCGTATATAAAAGAAAGCGTCCGCCCGGCGCGAGCAAGCCCAGGGCATGCCTCGCAATGCGTAGACTAAGTTCTAGCCCGAGGAGCGAACCTCCATCCCGATACAGCCTCGCTGCCGGATCATTCAGGTAAGGGGGGTTGGAGACGATTAAATCAAATTGTGAATTCTTAATATTAAAAAAATCACCGTGCAGCACATTTACCGGTATTCCGGCTACATTTGCGCAAACACGCGCATACTCTAGCGCCGCAAAATTTAAATCGTTTAAATTCAATTCATAGAGTTGGTGGATCGGTAAGGAGCGGATCACTGCGATGCCCCCTGCACCACTGCCACAGCCAACATCCAGGACCCTAATGGGAATGCTGCGATCAGCAAAGCCTGACTGCAGTTGAAAAAGGCGCAACGAATGTCGAACGAAACGAGCAAACCGGTAAGTGTCTGGTCCAAAAAAAACTGCGTGTGAGTCATTAGTCGGAAAATGCGAGTGCAAAAATAAATCTTCCCCCAGGGAGGAGATGCGAATTTTGCTGCGAAAACAATCGCCACCATTAAATAGCAAATCAGCTTCAGTCATAATCTTAAAGATATACGGGGGTAAAATAGTGGCTTTGAACGGCAGGTTCCAACCAAAAATATCCCGGGTATTTTTTGCAAGTCCATCAAAGCCCAGTAAAAATCGCTGATGGGTAAGCGGAGTCACCGTGGTAAAGCTATACCCTTGTAATGCAATTGCGCGCAGCAACTCTTCTAGCAAGAAAATTTGTTTCGCATTCGATGCACCCACCTGTGGGTCATCCCCATATCGCACAGTCTCATAATTAAGCTTAGGCATAGACCGGCTCCGTAACGACAGATTTTTTGCTTGAAATTGTAGGGAGCCCAAGCATCATATGTTGGCTATATTTTTCGTAGCAGAGTTGCCCACAGCGCAAGCGCATTAATGCACCTTCAGCAATANNAGCCGCTGCATAGCAAGCGACACTTTGGCCGCGCGCCAAGGCGCAGTTAATTCGATAGCCCCAAGAGCGCCCAACGAATGATAGGTATAGCGACGCGAAGTCGCCAAACCTAGCATTGTGTTTGCCAAGGCGAGTGATTCCCACTCGGTGGATTCAATTGACGGATTTAATTTCAATTCGTGTACCATCGATTCGAGCAAAGGACCGTGCATTGCCTTGGCTTTACCGCGGCCCATTTCATCCCAATAATTACGCGCACATTCGAGTTTGGCCTGCGCAGGCAATTTAACCTGTGTATAGGCCAGCAGGTCTTCAAAGCCCGCCTCACCCGCTGCCTCCTGCGTAAGAAACCATTTCATTTCATTGGCAGACGCATGATCGGCCAGCCAATCAAATAGCGGATGATGTTGGCCCGGCCCCCACTCAATAAGCGATTCGAACCAGGAAACAAATTGATCGGGATGCGTTGGTAGACCGTCGATTAGCGAGGATATTGCTGAACGCATCTCTTCCAAAAAGCGACCTTCAAGCAGACGCATTTTAAGACTTGCACTTTCACAGGCTTCCCAATCGTCGCAGGGAATAGCAATCGCCGTGCGTGCGCGGTTAAACCTGGCCAATGTAACGTGAAATGTTTGTGGGTCTATCCCAGAGAGATACATAAAGCCTCCTTATCACCAATATTTTTCAAAATTAATTTGACATCGTCCCGCAACCTTAATTAATCCCATCATTGGCGTCCGTACGCTGATACACACAACCTTGGCGAGCTTGAAATCTGTTGGTTATCGGAAAAATATTCTTTAATCGATTGAACGAGCTTTTTGCTCAGAGACAGAAGATGGGGCAGTGTGGACAATCGCGGGATGATTGGCGCCTATGACCGCTTTTTGCATTTGACTGAATAATTCCTAAGTCGCGCGTATTAGCATAATATTGCGACTCTCTGAATCAACTTACCTGCAAGGCGATCATTATGAGACTACACCAGTTTATATTGGCTAATATGGAACAGATTCTCGCCGAATGGGTAAGCTTTGCACGCTCAATTCAGCCCACAAAAATGACCAATGAAGAGCTGCGTGACCACGCGAAGGAAATGCTAGCCACCATAGCCAAGGATTTAGCAACCACGCAATCCGAATTTGAGCGGAGCGAAAAGTCCAAAGGTCGTCAACCGAGCGCTAAGGGCGAAACTCCTGCCGAAACACATGCCGACTGTCGGTTGCGCTCTGGATTTACAATCGACTTATTAGCATCTGAATATCGAGCGTTGCGCGCGAGCGTCTTAAAACTCTGGCTTGCCGAAAATCGATGTGACAACGACCAGGATACCGATGACCTTATTAGGTTCAATGAAGGGATTGATCAAGCACTAGCTGAATCTATCGTGCGTTACACCGAAAACATTCTGCTTGCGCAAGATATATTTTTAGGTGTTCTGGGGCATGACCTACGTGATCCACTCAACTCAATTGGAATAGGTGCCCAGCTTTTGGCACAGGCAGGTGACCAGGATAGTCGCTCTGCCAAATTGGGTACGCAAATGCACACAACGGTATTGCGCATGAATAAAATGCTGGATAATTTACTGAATTTCACCCAGTGCCGAATCGGCGGTGGATTACAAATATCCGCCAGCAATGTGGATCTGGCCAAAATTTCGAACGATGTTGTGGCGGAATTTCTGCTGTCAAACCCTGGCCGCATTATCGTGAATCACGTCGATGAAAATTGCATAGGTGATTGGGATGCGGGAAGGTTGAGCCAAGCCTATCAAAACCTTATCAGCAATGCATTGCAATATGGCAATACAGATACCGCTGTCATGGTGGAAACCAAAGATCATGGTGATCACATTGTTTTTACTGTTCAGAATGATGGCGCACCGATTCCCGAACAAAATCAAAATCAAATATTTGACCTTATGCATAGAATTCCTAACGTCGATGCCGAGCGCAACTTAAAAAAGAACTTGGGATTAGGGCTCTACATAGTGCGCGAAATTATTACTGCACATCACGGCAGTATTTCAGTCTCATCTACTGCGGAAAACGGCACAATATTTCGAGTTCAGCTACCCAAAAATGCAATTAGGCACTAACTGGAACAGAATACTTTTTTCAGAATAATCAGAAGCGGAGCCAAGCTCCGCTTTTGTTATTACTTGCGCACGGGTGTACTTTTACCACCTTTCTTTTCAACCTGACCTGCATCTCCTTTACCACTCTTGCCAGCATCAGAGCCGCTGGATTTCGATTTTCCGTTAGTGTTTTTACTTCTCTCTTCAGGATGCTGACTCATATTAAAACCCTCGCTGTAGATAACTTTATGCGTAATGCATGTCATACATAACACTGTCCCTCACATCCTTCGGTGCATTACCTAACATATTCAGCGCTTACTATTTTTAATTACCCTCAGGTTACCTACCGCACAGATGATGGGAAAAGATAAGCCCACCCTCTTCAATATTCGCTTAATCCGACTCATTCATTTGATTCAAATAAGGAGAATGCTATGAAAAATTTTGATCAACACGCTATGCGAGATCCTCGAACACAGTACGCAAAAGGTCAGGGCCAAGCCGGCAAGCAAGATCAGGATAAGACCGACGAACAACAACCAGACCCCGGATTAGATGTAATTTTAAAGCCCCAGGCGGATCACGGTGAAGAAAGCTATTGCGGTGCGAGCCGACTCGCGGGAAGAAAAGCATTAATCACCGGCGGTGATTCAGGGATCGGACGCGCGGTAGCCATTGCGTTCGCGCGTGAAGGAGCTAATGTGGTGATTAATTATTTACCCAGTGAAGAGATCGATGGCCAGAAAACATTGAACATAATTCAACAGGCGGGCCAAAAAGCGGTTGCAATTCCGGGTGATATTACCGATGAAAATTTTTGCAAAGCCCTTGTGCAGCAAGCAGCTGACGAATTAGGTTCAATTGATATTTTGGTCAACAATGCGGGTAAACAACAATTTGTTGAAGAACTGGACGATCTTACTACCGAACAGTTTATTGAAACTTACGCGACCAATGTATTTGGCATGTTTTGGATTACCAAAGCCGCCGTACCCCATATGCCTCCCGGCGCCAGCATTATTAATACAACATCCATTCAATCTTACCAGCCTTCTCCCGGATTATTGGACTACGCATCAACCAAAGGTGCTATCACAGCGTTCACAAAAAGTTTGGCGAAAATGTTGATTAAAAAAGGCATTCGCGTAAATGCCGTTGCCCCCGGCCCGGTCTGGACACCGCTACAACAAAGTGGTGGTCAATCCGATGAGAAGCTGCAGCATTTTGGTGAAAAAGTACCACTGGGTCGCGCGGGACAACCGGCTGAAGTTGCACCCGCTTTTGTTTTTCTTGCATCGCAAGAATCGAGTTATATCACTGCAGAAGTCATTGGTGTTACTGGCGGCGCACATTTGCCTTGAGCAGGAAGGAATTGAAAAAAATCCCCCCGATCAACGTGTAATTTTTGTAAGGATATTTTTATGAGCGACTTATCGAAAACAGCCAAAAGTAAATCTCGAAAAAAAGATACGACCGATGCTAACAATCAAGATACAGCCGGTGCCGGTTCCATGTTGAGCACCGTTGCAGGGCCCTCTAGTAGTCAGCCTCCGCAATCACTGGGATCAGACGATCTCATCAAACGTCGCCTGTTAGACAAAACCGTCGGTGGCCAACAGCTGGCAGAAAAAGTGCCTTCAAATCTGAACAAGCCGCACGAGTATGGCGAGGCTTCGCGCACACCACTTACTGGCGCAATTGTTGAACCTGATTCACCTTCCGCCGGCGGCAGTACATCAACTGAAATAGTGGATTCACCGAAAACCGGCGATGGAATGCCAACACCGGGGTCGAATCCCACCGTCGATTCTTTAGACAGAGTGCGGGTTGATAGCAGCAATCAACCGCTAACGACCAACCAAGGCGTGAGAATTTCCGATAACCAACATTCATTAAAAATTGGATTGCGCGGCCCAACGGCACTGGAAGATTTTATTCTGCGCGAAAAAATTACCCATTTTGATCACGAGCGAATTCCGGAGCGTGTGGTTCACGCGCGCGGTTCAGCAGCCCATGGATATTTTGAATCCTATCGCGCGCTAACCGAATTCACTATCGCCGCACCATTTAGTGAAGAGGGAAAACGGACACCGGTGTTCACGCGTTTTTCAACGGTGGCTGGCGAACGTGGTTCTGCCGATACGGTGCGCGATGTGCGCGGTTTTGCAGTGAAATTTTATACGGATCAAGGCAACTGGGATTTAGTTGGCAATAATATTCCGGTGTTTTTTATTCAGGATGCGATGAAGTTTCCCGATCTCGTTCATGCCGTAAAACCCGAGCCGCATCACGCTATGCCGCAAGCGTCTAGCGCACACGATACCTTTTGGGATTTTGTGTCGCTAATGCCGGAATCAACACATATGTTGTTGTGGCAAATGTCTGACCGCGCCATTCCACGCAGCTACCGCACCATGCAAGGATTCGGTGTGCACACCTTCCGTTTGGTTAACGCAGATGGACAATCGGTATTTTGTAAATTCCATTGGACACCGCTTGCCGGAACCCACTCTCTGGTGTGGGACGAATCTGCAAAGATTATTGGCGCGGACCCTGACTTTCATCGCCGTGATTTGTGGGAAGCGATTGAAGCTGGTGCATTTCCAGAATATGAATTAGGGCTGCAAATATTTACCGAAGATACCGCCAACCGTTTCTCATTTGATGTGCTCGATCCCACCAAATTAGTACCAGAAGAATTGGTGCCAGTTACACCGGTGGGCAAAATGGTACTGAATCGCAATCCGGATAATTTTTTTGCGGAAACCGAACAGGTCGCGTTTTGCACGGCACATGTTGTACCGGGAATCGATTTCTCCAATGACCCGCTCCTGCAAGGCCGAATTCACTCCTACGTTGATACACAAATTAGTCGACTGGGTGGTGCAAACTTTCATGAAATCCCAATCAATTCCCCGGTAGCACAAGTGCACAACAATCAACGTGACGGTATGCATCGCCAAGCGATCAATCGTGGCCGTGTGAATTACGAGCCAAATTCACTTGCTGGTGGTTGCCCCTTTCAAGCGGGATTGTCCGGCTATACAAGTTATCCGGAACCAATCGCAGAAGATAAAGTGCGCGGTAATCCTGAACTATTCTCTGACCACTATTCGCAAGCGCGATTATTTTGGCAGAGCCAATCACCCGCCGAACAAATGCATATTATCAATGCTTTCCGCTTTGAACTAACACGCGTACAAACACCGGCGATTCGCGCACGTGTTGTTTCACTATTGGTGAATGTGAACGATGTATTGGCCAACGGCGTTGCGGATGGTTTGGGTATCGCGCTGCCACCGGCAATGCCACTTGCATCAAATTTGCCCATTCCCTCTTATCCGCCCTCTCCTGGCCTCTCGTTGTTATCCCGTCCGGGTACCACAGGCATTGCCACACGTCGTGTAGCCATCCTGATCAATGAAGGAGTTGGGAAAGAATGCGTAACTGCAATTTACGACGATTTGCTTAGCGAGGGCGCCGTGCCGAGACTGGTGGGTTCACGTCTGGGCAAAATAAAAACTGTTGATGGCAGCATACTGGATATTGAAATCACCCTCGAAGCAGGCCCTTCAGTGCTCTACGACGGTGTCATTATTATGCAAGGTGAAACATCACCGCCACACAACATGGACGCACTTGATTTCGTGCAACAACAATATCGCCACTGCAAACCGGTTTATGCAATTGGCGATGAACTACTGCTGGCATTAGCGAGAGTACCTGCAACCTACGCTAATGGCACTGTTGACCCAGCCGTTATTGTGGATCAGAAAAAAATGGAGCGCAGCTCGCTCGCGCAGTTTAAAACTGCCTTGGCAGCACACCGTCCGTTTATGCGCGAGCAAGATCCATCAGCCATGTGAGTCTGAGTCAGGAAATGACGCTGTATGTTAGCTGCAGCACCGAGATGGACTCGCCATTCGCTTATAAATAAGCAAGGCTCGAATAGGAGCCATCACCGAAACACAGATCTGGAGATTGATATGGCAACCGCACAAAAGAAATCAGTTAGTACAGAGAAGGCCCCAAAAGCGCAAGAAGCTACCGCATTGCTCAAAGCAGACCACAAAGCAGTCGACGCACTATTTGAGCAATACGAAAGCGCCCGATCAGCCACCAAAAAGAAAGCCCTTGTTGCACAAATTTGTACTGAATTAACCGTGCACGCACAAATTGAGGAGGAGATTTTTTATCCCCAAGTAAAGGAAGCGTTGAAAGACAAAGAATTAATTCCCGAAGCGACTGTTGAACACGCAACACTTAAAGAATTAATTGCGCAGCTGGAGGCGGCCGAACCCGACGATGAAATGTATGATGCTAAAGTAAAAGTATTATCTGAATACGTTAAGCATCATGTAAAAGAAGAGCAAAATGAAATATTTCCAAAAGCTAAAGCAAGCAAACTGGATATGCATGCCCTTGGTGAGCAATTGCAACAACGTAAAGATGAGTTGCTGACACAGAAGTAATCTTGTTCACGTTCTGACTTATCGCGAGAGAAAGGGAATTCTCTGCATATAAAACTCGTTACTTTTTCTCGCCAAAAATCTCATCGAGATTGTGAGCAATTAATGATTTATCAGCAAGCCTGCGGAGAAATTGCGGTAAGCACTGATAGGTAAGGCCAGGACGGTTATGTTCAGGCCTGCCATCGTGCAGTAACACAATATCCCCAGCCTTAATTTTATCAAGTCGCCTTGAAATACCTGCTTTAGTTCCAAACACGCCCCAATCAATAATACTGCGGTTCCACAAGACGGTCATCATCTGCTCAGCATGCGCTTGCTCGCGCATTGCAGTGCGCAACCGCCCAAAGGGCGGACGAAACCAACGTGGTGCACTGCCGGTAATATTCTTAAGGACTTTACTCGCCTGCGACACTTCTTGTTTCGCTTCCTCCGTCGACATTAGCCAGGGATGACGATGACTGTAAGTGTGATTGCCAATCGCGTGCCCCGCTTTAACTATTTGCTCCACCAAATGCGGAAACCGACTTGCAGCTTCACCTAACACAAAAAAAGTGGCTTTTGCATCATAGTCGGCGAGCACATCAAGAATTTTAGGTGTGTACGCAGGATCGGGGCCATCATCAAAGGTCAGGCAAATACTATGCCCCGCATTAGTATCGATAAGATCGGGATTGACCGGAGAAATCACTCTGCGCATGGGCGGAGGTAAAGACACAGGATTAAAGTCTGGCGACGCCTGCATCTTATTATTGACGAATAAGAAGCTCATCCGCAGGCTCCGGTGCAAAATTCTTGAGTAAGTTATTGC
The DNA here is from genome assembly GCA_003524365.1 of Cellvibrio sp. Taxonomy (GTDB): domain Bacteria; phylum Pseudomonadota; class Gammaproteobacteria; order Pseudomonadales; family Cellvibrionaceae; genus Cellvibrio. Next base: position 29,085 of record DQHS01000331.1, on the reverse strand, counting down.
GTGTCAGCCAATAGGCGTGAGGTTGAATGGGATTTTTTTCAGCAGTGGCGATGTGCGGGAAAAATACCTTTAACAATATTTTGAAATAGAATTTTCGAACCTGATTAAGGGTGGAGTCCGGCAATCGCTCAATTAAAAAGCCCAGCTTTTCTCCATGGGGCGGCATCCAACTGACGCCATGAAAAGCTTTGACCATTACCAATTTTTCATTCGCATTGATATCGTGCGCCAATTGCTTGAATGATGACAGCAACAACTTTCTAAAGCGCAACGCATTGCGGAGGTAATCTTTCGGATTAGCTGATGAGTTCATAAAACATTCGCGATTAAAATGCAGTATCGCCAGCCAATCGCCTGGTTCGATCCAGCTACCATCATTCATGATGCGTCTTTCGCCCGCGTATTTTTCAAACGAAAAACTCAGTAGCTCATCGAATTTTTCTACACCGTGCCTACGTCGCCAATAGGCGTCGTACCAGCACATGAATCGATAAACTAGCCCGCTTTTCATAATCCGAAAGCACTCGTTGGCTCGATATACATTTCGTCATCCTGGCGTAGGATATTTTCCAACTCCGCAACGACGGCTCTGGCAGCATCAGGCCTACCTAACTGATAAGCGTTTCGTTTCATGTTGCGTAACAGCTCAGGATTACTGAATAGGTCGTCCAACACCTTGGGCAATTGATCCAACTCAGCCTGCAACCCCACTTTTTTCGCTTGCAGAAATTGAACGTTGTGCGCTTCTTGTCCACCCAGGCAACAAGTTGCGATAAATGGCCTGCCGCAGGCCAGGGTTTCACTTAAGGTCAAACCACCGGGCTTACCGATAACAATATCGGCTGCGCAAATCAAATGACTGATATCTTTGCACCAGCCATATAATTTAAAACGATTGTGATAACGTTTTGCCAGCTGTTGCAAGTCATCTATAGCCGCCGTGTTCGACCCGGCCGCAACCAGTATTTGATACTGGTGACGATCATCATTCAACAATTGTTTAACCGCATCCATAACACCAATACCGCATTGACCACCGGTTATTAACACTGTCGGGCCCGAATTCAGATCGAGATAGGCGCGCGCCTGTGATTGGGTTGGAATATTGGAAAACGCAGGCACTAAAGGAATGCCGGTGACTTTAATGCGCTCTTCTGCTATGCCCTGCTGATGTAATTCTTCAGCAGCTTCTTCATGGCTAACGCAATACACACTGGTGGTGTCGCGCACCCAGACACCATGTACACCGTAATCGGTCAATACACCTATCACTGGCTGTTTAATCAACCCTTTTTTAATGGAATGCGACAACAAAGCATTGGGATACATCTGCGTAACAATTAAAAAATCAGGTTCATATTCACTAACAAACTTACGCAAACGCGCAGCGAGAATATTGTAAATTAATGCCAACAATCCTTGCGTAAGCAAACGCCCGGCAGGAATTTTATTGCGATTACAAACGCTGTTGATGAGGGTATTTAATAATGCACTATCGAGACTTTTATAACTGGCAAGCTGGCAGAAACGGGCACGTTCAGCCACCTCGGGGAAAAAGCGACGTTGTTGTTCGTCAAGAAAATCAATCAGGTTCTGATCCGCCGGAATTTTTCCGGCAAGTTGACGATAGATGTCTTTATCCATGTCGTACAACTTTTGATAGAGCGCTGGCTGTTCAGCTGTCATCCGTAAATAACCATCTTGAATCGCATCACTTACTTGCCGATCCATAAGATTGGTAATGTCCAAATATTCTGTCTCAATACCGGGATATCGGCAGCGGAGCACCATGTCGATTGCTTCGGCGGCGCGGGTATGTCCATAGCCGGGGCTAGACGTAAGAAATAGGCATTTCATGATATTTCCTTGTAAAAAAGAGCATCGCATTTCCCATAGGCCTGTCATCATAATTAGCGATGGACTCTGGGTTACACGCGAAGCTGTCGCTGCACCATTGAAACCACAAGGTTAATCAGCCACCACCACTTCTTCGGTACGCTAAGTAACATATGCGGCGCTTTCAAAAAAATGCCGGGTCTGCAATTCCCCTAAAGCTGATGCTTTAGAATTAATGCCGACACTTTCGGTTTAATGCTGATGTTTCAAAATCATTTCCGTTAAATCCCGCAGCGGCACGTCTAACCAATCCGGGCGATGTTCCGCTTTGATAATTTCGCGCGCACGATTATCCAGACAGAAAAGTGCAAGCGCCGCCGCTTCACTACCACGTTGCGGCCAGTGTTGCGCCAAATCGTTCGCCGCACTTACGTAGGCATTGTAAAAAGCTGCACTGGCAGCAGATGTATGCGCGACGACCATGCGATGAATTTCTTCACTGTTGGATGAAGCGTCAGTAGTCTGCGCGTTACGAACGGCAAGCGCAGCAGCGTCATTAAATGTACACAGGATATCCGCAACATCTTTGAGCGGGTTCTGGTGCGCCGAATCTTCAAAGTTCACAAAATACGCATCACCTGCCACCACCAGCACCTGCGCCAAATTTAAATTGCCGTGAATACGCGAGTGGATTCCACCAAGTGCGCTGGCGCCGAGCTGCGCAATTAACTGCTGGATTTTTTCTGCACGGGCAACTAACCAACTGGCATCGCGGGTATTTTGGTTGCGCAAAATATCCATCGCGCGCGCAAAGCGATGTGCAATAGTGTCTACCCACTTAGCGGTTTGCGCTGCGTTGATTGGCAGTACGCCAAAACGCGGATTCTTACTGGGCTGCGCTAATATTGCATGCATTTCGCCGAGGCGCTGGCCGAGCAGTTTGGAAAAACTTGTTAATTCCTGTAGCGCGGGATATTGCATATCCATTGACGAGCTGCCCGCCGAAAGTTGATCGCGCAATGCGCGTTGCAAAGTATTTTGTATCCATTGCCAGGCATCACCCTGATTGCTAATAAAATCTTGCAGAATCATTAAGGTGAAGCTTTCACCGCGTGCATCTACACGTTTCACTTCGCCATAAATAGGTGCAACGTTAGGAAATTGGTGCTCGACAAGGTAGGTGCCAATTTCCACCTCGGGGTGAGTACCGCCTATTACTTTGCGCAGCGGTTTCAATCGCATTTTTTCGCCGATGATCACCGAGCCATTAATACTCATTGTGGGTGCGAGATTAATATCCTCGTCCAGAGCCGCGTCAAAATTCGCTAACATCGAGCGCGGACTAAAATGTAGTTCACCATCGCCAAAAGGCAGCACCGCCGACTCGCGTAGGTAGCGCATTACCTTGCGGCTAAAGTCCGGCAGAGTGAATGCATCGGTTAATAAACCCACACGGCGTTTTTGCCGCAAGCGTGCCAGTGCCAATTGTTGCGCCGGTGTTCCCGCCAAATGATCAGCAACTACGCCCAGAGGTAAAAAATAAATCTCTTCTGCTTCATCGCGTTTAACCGCCACTTCGGTTAACACCTGCAAATCAGCAGGGTCGCCAAACGGAATAGCGTAACGCAATTCAACAGCAGCTATCGGGCTGCCCGAAAAAGCAAACCAGGCGCACTTGGGCAAATACACGGGTAAAGATTCAATTTCTATATGCGCGCGTACCGGCTCGGCTTCAATTAATTCCAGCAGACTCTGCTTGATAATAATGGTCGTGAGTTCCGGCATGGGCTCGACTGGCGCCACATACCAGCTTGGCATTTGCGCTTCATCGACCAACAAAAACCAGTAAAAACCATAAGGCGGTAAGGTGAGTTGGTAATTCAATTTGCTGATTAACGGAAACGAAGTTCCACCAATAAGCTCGACCGGAATTTTTCCGGCGTAAGCCGATAAATCCAATTCGGCGGCTTGTGCTGCGCGGCTAACATTTGCCACGCACAAAATAATTTCGCTTGCGCCTTCGGGGCTGGTGTACTCGCGCAAATAAGACAATATCCGCCGATTGGCAGGCGTGAGCATTTTCAAATTGCCGCGCCCAAAGGCTTTTTGTTGTTTGCGGATAGCGAGAATGCGGCGTGTCCAATTAAGCAGCGAATGCGTATCGCGCGCCTGGGCTTCCACATTCACACTTTGAAAACCGTAGAGCGGATCCATAATCGCCGGCGCGATAAGACTGGCTGGGTCAGCGCGAGAAAAACCACCATTGCGGTCATCGGACCATTGCATAGGCGTGCGTACACCGTGACGGTCGCCGAGAAAAATATTGTCACCCATGCCGATCTCGTCGCCGTAATACAAGGTGGGTGTACCGGGCATGGAGAGCAACATACTATTTAATAATTCAATGCGGCGGCGATCCCGCTCTACCAACGGTGCTAACCGGCGACGAATACCCAAATTAATGCGTGCGCGCTGATCGGCAGCGTAGTGATTCCATAAATAATCGCGCTCTTGATCGGTCACCATTTCCAGCGTCAATTCATCGTGATTGCGCAAGAAAATTGCCCATTGGCAATTGGCGGGAATCTCCGGCATTTGCCGCAGGATATCAATAATCGGAAAGCGGTCTTCCTGCGCGATGGCCATGTACATACGCGGCATTAAGGGAAAATGAAATGCCATGTGGCATTCATCGCCATTGCCAAAATATTGTTGGATATCTTCCGGCCACAAATTGGCCTCGGCCAAGAGCAAGCGGTCAGGATAATTCGCATCTAACTCGGCGCGAATTTTTTTCAGTACTTCGTGGGTTTCAGGCAAATTTTCGTTGCTGGTTCCCTCGCGCTCAACCAGATAGGGAATGGCATCCAACCGTAAACCATCTACGCCTATATCAAACCAGAAGCGCATGATGCTCAGCACTTCTTTTAATACGTCCGGATTATCGAAATTTAAATCGGGTTGGTTGCTGTAAAAGCGATGCCAAAAATATTGGCCTGCGATTGGGTCCCAAGTCCAGTTAGAACTTTCGGTATCAGAAAAAATAATGCGGGTGCCCGCATATTTTTGATTGGTATCGGACCACACATAAAAATTGCGCGCCTTGGAGTCTTTTTTTGCGCGCCGAGCTTTTTGAAACCAGGCGTGTTGATCGGAGGTGTGGTTAATCACCAACTCCGTAATTATCCGTAAGCCACGCTTGTGCGCCTCCGCAATAAAACGTTTCACGTCGCCCAGAGTTCCATAAGCAGGATGGACACTGCGATACTCCGCAATATCATAGCCGTCGTCGCGCATGGGTGATGGATAAAAAGGTAACAACCAGATGGCGTTGACACCGAGTTCAACAATGTAATCCAGCTTCTCCATTAGCCCGACAAAATCCCCTACACCGTCATTGTTCGCATCAAAAAAAGATTTCACATGCGCCTGATAAATAATGGCGTCTTTGTACCAACTCACATCACTCAGAAAATCGTTCTTAAAGAAATTGTCATGTTTGTTTTTTTCGGTCATACCAATAGGCTCCCAAGCGAGCTGACGCTTCATTAGTGTAACGGAGCGAAAAGCGTCGCGACTGTGCGGCATGCAACATACAGACGCCAATTTGAGCAGGGCCTGATTAAGCTGATTTTTTGGGTTTTTTCGCGTATAGGTTAGATACCACACCGAAGGGTGCCACTTTTTTTGTCAGGATGAATCCAAGATAGGTAACGAACCTATCGTACTTCCAACCTGATTTAGAAAAGCAATTTCGAATCAGATTTATAAGGATCAATCCACGCAGAGGTATTAATGATGACTATTCAAAAACTACTGACCAAAAGCGCACTGGTTTGCATTATTGGCGCAACATCCAGTTTGGCGTTTGCCGCAGATAAAATTGATGCAGATGATTTTGTCGATGAGGTTTCCGCGAAAGGTATCGCGGAAGTTGAAAGTGCAAAACTCGCACTTGAAAAATCCAAGTCTCCTGACGTGCAAGCCTTTGCACAGAAAATGATTACTGACCACACATCAGCCAATATGCAACTTGCAGGTATTGCCGCCAGGAAGAACCTCGAAGTATCGGATGAAGCCGAGCTGACCACTAAAGCGAAAAAATTCATATTGGAGCAGCGTGACGGGCAATCCTTCGATGAAGCTTATGCGAATAATCAAGTTGAAGCGCATGAAGATACCATCGAGCTGTTTGAGCAAGCCGCAGTATCGAATGATGCAGAAATTGCAGCATTTGCCAAACAAACGCTGCCCAAGTTAAAACAACATTTGCAAATGGCCAAAGCATTAGCAGCAAAGCACGACAACGACCATAGTGCGATGAGTGGAATGAACAGCAGCGCCAAATCTATCGACAGCCGCAGCACTAACTAAGTAGCTAACTGGCTCTGCAACCTGGCGACTCCATCGCCTGGTTGCAGACGGTGGATCTAATGACAATATTTTTATTTCTATTAATTAATACATTCTATTGGCGTTGAAATCCAGGAGCTTAAGATGGCTATCGGTAGCAAAGAAAAATACACCGCAGAACAGAAGCGAAAAGCAGAACACATTGAAGAAAGTTATGAAGCTAAAGGGGTTTCGCAAGAGAAGGCAGAGCAAATTGCCTGGGCTACGGTGAACAAACAATCGGGCGGTGGCGAACGTTCCGGTTCCGGCACCACTACTCCGGAAACTGAAAAAGAAGCCGCGCGTAAAGATTCTGCAGAAAATGCCGCCGAAACCCGGCAGGCAAAAGCGGAACCCAATGCGCTGGAGTTTCAATCCATATCGGCCTTAAGGTCAAAGGCGCGCAAGAAGCGTATCAGCGGCCGTTCAACCATGAATAAAGTTGAACTCATAATGGCCATACGCCAAGCCCGCTGAAGCAGGCGCACATGAAAATGCGTCTTAAAAAAATTTATTGGTAAGCGTGTTTCAACAAGGGCTTTGTCATGAATGTCGACTGGGCAGCACATATTCCTGAATTAACCTTTTTGGCCACTGCGTTGATTACCCTTGTTGTGCTGGCGCTAGTCGCGCCGGGAATTACCTTTTTATTAACGCGCGTCGCTAGCCCTTTTTCGTTTGCGCGCGACCTACTTGATCGCGTTAAGCCACCGCTGCACTTTTTAATTCCCCTTATTGGTTTGCAAATTGTCTGGCGCTCAGCACCAGAGACCTTACCCTTTGGCGGAGCCGTTGATCACCTGATTACCTTGGGAATTATCGCGGTAATTGTCTGGTTGGGATTGCGTTTTTTCGATGCAGGGCGGCAAGTTATTTTCAAGCGCCATCCTATTCAAGTCAGTGACAATCGCACCGCGCGCAAAATTCATACGCAGACGCAAGTGCTGGTGCACACGCTCTCTTTCTTCGTGATTTTATTCGGCATAGCAGCAATGCTGATGACCTTTCCCGGCGCAAAACAAATTGGCGCCAGTTTATTAGCCTCTGCNNCTTGACGATGTGGTGATTGTCGAAAACGAATGGGGGCGCATTGAAGAAATTACCAGCACTTATGTGGTGATAAAAATTTGGGACGAGCGGCGGCTTATAGTGCCGCTGCAATACTTTATTGAAAACCCGTTTCAAAATTGGACGAGGGAATCAACCCAATTATTAGGCTCGCTGTTTTTGTGGGTTGATTATGCAATGCGNNTTATGGGATGGCCGCGTAAGCAATATCCAGGTTACCGATACCAGCGATAAAGCCATTCAGCTACGCATTTTGGTTAGCTCCAGCAATGCCAGCAACAGTTGGGATTTACGCTGCTTTCTGCGCGAAAAGTTGGTGCAGTTTATTGCGACCAACCACCCGGATTATTTGCCGCAATTGCGCACTAATTATTACGAAGATCAATTGATGTCAGCGAAGGAATCGTCGCCTGCAGAAACCACCAATCCCCCAGCAGTGCCCGAGAGTCGTAGGCAGCAAGCCAGCGATAGCCAATCGGAAAAATAGATTTAGTGAAGGATTAACCGTCCACTATTTTTTTAAATTTATCAGCCGGAGTACGTATGTTACACGCGATCAAGGCAGCACTAGTCGCACCTATTCCAGCGCCGACCTATTCTCACGGCGCGATTCCACAACCCAATGACACCACCCGCTTTTCCCTGTGGGCGCCCGATGCCGATGCGGTGACACTAATCCTCGATGACGGCCGCCAGTTTGAATTGGAGTATCAGCAAGACGGTTGGCGCTGTGCAATGGTGAAATGCGCCGCCGATACCCGTTATCGCTACCTGATCAATAACAAGCTACAAGTGCCCGACCCCGCCACGCGCGTGCAACACGCCGATGTGCACGGATGGAGTGGCTTGGTTGATCATTCTTACGCGTGGCAAACCACGGACTGGCAAGGCTTACCCTGGATGCACACCGTCATCTACGAATTACACGTGGGGCTTATCGGCGGTTTTAGTAAAGTCGAACAGCTGCTGCCGTCACTCGCGCGCTTGGGCATTACCGCCATTGAGCTGATGCCGATTAATGAATTCCCTGGAACGCGCAACTGGGGTTATGACGGTGTTCTGCCCTTTGCACCCGAAGCCTCCTACGGCACACCGCAGGAATTGAAACACCTGATAGATACGGCCCACAGCCTTGGGCTAATGGTATTTCTGGATGTGGTGTACAACCACTTTGGGCCGGATGGCAATTACCTGGGCGAATACGCGAGCGGATTTTTTCGCCACGATATACATACGCCTTGGGGCGCGGCGATTGATTTCCGCAAACGCGAAGTGCGCGATTTTTTCTGCGAGAACGCACTTATGTGGATTAATGACTATCGCTTTGATGGCTTGCGCCTGGACGCGGTGCACGCCATTAGCGAAAGGGATTTTCTGGTCGAATTGGCGGAACGTGTACGCGGCAGCGTTCCCTCTGAACGCCACGTGCATTTGATGCTGGAAAATGAAGACAACGCTGCCCATCTGCTGCAAAAAGGATTTAACGCCCAGTGGAACGACGACGGCCACAATGTATTGCACTATTTGCTCACCGGTGAAGAGGAAGGCTACTACGCCGACTTCGCCCAATCGGCCACCCCCAAATTGGCCCGCTGTCTGCGCGAAGGTTTTATCTTTCAGGGCGAAATGAGCCACAACGGATGTAACCGCGGGGAGCCAAGCGCCCATCTGCCACCTACCGCCTTTGTACTGTTTTTGCAAAACCACGATCAGGTAGGCAACCGCGCCTTCGGTGAACGCCTGACGCAAATCGCCGACCCGGACGCGCTCAAAGCCGCCACCGTTTTGTTGCTGCTTTCGCCCATGATTCCCCTGTTATTTATGGGCGAGGAGCGAGGCGCAACCAGCCCGTTTTTTTATTTCACCGATCACGAAGATGATTTAGCCAAAGCGGTACGCGATGGACGCCGGGCGGAATTTTCGAAGTTTGCGAAATTTAATGATCCGGAAATACGCCAAAAAATTCCTGATCCGAATGCAATTGATACTTTCCGCAGTTCCAAAATCGAGCTTAAGGCAGAAGATGCAGAGCAACAGGGTTGGTGGGACTTTTACCAGCAACTCCTCGCGCTCCGGCACAGTGAAATCATTCCCCACCTCGCCGGNNGGCTGTGTACGCTACCCAACAGACGGCGAACTGCCGGATTTGAGAAAAAGGAACCCTGATTTACCGACAACTACCATGGAAACGAGTTACCGGGATGACTTACGGGGAAGCCAACACGATGCCAATTGTTCGTGCCACAGTGAGATTGCAATTTCATCGCGATTTCACTTTTAACCATGCATTACCGCTGGTGCCCTATTTTAGCCAGCTGGGTATTAGCCATATCTACGCCTCGCCGATCCTCACCGCGCGGGCCGGTTCAACACACGGCTACGATGTGGTAGATCCAACGCGGGTAAACCCGGAACTCGGCGGCGAAGCAGCATTGGAACTGCNNACGCGGGTGAACCCGGAGCTGGGCGGAGAGGAAGCGCTGGAGCGGCTGGTCGCCGAACTGCGCAAACATGATATGGGCTTGCTGGTGGATATAGTATCCAACCACATGGCCGTGGGCGGCAGCGATAACCCCTGGTGGCTGGACGCGTTGAAATGGGGCACCCAAAGTCGCTACGCCAAGTTCTTTGATATCCAGTGGAATTCCCCCGACCCCGCGCTAAACGGTCAGTTATTAGTACCCTTTTTGCGCTCTCACTACGGCGAGGTACTAGCCGCCGGTGAACTCACGCTGCATTTTGACGATGCGACCGGCGAGTTTTATGCGCGCCATTTTGATCACCGCTTTCCACTCTGCCCCGCCAGTTATAGTCACATCCTGTACAACACGCCCGACCCGATTTTGCGCGATTTCGCCCAACCTTTCGCAGCGCTGGAAAATAGTGCCTCTGGTTGGAAAGCAGCCGCAGCCCTGCATGAAAAGTTGCGCGCGGCAGCCCAGGAGCCCGAGCAAAAGGCCAATATTATTACCGCCCTCGCGCTTTATAACGTCCCCTCGCCCGACAAAGTAAAAGCCGCCTCCGCAGATGCCACCGATGTGCCGCAACAATTATTAGACGAGCAAACCGAAGAAGCTCTGTATCGCATGCATCACCTGCTGGAACTTCAATATTACCGGCTGGCAAGCTGGCGCTCAGCGGCGGACGATATCAACTGGCGCCGTTTTTTTGATGTGAACGAACTGGGGGGCTTACGCGTAGAGCGGCAAGACGTGTTCGAGGCCATTCATGCGACTCTTTTCAGGTTGATCGAGCGCGGCACGATTGATGGCTTGCGTATCGACCACGTGGATGGCCTTGCGAATCCGCGCGGCTACTGTCGCAAACTGCGCCGTCGGCTGGATCGCCTGACCCCGCTGCGCCCGCAAGGTTTAACCCAGGATCACCTGCCGCTCTATGCCGAAAAAATTCTCGGCGATGGCGAGCAACTCGCGCACGACTGGCTGCTTGACGGCACCACCGGCTACGAGTTCATGAACCAGATATCGCTGCTGCAACACGACCCCAAAGGCGCATTCCAGTTGTACGATTTATGGAGCCGTGTGAGCGGGCGCGAAGGCACCTTTGATGACGAAGTGAAAGAGGCCAAACGGCTGGTGTTATCTAGCAATCTCGCGGGCGATGTGGAAACGGTCGCACAAGGATTGCTGTCTATCGCACGGCTCGATATCAACACCCGTGACCTCACCTTGAGTGCATTGCGGCGCGCCTTGATTGAGCTGGTGGTACATTTTCCGGTCTATCGCACTTATGTCACTGTGTGCGGGCGTCATGCTGCTGACCAAATTGCTTTTTTCAACAGTGCACTGGCCGGCGCTAAATCCACCCTGGCCGAAGCCGATTGGCCGCTGCTGGATTACCTCGACCGCTGGCTGGGTGCCGAGCCACTGCACAACACACCGCCCGGCACCGCGCGNNGCCTGTTATCGCTCTGCGGTGTTGTTATCGCGCAATGATGTGGGTTTTGATCCGCAGCATTTCAGCGCGCCGCCTACTCAATTCCATGCGCGTAATAGCGAGCGCGCGGCGAGCTTTCCGCAAAACCTGCTCGCCACTGCAACACACGACCATAAACGCGGCGAGGATACGCGCGCCCGTTTAGCGGTGCTGAGTGAGCGCCCGGTCTGGTTTAGCGGCAAGGTGGCGCACTGGCAAGAGCTGGCAAAACCGCTGCGGTGTGAACTTGACGATGGCACTGCGCCCTCGCCCGGCGATGAACTGATTATTTATCAAACCCTGCTCGGCTGCTGGCCGCCCAATTTATTGCCCGACGATAAACCGGGCATGGATGCCTTTCTCGGCCGCTTGCTGTGCTGGCAGGAAAAGTCCATCCGTGAGGCCAAATTACGCAGTCATTGGAACGCACCCAACAGCGATTATGAAACAGCCTGCCGCGAGTTTTTAACCCGGTTATTAACTGCTGATGAGATGCAGGAGGGGCGTACCGATATAGCCGCTGCCGCTGCCTCAATCGCACCCGCTGGCGTTATCAACAGCTTGAGCCAAACACTGTTACGCATAACCTCGCCCGGTGTCCCGGATCTTTACCAAGGGGCCGAATTCTGGGATTTCAGTCTGGTTGACCCGGACAATCGCCAAGCTGTCGATTTCACTGCCCGCGGCGCAGCGCTGGCCAAAGCCGACCAAGCCACACCCGATGAGCTGCTCACCCATTGGCAGGATGGCCGCGTCAAACAATGGTTGATTCAACGCACCCTCGGCCTGCGCGAGCAGTATCCGGCCCTTTTCGCCCAAGGCGATTATCAGCCACTAGTCGTGGAGGGTGAGCGCGCAGAACACGTCATTGCCTTTGCCCGCGAGCATCAGGGCAACTACCTGCTGGTGATCGCCCCCCGCCTTTCAGTTCCGCTGCTGGGCGACAGGGATGTGCCAATAATTCCCACCACCGCTTGGGGCGACACCGCCGTTCTGCTGCCGGAGCCCCTATCAGCGCAAGTGTTCAGGAATGGGCTTATCGACCGAATTGGCTACCCGATTTCGGCTGGCCGTCTGGCAGTTGCCGACTTGTTAACCGGACTGCCGCTGTATGTTGCTATCGCAGCCTGCGTGCCTGTACGCCCGCCGCTCTTATCAACATCACCCCTAACAACCCCCACCCACCCCTCCAAAGGAGAGCTATATGATGAACACCTACGAACAGCGCATACGTGAATTTGCCCACCAAATCTGGGAATCCGAGGGCCGACCGGTGGGGCATGAATATCGCCACTGGGAGATGGCCTGCAAGTTGGCCGAAGGTCCTAGTGATGAGGAGTTACGGGAACTAGGTAGCGGCCATGTTATGAGCGTCATCGCCCCGGAGGAACCGTTTAATCCTACCCCAAAGCCGGAAATTGACCCCGCGCCACCGCAGCCAGAACAACCAACGCCGCCCGCGCATCCGAATATTCCGCCCCATCCTGATGTGCCGGTAGACCCGATTGCGCCGGTTGAAACACCACCGCATATATCGCCAACACCACCGGCTCAACCTATCCAACCCGCTGACCCGGTGCAGCCAGGCAACCCGGCCCAGCCAATCCAACCNNCGCAAGGGAAGAGCGACCAAGAACCAGGATTCGATGAGCCTGTAGAGACAGCGGGTAAGGAGCAACTTGATGACCAGCAGAGAGATGATTGATACCCCCGTAAAACGCACCAGCCACATATGCGAAGGGCGCCCCTTTCCCTTGGGCGCAACTTGGGATGGCCAAGGCGTTAACTTTGCGATTTTTTCCGCCCACGCGACCAAGGTCGAGCTGTGCCTGTTTGAC
>DQHS01000331.1:0-15998 GCA_003524365.1 Cellvibrio sp. | reverse complement strand
GAGATCTGGCACGGCTACCTGCCCGATGTGGGTGTTGGCCAAGTCTATGGCTATCGCGTGTACGGCCCTTACGAGCCAGAGGCCGGGCACAGATTCAACCACAATAAGTTGCTGATTGACCCCTACGCCAAAGGGCTTATCGGCGAGCTGATTTGGGATGCCGCTATTTTTGGCTACACCCTGGGTTCACCCGATGAAGATTTGAGTTTTGACGAACGCGACAGCGCGCCCTTTGTACCCAAAGCCAAAGTTATCGATTCCAGTTTTGACTGGCAGGGAAAACAGTCACACCGCATCGCCTGGGATAGAACCGTGATTTATGAAGCCCACGTGCGCGGCATGAGTATGCTTCATCCGTCCGTACCCGACGAGTTACGCGGTACCTTTGCCGGCTTGATGAACAAGGGCTTGCTCGACCATATCAAAAGCCTCGGCGTCACCAGTGTTGAGCTGCTACCCGTACATGCTTTTGTGCACGACAACCATTTGCTGGAGCAAGGCCTCAAAAACTATTGGGGTTACAACAGCATCGCCTTTTTGGCGCCCCACTGTGAATACCTCGCCAATGGTGAATTGCGCGAGTTCAAAGAGATGGCCGCCACCCTGCACGAGGCGGGTCTCGAATTAATTCTGGACGTGGTTTACAACCACACGGCCGAAGGCAATGAACGCGGCCCGACGCTCTCAATGCGCGGTATCGACAACCTCACTTACTATCGTCTGCTGCCGGATAACCGACGCTATTACGTTAACGATTCCGGCACCGGCAATACGCTCGATTTATCCCATCCATGCGTATTGCGCTTGGTAACGGATTCGCTCCGCTACTGGACGATCGAGATGGGCGTTGACGGTTTCCGTTTTGATTTGGGCACCATTCTGGCGCGTCAGAAAGATGGCTTTAATGAACGCCACCCGTTCCATGTTGGCTGTCGCCAGGACCCAACCTTGAGCCAATTAAAACTGATCGCCGAACCCTGGGACTGCGGCTTGGACGGCTATCAGGTAGGCGCATTCCCGCCTGGCTGGCTGGAGTGGAATGACCGCTTCCGCGACTCGGTGCGCACCTTCTGGCGCGGCGATAAAGACCGGCTGCCCGAGTTGGCCAGCCGGATTACGGCATCGGGTGATCTGTTCAATTGGGGCGGACGCAAACCTTACTCTTCGGTTAATTTTGTCACCGCCCACGATGGTTTTACCCTGCGCGATCTGGTGAGCTACAACGCGCCGCACAATGAGGCCAATGGTGAAGGCGATCATGGCAGCGACAATCCCCGCTCGTTTAATCATGGTGCAGAAGGGCCAACGGACGACCCGGATATTCGCGCAACGCGGCTGCGTCAAATGCGCAACTTTCTCGCCACACTCATGTTCTCGCAGGGCACCCCTATGCTGCGCTCTGGCGACGAGATGGGGCACAGCCAACAGGGCAATGACAATACCTATTGTCAGGACAACGAACTCAATTGGCTGAACTGGGAACTGGATGAAGAAGCGCAGGGTTTATTGGATTTCACGCGGCGATTAATTCAACTGCGCCACGACTACCCGATCCTGCGCCGCAATCGTTTTTTAGTTGGCAATTACAACGAGATTACCGGTGTAAAAGATGTCACCTGGATTACACCTAACTCTGACGAAATGAACCAAGGAGATTGGGAGAATACCGATGCTGCGTGCCTGGGAGTAATTATTGATGGGCGCGCACAAGTGTCTGGCATACAGCGACCAGGGCATGACGTAACCGTATTTCTCATCGTCAACGGGCATGATTTCCCGGTTAATTTTAAATTGCCGGAAGTGATTAAAGGAATGGGCTGGCACTGCTTGCTCGATACTAATGCTCCAACAACCCCCTCAAGTGAATTCTTCGAATTTTGCCACGAGTTTGTAGTAACGCAGAAATCATTATTGCTGTTTGAACTGCAACCCGACGGCAGCGAAGTGACCACTCCGGATGAGGTGGTAAAAATAGCCTTGTGAAATTTTACGCAACAGATTTTCACAAAGTTGGCTGACACACAGAACACAGTGAAATGATTATTTTAAGATGAATTTGACGTTCGGCAGATGTTAAAGAGCAAACGGATTAACAACGCCGGTGCGTCGACTTTACTAACCCTCAACCTAGCAGGTACTTGCCATGTCAATTCTATCCCACACCGCTAAAGCGGAACTTAAAGACGCCAAAAACGATATCAAAGAAGCATCGACCGATATCGCGCAAGAATTTAAAGGTTTTGTCGCAGACATCGAGAGCATGATTAAAGAAACCGCGTCCTTACACGGTGACGATCTTGCGCGCGCACAGATTAAAATTAACCAACGCATTCTCTCTGCCAAGCAACATATTAGTAAAGCGGGCAGTAGCATTGCGCATCAAGCTGCAGAGCAAACGCGCAAAGCGGCTGTGCGCACTAACGAATATGTTCACGAGCAACCTTGGGCCGTTATTGGCACCGGCGCACTGGTAAGTTTTGTATTAGGCCTACTACTCGGTAGCGGCCATCGTGAAGAGATATCTACCAAGTAAACTACACTACTTATGAGGGGCACTATGTCCCTCAACTCACCTTCCCTGCTTGCAGCGCCCTAATGTTCGTCACCAGGTCAATCTTTTTTTATTTTTTATTTTTTCTTATTGTCTCCTATTTTTTTATTTTATTTTTAATCCCTATGTGTGAGTTTTCGTACAGAGGGAATAACGCAACAAGGTTAGAGTGACCATGAAATAAACGGAATCTCTTGATATTCGTTTTTGTTTTTCACATTTCGTTTTACTCAATGCTCACGTTAAAAAATTGGAGATTCACTATGAACTACGAAACTCGCGACACCTATGGCATGTACAAAGTTGAACATAACGATGGCCCAGGCCCACGTCTGATGGGTGCTGACACATTGATCGGTAACGACGTATATAACCATCAAGAAGAAGATATCGGTGACATCAAAGAAATCATGCTGGATGTGCCTAACGGCAATATTCGTTATGCGGTACTGTCGTTCGGTTCATTTCTCGGCATGGGCGAAAAATTATTTGCGGTGCCCTGGAGCGCGTTAACACTCGACACGGTGAATAAGCGTTTCCTGCTGGATGTCGACAAAGATCGCCTGAAAGAGGCACCGGGATTTGAAAAAGATGCCTGGCCGGATTTTGCTGACCAAACCTTTGCGGACAATTTGCACTCCTANNGTAAATACACTGCGCGACTGATTTTTTAACCGTGATAAAAGCCCTCGCACTGCGGGGGTTTTACTTTTTTATCCTATTGCCCTTTTTTGGCGCGTAATTTTTTATCAAAAATATTTCCAATTTACTAACTGGTTTGCATTTGCTTAAAGTCAATAGAAAACACCTAACCAGTTTTATCAAAAAAAGTTTATTTTGCTTTTGATTATTTACCTTCCTATACGAGCCAGTAGTTATGGTCACCACCCCACCGAATTGCTCCACAATAGAAAACTTTCCGGCTTGGTTAGACGCTCACCTATTTGACTTACTACCCTGCGCGACTTATGTCTGCGCAGAAGACGGCACCATAGTGTATTTCAATGACGATGCCGCCCGTCTTTGGGGGAGATCACCACAGCTGAACAATAGTAACGACCGATTCTGCGGTGCGTTAAGCGTATGGGATGCGAATGATTTGCCACTCGCGCGCCACCTCACGCCAATGGCGATGGCGATCAATACCCATGCAGCTTTGCGCGACCAACACATTACCATTGAACAACCGGATGGTTCGCGCCGCACGCTGATGGTCAACGTCAATCCGGTGCAAAGCGACGATAAAAAATTGCTTGGTGCCATCGCGACCTTGCAGGATATTTCTGATCAAAAACAGCGCGAAAAAAATCAGCAATTATTGGTGTGTGAAACTGAACGCCTGCGGCGCTTACATGACACGATTTTAAAAACCGTACCGGATCTGGTGTACGCCTTTGATCTCAACCACCGGTTCACCTTTGCCAACCATGCCTTACTGCAAATGTGGGGAAAAAGCTGGGAAGAATCGATTGGCAAAACCTGTCTTGAATTGGGCTACCCCGCCTGGCATGCCGCCAAACATGATCGCGAAATTGAGCAGGTTATTAGCACCAAGGAATCTATTCGCGGCGATGTTCCTTTCCTCGGTACCGATGGAGTGCGCGTATACGACTATNNGATGGCGAAGTAGAGGCCATCGCCGGAACCACACGCGACGTTACTGACCGCCAAAAACTTGAACAGGAATTGCAAACTCGCGTGGAAGCAGCAGCGCTGGTTGATCAACAAAAAGATGAATTTATTGCACAGCTCGCCCATGAATTACGCAACCCGCTGGTGCCGATCCGCAACGGGTTACGCATTATTGAATTAAGTGGTAGCACCAGTGCGCAATATACGCATGTGCTCGCCATGATGAATCGCCAGCTTGCACACATGGTGCGCATGGTGGATGACTTACTGGATGTCTCACGCATGGGGCGCAATAAATTGGAATTGCGCAAAAGCCAGATTGCCGTGGCCGATATTATGGGTGATGCGATTGAAGCGGTTCGCCCGGCGATTGAAGCGGCAGGCCACCAGCTTAGGATAAATAAACCAGACGAACCTATATATCTCGACGCCGATTTAACCCGGCTCGCGCAAGTGTTTAGTAATTTATTATTAAACAGCTGTCATTACACCAAGCCCGGCGGCCAAATTTGGTTTGGCGCCACGCGCGCAGACGACACAGTAATTTTTACGGTGCGCGATAACGGCATAGGTATTCCACAGGAATCACTCGTTACTATTTTCGATTTATTCGCGCAGGTGCCGCACAATCTTGAACACTGCACCGGCGGATTGGGCATTGGTTTGGCACTGGTTAAAATGTTAATAGAACTTCACGATGGAAACGTCACCGTCACTAGCGACGGCCCCGACCAGGGTTCCGTTTTTACAGTCACCCTGCCCGCTCCGCGTACAATAGCCGCTCCTAACATAGCACCGCGCATAACAAATGCTACCGTACCCGCCTGTCGAATTTTAGTGGTTGATGACAACCGCGACGCCAACGACTCGCTCAAATTATTATTTGAATTACTCGGCAGCGAAGTCCGCGCGGCACACGACGGTATTGAGGCACTGATTATTGCCGAAGCGTTTAAGCCGGATTTAATTTTGATGGATATCGGCATGCCGAATATGAACGGCTACGAAGCAACACGCTATTTACGCAGCCAACCCTGGGCCGACAACATCACTATTGTTGCCGTCACTGGTTGGGGTCAGGAGGGGGATCGCTCACAAACCAAATCAGCGGGCTGCGATGCTCATCGGGTAAAACCCTTAAACCTGTCGGATCTTGAAGAGCTCTTACATATGGCGCGCGCCAAGGTGGGATGCAAAACGATTTAAATAATTTTTTTGCCTTGCGCCATCGCTATTCCACCGCGTCGGTGTAATCACCCACCGCCGCTTTAAAAATGTTCGCTGCGCTTTCGGTTTCTTCAGTCGATAAAGTTTCTGCAATTACCACCAAACCGCCGCTGGTGATTGCATCCTGAACCAGGTCAGATAGTGGTCGGGCTTTTTGTGCAGCACCGACACTCGCACCTACAACCCCACCCAAGCTCGCACCCCAACCCAACATCACCAGTGGGCCAATAATGGGGCTGGCCACAAACAGGGTCACACTTGCGGCCGCCATTCCTACCGTCAACAGTGCACCTATTCCGGTTCCCACCGCTGTGCCTATCGCACCGTCCACCATAATATCTTTCAACACTGCATCACTGCTTTCTGTAGCGGCATGGGTTGGCGGCAGGGAATCTTTGTCAAAAATGTGCACGCGCGTAGCGGGCAGACCAGCAGCGATCAGATCCGCTTCCGCTTTTTCCGCCTGATCGCGGTGCGCAAAAAAACCGGATACGTAATGACGATAAGTTTCCATAGGTTCTCTCCTCTGTGGCGCCTTGCTGCTGCGCCTATCTAGCGAAAATGAAATAGGGGTAACTACTTATATTATCCGCCTTCTCGCACGCGATTCAGTACGTTTCCGCACTTATGTGTGCAGAATTAATTTCCCTCCGTCCCAAAATAAAAAATTCAGTCAACGAAACTCGATCAACCCAGAGTCCCCCCACTTGAATACTGTGACGCAGATTAAAATTTTGGCATTTTCTGGCGCAAATATTCGCCGAACATTATCTATGTTAGGTATCCAACAGACTAACGCTTGCAATCATTGGATCATTTCACCGGTAATCCCCAACAACATGTAAATGCCATCCAAAAAAAATTCATTGTCTGATCCATAGAATAGTCTTCACCACGCACGAAATAGTTAGAGAAAGCGATTTTTATTACCGGTCACTTTATTTAACAGCGCTACCGGCGGCCTTTATAAGGCGATAACTATTTGCTGACAGTCCCGCACAATGAGTCTATGACTGAGCAGTAGAGTAGATTTTATGAAAGCAAAAGTTACCCGGAAGAACATTTTTATCCTCAGCATTCCCACCATTGTGGTGGTAATCATTGCCGCACTGCTTTTCTGGTTTTTTGACCGAATGAAAACTGCTGATAATCTGCGCATGAGAACCACTCTGACACTCAATATCGCGCAAAAAATAATGTCATTAGTAGTTGACGCCAACATGGGCACGCGCGGCTACATACTGACCTACAACGACGACTTCCTGAAACCTTATGAGGAGGTGCGCGAGCGAGTTAGAAAAGAACTTGTGCGTTTACGGTCTTACTCGACAACTGCAACTGCAACTGCACAAGTGGATAAACTAATTCCTCTGATTAACCAAGGTTTCGATTTTTATGCATCCGCTATTGCTGACACTGGCACTGTAGATTCGCGCAGCCTGATCCTCCAGTTTACCAATGGCGAAGGCACCCAGCGAACCGAGGCAATTCGCGCGGCAATTCGTGAATACGAGAAATTACAAACCCGGCAGCTGCAGAAATACCGCAGTGAACACCGCAAATACATGAGTTATTTATTTGCGTTTATTATTCTGGTGAGTGTTTTTATGCTGCTCTTTGCGCAAGCATTTGCCTATGGAATTTATCGTAATATCCACCAGCGCTTAATGGATTTGGTTCATCTGGAAACCAAACGCTCGCTCGATAAACAACAAGCAATGAACCAACAGTTAAACCTCGCTTACATCACCGTCCAAGACAGCGAACGAAAACTGGATGTCACACTAAATTCAATTGGCGATGCCGTAATAGCAACCGACTGCAACTCATGTGTGACCCTAATGAATCATGTCGCCGAACAGTTAACGGGAATTCGCTCAGCGCAAACAACGGGTAAGTCCATTTGTGAATTCTTTCATCTCATTAATAAAGAAACACGCAAGCCGGTACTTAATCCCGCCCTGGAAACCTTGCTGGATGGCTCCACCCAAGGGGCAAGCGACAACATACTGGTGTTATCCGACGGCACCGAACGCAATATCGCCCACAGCTGCGCGCCTATTCGCGACCGGGATGGTCAAGTAATTGGAGCAGTATTGGTATTCCGCGATATCACCGCCGAAAATAACGCCCAGCAGGCATTACTCGACAGTACCGAATTAATTAAAACCATACTCGGCACTATGATCGATGGGATAGTGACGTTTAATGCGCGTACAAAAGTAATCGAAAGTGTGAATAGCGCTACCGAAAAAATGTTTGGCTACAAAGCGAATGAGCTAATCGGTCAAACAATCAACGTGATTGTTCCCGATCTGGATAGCCAAACAGGTTCATTTGACTACTACAAAACCTCGCTTGAGGAACGCAGTAACGGCATAGTTCATGAAGTCTACGGCCAACAAAAAGATGGACAATATTTGCCATTGGAAATTGCCATTAATGAAATGCGCCTGGGTGGTGAACGTTATCTCGCATGCGTTTTGCGCAACATTACCGCACGCAAATACGCTGAAGCACAGATGATTGAATCGGAATACCGTTATAGAAACCTGTTTGAGAGTATCGATGAGGGTTTCTGTGTAGTAGAAATAATTTATAAAGATGGTGTACCCGTCGATCAACTTTTTTTAGAAACCAATCCCTCCTTTGAAAAGCACACTCACTTCCACGACGCCAAGGGAAAAAATCTCAGCGATTTCGTTCCAGATATAGCTCCCGATATGTTCATTGTTTACGATCAGGTATTGAAGACCGGCGAGCCTGTTCGCTTCGAGTATCAAATTCCTTCACTGCACATCTGGTTTGATATTTATACCTGCCGTTTTGGTAAGCCAGAAAATAATCGTGTGGCGGTTGTGTTCAGCAATATCACCCATCGCAAAGATGCTGAACAGGCTTTGCGTGAAAGCGATGAACGGGTTCGCCTGGCAACGGAAGCAACCGGTGTGGGTATTTGGGAATTAAACCTCGCCGATAATCGCATGCGTTGGGACAAACAAATGTTCCGCATTTACGGCGTAGAACCCACCTCCGACGGCATTGTTGACAGCGGCATATGGATTCAACATTTATTATCCGAAGACCGTGTCGCGCAGAAAGGCTGGCTCAGCTCCATTCATCTAGAAGGAAGGCATCACCGTGAGTTTCGCATTCGTCAGGACAGCACTAACGAAATTCGCTATATACGCTCAGTCGACACACTGCGCACCGACGCAGAGGGCAAGCCGGAATCGATTATCGGCACTAACCTCGACATTACTGAAATGAAACGCACGGAAGATATTTTGCGCGAGAGTGAGCGGCATTTGCGCGCAGTAATCAACGCGCTGCCCGTTGCAATTTATGCTACCGATGCCGAAGGAAATCTCACCCATTTTAACCAGACCGCAGTCGATTTTTCTGGTTGCACACCGGAATTGGGCAATGACAAATGGTGCAAAGGGCTCAGGTTGTTTCATCCCGATGGCTCATCCATGGCCTACGAAGATTGCCCAATGGCCATCGCACTCAAAGAGGGGCGCCCACTTTTTGGCGTAGAGGCGATGGCTGAGCGACCGGATAAATCACGCATCAATTTTCTCGCCCACCCTACGCCGCTGCGCGATACCTCGGGGAAAATTGTCGGCGGCATTAATATGCTGATTGATATCAGCGAGCGAAAACGTTTGGATCAGGTATTGCTGGAAAACAATCTTGAACTTACCAAAGCAAAAACACTCGCTGAAAAAGCGAACCGCGCAAAATCTGATTTCCTGTCCAATATGAGCCACGAATTACGCACACCGCTCAACGCCATTTTGGGTTTTGCACAATTAATTGATGCAAGCAAACCGCAGCCAACCCCTTCGCAAAAGCGCAGCGTATTACAAATTCTTCAAGCCGGTTGGTATCTGCTCGATTTAATCAATGAAATTCTTGATCTCACACTCATTGAATCCGGCAGGCTCCCTTTGTCGATAGAAGCCGTTTCACTTCCTGAGCTTATGCGCGAATGCAAAGCCATGGTTGAACCCCAAGCACTTAACCGCAACATCACCTTGAATTTTCCGGAATTTAATTCGCCCTTCAAAGTGACTGCAGATAATACCCGCCTGAAACAAGTGCTCATCAATCTGTTATCCAATGCCATTAAATACAATCGCCCGAATGGCGAGGTAACAGTCACCTGCGAGCAATGTAGTAAGGCGCACGCGCGAATCAGTATTGAAGACACCGGCGAGGGCTTGTCCTCCGAACAGCTTGCGCAACTATTTCAACCCTTTAATCGCCTCGGCAAAGAAAATAGCAACGAGGAGGGAACGGGTATAGGTTTGGTGATGACCAAACGCCTGGTCAAATTAATGGGCGGAAAAATTTTCGTGGAAAGCACCCTTGGCAAGGGAACGTGTTTCAGCATTGAATTATTAATGGGCGCCGAAGACCCAGCGGCTATTTCAGGTCATGACGTTAATTTGCTCCCGGACTATCACCAAATTAAAAATAGTTCATGCAAACGCACGCTACTTTATGTCGAAGACAATCCTGCAAATCTTACACTCGTAGAAGACATCATCGCCTCTAGAACCGATTTTTCCCTACTCAGTGCGCGCGACGGTTTTGCGGGTGTGGAGCTCGCTCGTCTCGCGCAGCCGGATTTAATTCTGATGGATATTAATCTACCGGGCATGAGCGGTACCGAAGCGCTAAAGGTCCTCGCCAAAGACCCTTTAACCCAACATATTCCTGTAATTGCATTGAGCGCCAATGCAATTCCGAATGATATCCAACAGGGATTGGAAGCCGGTTTTTTCCGCTATCTCACCAAACCTATTCGAATTAATGAATTTATGAATTCACTTGATGCAGCACTCGAGCTGACACACAACGATGCAACCAATCTGAAAAAAGAGGAACGAGCATGAAGCTAACTGAGCAAGACATTCTTAATGCGAGCATTCTGATTGTTGATGACCAACAGGCCAACGTTGCACTGCTGGAAACCCTATTAGGCGACGCAGGTTATACCCATGTTAGCTCCACCATGAACCCTGTGGAAGTGGGATCACTACACCGAAAAAACGCATACGATTTAATTTTGCTTGATTTGCAAATGCCGGAAATGGATGGCTTTCAGGTAATGGAATGCCTTAAAGCCAATATACAGAACGATTACCTACCGGTGATTGTCCTCACCGCTCAGCCAGGCCATAAGTTGCGCGCATTACAAAGCGGTGCGAAAGACTTTATCAGCAAACCCATCGATGTGATTGAAGTACAAACCCGCATTCATAATATGCTGGAAGTTCGGTTGTTATATAAAAAACTGGAAAACCACAGCAAGTTATTGGAAGAAAAAGTGCAGGAACGCACCGCAGAATTGCGCGAAAGTGAAGCGCGTTTTCGCAGCCTTACCGAGTTGGCATCGGACTGGTATTGGGAGCAGGATGAAAATGGAAAATTCACTAAAGTATCTGGCCCGGTACTGGAAATGCTAGGTATTCAAGTCGATTCCTTCACCGACACCAAGGCCCAGGCAGTCATTGACAACAGTAATGGTAACGCCAGATGGGATGAGGAAGAGCGCAAGGAATTACAGGACATTATTTCCGCGCGAAAACCTTTTATTGATTTTTCCTTCAGTCGCACGCTGTCTAGCGGTGCCCGAAAATTTTACCGCGTCAGCGGCGCACCTATTTTTGATCAATCAAGCCGCTTCATTGGTTATCGGGGGATAGGTGTCGAATGCAAAGAAATGCCGTAATTCAAATGAACAATTTCAAATTGAAAAATACTCTCCTCAATGAGAACGGAATGCCTATGCCTAAAAACATTACCCATGAACAGCAAACACCCGAGCAAAACTATATTCTTGCGGCACTGAGCGGTGCTGAACGTGATCGATTGCTAAAACATCTCGATCCAGTAAGTCTGGAATTGGGTAACGTAATCTATGGTCCAAATCAACATATCAGTTACGCCTATTTTCCTACGACAAGTATTATTTCATTACAATACATAATGCATACTGGTGCCTGTGCCGAGGCAGCCGAGGTTGGCAATGAAGGAATGCTAGGGCTGCCAATTCTGTTAGGTGGTAACGCTACGCCCAACCAGGCAATAGTACAAACTGCAGGGCAAGCCTACCGGTTGGACCAAAACATTTTAAAAAGGGAATTTAATTCCGCCGGGAAAATGCAACAACTTTTACTGCGTTATACACAAGCGGTGATGACACAAATGTTCCAGACCGCCGCCTGCAATCGCCATCACACCATCGAACAACAGCTTTGCCGCTGGTTACTCTTAACGGTTGACCGCATTCCATCGGGAGAACTGTTAATGACTCAGGAATTGGTAGCCAATATGCTCGGCGTACGCCGTGAAAGCATCACGGAAGTAGCAAGAGGTTTACAACATTCAGGCTGTATACGTTATCGACGCGGCCATATACTGGTATTGGACAGACACAAACTGGAAAACAGCGCTTGCGAATGCTATTCCGTTGTAAAAAAGGAATTTGTTCGGCTGATGTCAGGTATGCGCTAGGGTATAAATGTAGCTCCCTATTCTCAAAATTATCTCCCCCTCAATTCAAAAAAAATCGTCAGAACCACTCAATTGCCAATCTCTTTCATCGGACTACTTGGGTTATGGTCATGTCGTCCCATACATCGCGACCATCCCAATAACGTCTCAACACATCACCGTAAGTCCCTGATCCCTGGGGGCCAAAAAGAGCAGTGCTCCGCATGGCGGCATCGCCATAAAACAGGTGTAAGCCCCTGCTGGAAAGCTGAATAATAGCCCCCCCCTATAAATTCGGCCCAAAATTCTTTAGTCTTCGCATGCGATTCATCTCGCTCAGAGATTAACTTCAGCTTGAAACTATGCTGCTCACTATGGATTGGGGAAGCATGCAAGGGCAAATCGCACAAATTCAAATCAGTCATTTCCCACAGACCCATAATAAATCGGGGTGATTCCGTGTGATTTTTTAGCGGAAGGGCCATTTTTATTAAAAGGAAAATAGTGCCATGAACGAAGATCTAAAAATTGAAAAATTCCAGGAGGAAGTTTTCCCACAGGAGCTGGAGGAGGTGGCGAATCGGCGGGCTAATTGCGCTGAAAGCCAGAAGGTCAATTCACTGCAAAACACGTTTACTACCGAAAATAATTTGGTCGGACTTGCCTGCTCTGGCGGCGGTATTCGCTCTGCGTCTTTTTGTTTGGGAGTGATTCAACACCTCATCAGCCACAAATTATTTTCTAAAATTGATTACCTTTCCACTGTGTCGGGCGGTGGTTATATTGGTAGTTGCATCAGCGCGCTGGCCAAGGACAATTCAGACAATCTACATTTGTTAACCGATAAAAATGGCCGCAATGAACCCGATGCACTGAATCATATTCGCAACTACAGCGAATATTTACGGGCGGGCGGGTTTATGAATGGGCTTAGAACACCCATTTTGTTTGTTGAAGGCGTGTTGCGCAGTATATTAACCTTTTTTCCGCTCGTTATTCTGGCAGTCTTCGCCACTGAATTATTTTTAGAAGTGATTGGCCGTTTCAGCGCAGAAATTCAATTTTTCTTTCCTCTGCTACTGGGGATTTTGCCATTAATTGGCGGCTTTATACTTCGCCCATTGTATAAAGATAAATTGAGCTGGCACGCGCGTGACCGCGCTGATGGACGACTGGTAATCTATTCGGTAATCGCACTCACCGCTGTTCTGGCAATTCCAGTGCTACATTTTTTGCGTAACATTGTGGGCTACAACGCCACCACTTTATTGATCGATATTAATGATTTTGTAAAAACCCAGGCCAGTACGATTGCAATCACAGCAGCCATATTGCTGCTTGCATTTGTAGTGGGCTATATAAAACTGCGAGCAAAATTAATTCTGATTCTCAGCAGCTTGCTAGCACCAGTATTACTAGTATTGATCTATCTCTTCTTTTGTATTCAGGCAGTCAACTCGCCGTTCAGTTATCACCAAGGCGACAAAGTGAGTGACAAAGTAGGCTTGGCTCACGCAAGTAATGCATCGGGAATTCTCGACTACTATGCACAAACCATCGCCCACCAACCCTACGTGTTTGACCCCGCTGTCGCTGCCCAATTGCAAACATTATTACTGCCAATCCTCAATAGCAAATATATAGACACCCGTGGCTGCGCAGTGACTGCTTACAATAACAACACCATTCACTTCGACTGCCCACCTACTCACTGGACTCATGCTTTCACCACCGAAAGACAAGCGGAAATCGATGTAGTGATTGCAAATGAGTTAAGCCTTGGTTTTATGCTACGCCAAATTGGATGGGAGAAATTCGCCAACGCATTACACCTGCCGGCTAACAAAACCATGTTGAGCGTTAACCAACTGCAATTATCGCGCGGGTACGCCGAATGGTGGATCTATCTGATGGGGTTAGTGGTGTGGCTGTACAATTTTCTGTGCATCAGTATCAACCGCTTTTCACTGCATCCTTTCTATCGCGATAGATTGAGCCGTACCTTTTTGATTAGTCAGCAAGATGGAAAACTAACGCATGTTGATAAATTAAAAATGAGTGAGTTAAATGGCACCAAGAGCACAGCGCCTTACCACATCATTAATACCACATTAAATTTGCAAGGCAGTTCCAACCCCCAGTTGCGCTCGCGACGCTCAATTCCTTTTATTTTGACCAAACATTATTGCGGTAGTGATTTTACGGGCTATTGCCCGACAACGGCGCTGGAAAGTGCTGATAAACATTTTAATTTGGGTACGGCGGTGGCCATTTCCGCTGCAGCAGTTTCACCCAATATGGGTGTGGGCACCATAAATCCGTTGCGTTTTTTATTAACCCTTTTAAATCTGCGCTTGAATTATTGGTTGCCAAACCCAGGGAAATTTAACCACAAACGGTCAAAATATAATTTCCGTTTTCGCCCGCCTGGACTGCCCTATTTGATACGAGAGGCATTCGGATTTGCCAGCGAACGTACGGCGTATATAAATTGTTCCGATGGTGGGCATTTGGAAAATTTAGGTGTGTATGAACTGCTCAAGCGGCAATGCAAAACCATTATTTGTATCGATGCTGAAGCGGACCCCACCCTGGCATTTGCAGGTCTCATCACCTTGCAGCGATATGCCGCCATTGATTTTGGAATCAATATTAAATTAGATGTATCGGCCATACGCCCGGCTGACCGCATCTCAGCCAGTAACTTTTCTGAAGGCATTATTGAATACAGTAACGGCGAAGTAGGCCGTCTGCTGTATTTGAAGCTAGCGTTTACCGGTCGTGAACCAGAGTATTTACATTATTATAGAAACGTAAATCCACTGTATCCGCATGAAGCTACCAGTGATCAATATTTTGAGGAGACACAATTTGAAGTCTATCGTGCACTGGGAAATTTTGTGGCGCATTCTGCAGCGGATAATTTAAAAAATTTACTGCGCTAAATTCACTACAATCATATTGAATCTATATCCAACACAGGAGAAAACTGTGGATCACTGTGCTCAACCCAGCCTGCTGCCAATTGAAGAGGCGCTCGCGCGTATTTGCAACCAACTGAATCCTGTTCGAGAAACGGAGACGATTGATTTGCACCATGCACTGGATCGCGTGCTCGCATTCCCTATTTCAGCACCAATAAATGTACCCGCTGGTAATAACTCAGCGATGGATGGTTATGCGGTGCGCGTGCAGGATTGCACAGAAACATTAACTGTTGTTGGCCAAGCACTCGCAGGTCATCCTTTTTCAGGAGCGATTGGCGCAGGGCAATCGGTGCGCATTATGACCGGTGCATTAGTGCCAGTGGATGCCGATGCGGTTGTGATGCAAGAAAATGTACAGCGCCATGGCGATCAACTGACAATCACACATCTCCCCGAAGCGGGTGAAAATATTCGCCGCGCTGGTGAGGATATTACATTGGGCAGCGAAGTAATTGCTGGGGGGCAGCGCTTGTCCGCGTTGGATATTGGTTTACTCGCATCACTTGGATTGGCGCAAGTGACTGTCGTGCGCCGCTTGCGCGTTGCGATACTAACCACGGGCGATGAATTGTTATTGGCCGGTGCAGCACCTGAGGCAGGAAAAATTTACGATAGCAATCGCCCATTACTCGCTGCGCTTTTAACACGCCTGCCCGTTGAAGTAATGGATTTGGGTGTGATTATTGACGATCTGGCTGCACTGCGCAGCGCGTTTACCACTGCCATGCAATGGGCAGATGTGGTGATCTCTACCGGTGGTGTTTCTGTGGGCGATGCGGACTACACCAAAGATGTGCTCGCGGAATTAGGTGAAATTGATTTCTGGAAAATTGCGATGAAACCGGGCAAGCCTTTTGCGTTTGGCCGCTTGGGGCAAGGCTGGTTTTTTGGTTTGCCGGGCAATCCCGTCTCCACTGCAGTGACCTATCATCAACTCGTCGTACCGGGTTTGCGCCATCTTGCAGGTGAAACAATATCGGTGCAACAAACACTCACTGCCATCGCCGGTCAGCCATTAAAAAAACAACCGGGACGCACCGTTGTTATTGCTCAGGATTCCGCGCTGGAAATCGGTGCGTCCCGGTTGTTTTTTT
>DQHS01000042.1 GCA_003524365.1 Cellvibrio sp. | reverse complement strand
CTTCGCCTGAGCGCACGCCTGGCACGTACAGCAAGTACAACAGCATTGACGACCGCATCGACGATTTCCATTACTACACGACCTTTGTCAAATTCGGCATTGGCCGTGCCACCTATGACGCCGCCCAGGAGATCCGCTCCGGCGACATCAACCGTGACGAAGGTTTGGCACTGGTGAAACGCTTTGACGGCGAGTACCCAGAGCGCTTTGCAGAAGAAATCTTCCGCTACTTGAGCATTCCGACCAATGAATTCCCTAAGGCCTCGCAGATGTTCGAGCAACCCGTGATGGACTACGAGTACTTCATGCACCTAGCCGACACCTTCCGCTCACCCCACCTCTGGAAGTTTGAGGACGGCGAATGGAAGCTGCGCCATCAAGTGTGGCACCAGGGAGCCTGAGAGTGGCCGGTATCCGCCTCATTCCGCGGCTCGACATCAAAGGGCCCAATCTGATCAAAGGCATCCACCTGGAAGGCCTGCGTGTGGTGGGCGACCCGCAGGAATACGCACGCCGCTATTATGAACAGGGCGCTGACGAACTGATCTACATGGACATTGTGGCCAGCCTTTATGGCCGCAACAGCTTGAAGGACATCGTCAGCCGCACCGCCAGCGACGTGTTCATTCCACTGACAGTGGGCGGGGGCGTGCGTTCGGTGCAGGACGTTCGCGAACTGCTACGCGCCGGCGCCGACAAGGTAGCCATCAACACCGCCGCCGTGCGTCGTCCCGAGCTGATCACCGAAATCTCACAAGCGTTTGGTTCGCAGTGCATGGTGCTGTCGATCGAGGCCAAACGCAAACCGCAAGGCGGCTGGGAGGCCTACACCGACAACGGCCGTGAGCACACCCATCTCGATGTGATCGAGTGGGCAGGCCGTGGAGTTGAGTTGGGTGCCGGCGAGATCATGCTTACATCCATTGACCAGGAGGGTACGCGTAAGGGTTTTGATGTGGAGTTGGTGCGGGCGGTTTCACAAGCCTGCGGCGTACCAGTAATAGCCAGCGGCGGCATGGGCACCATGGACCACTTGGAGGCTGTTTGCCGCGATGGCATGGCCGATGCAGTGGCCATGGCTGATGTCATTCATTACCGGCGGCTTGAGTTGTCCGAAATTCGTCACCAGGCACTGCAGCGCGGACTGTCAGTTCGTCCACACGATTGAGAGTTAATGAAATGGCCGATGTTGTCACAATTATTGATTATGGGATTGGCAATCTGCTCAGCGTAGGTAGAGCTTTTGAAAAGTTCAATGCGAAGGTGGTTTTCGCACACGACCCTCAAGCGATTCTTTCAGCAGAGAAGCTCGTCCTCCCCGGCGTGGGTGCGTTTTCTAGTGGTATGAACGGTCTACGCCAGCTTGAAATGATCGAACCATTGAAAGCTTATGCCCAAACGGGTAAACCACTTTTGGGGATATGTCTCGGTATGCAATTGCTTTTCACTTCAAGTGACGAGTTCGGCCACACCCCGGGGCTAGATTTAATCAGTGGAAAAGTATCGCGGATCACTCCGCTCAGCAAAGAGGGATTGCCACTGAAGGTTCCCCACATCGGATGGAGCCCGATGCACCGTCCGGCGTTAGGCCCTTCTTGGGAAGATTCCATATTCAAGAATTTGAATGCAGATCCACACACCTACTTTGTGCATTCTTACACCGCCATTCCAACCCATGAAAATGAAAGGCTGGCAGACGCCCAGTACGGTTCCGCGCGGATATGCGCGGCGATCAAGCGTGGCAACCTGTACGGATGCCAGTTTCACCCTGAAAAAAGCGGCCCGATCGGATTGGCTATTGTAAAAAACTTCATAGACCTTTGATCATCGTTTTGCCAAAGGTACAGATTCCATTATGCGCCAAGAAGCGACAAAAAAGCGCCAGACAATCCTATTGGTCGTAAACGAACCGGGTGAATTTGTCGAATTACTCCGAATCGCTATTGCTGCGAGCCAAAGACATTGGTCAATAGCGTTCTTGTTCGCGCAGTACGGCTATATAAATCTGAGAACAGACCGTGCCACTTGCCAGCGTCTGGGATTTTCTGCGTATTTTCCCGGAATGATATTGGACAACGACCATGAGGCCGCACTTGCAGAGCAGCGTGAGAAACCGTTAAAAAACGGGTACTACCCCAACTCTTTGGTTGGAGGTCTCGGTCAAAAGGATGGCATACCTAGATGGAAGCTGCTTCTCTTGTTGCTGGGAATCGCGCCCTTATTTCTTTTCAAGCGATTTTTTGTCCGCCGCGAGAAATCCCATAAAAATAGACTCTATTTACGATCCTTGTTATTTTCACTAAAAATCTACAAGCGCACCAAACCAGCGATTGTGATCTTTGGCCAGGAGTTTCCTGGATCCCCGAATTCATTGATAACCCAGCGCTGCAACAAGGATGGCGTTCCCACTCTCATTGTTCCCTTCGCTGTCGGTACGCCGAAGGAAATGGTTGAGAGTTTGCACGACAAGAAAGACCATTGGGTCAAAATAAATGTGCCAAATAGAATTGCAGCGCGGCTATTCCCCCAATGGGTTAATTATTATCGTGGCAAGGAGCTAATACGCCTTCCGGGTCAGACAATTTTTTTACTCGAATTTCTCAATCTTACACCCCCACACCCGTGGATTCCGAACAGTAGCTACGTTACAAAAATTGCTGTCGAATGCGAATCGATGATGCAATACTATGCAAGTATGCGATTTCCGCCGTCGCAGCTCGAGTTAACCGGCGCGACTTATGATGATGCGATTGTAAAAGCTCGGAGATCAGTAGTTGAGCATAAGGCGAAAACTGCCGAGAGACTCCGTTTGGATCCTGGTAAACGGTGGCTTGTATGCGCTTGGCCGACCAACCAATACGGGTCTCGCAACGAGCCACTGGAGTTTCGAAATTACGAACAACTGTGCCATGCTTGGGCATCCGCACTCCAAGCGGTCGCGGCACAAACAACCTTTGAAGTCATCATTTGCCCCCACCCTGTCAGTGATATCACTTATGTTCGCCAAATTCTGAGTTTGTATGGACTCCATACACGAATTGCGACTAATGGCACTTTAGCCATGGTGTGCTGCAGCGACCTCTTTGTAGCCTGTGTTTCCTCGACCATCAGATGGGCAATTTCGTTGGGGGTTCCGGTGATAAATTACGATTGCTACGAGTACGGCTATACCGATTTTGATGCCGCAGGTGGCGTTGTGACCGTAACCCACAGCTCCGATTTCGAATCCCAGTTGATGGCTTGGACAAAAAACCCAACCACTTACCATGCCGCATTACAAAAGCAAGAAGAATGTGCTGGACAGTGGGGGATTCACGACGGTGAGTCGACTACGCGAATAATTTCACTAATCGATAGATTGGCAACTACCCAAGCTATTAACTGATGCATTCAAAAATATTGATCAATCATGTCCTATTTCTATTGGCATTATGAGACAGTATAAAGAAACGCTGGTCCATAGCGACTCCCGTTTCAGTCCGTTTGAGCTTATGCAGAGCCTGTGGAATTACAGAGCGCTGCTGTGGGTTTTTGTGAAACGCGACCTGAAGGCTAGGTATACGCAAACGATTCTCGGTTTAGGCTGGGTGATTCTTACTCCACTGATAACGGTGGGGGTTTTTGTGATTGTTTTCGGTGTAATGGTAAAGATCCCTACGGATGGAATTCCAACCATCTTGTTTTATTTGGTGGCGGTCATTCCGTGGTACGCGCTTCTAAATGTCTTAAACCCCACTGTTCAAATGATTGAGGGTAATGCAGGACTTATCACTAAAGTATATTTTCCCCGCTTGATTATTTCAGGGGCATATTGTGTAGGAGCAACACTGGATTTCACGATTGCCTATGTTTTTCTCATTTTGCCGTTTGCTTTTTTGTACGACTCGCTGACGTTGCAACTCCTGATAACCACTCCTTTTATCCTCTTATGCATTCTGGGGACGGGAATAGGCGTCGGTCTTATGCTAGCGCCGTTTAATGCCAAGTACCGGGATATTAAACACTTTGTCCCATTAGCATTGCAATTATTCTACTATTCAACGCCGGCTATTTATCCGCTGTCAGCGGTGCCAGTGTGGGCCAAACCATGGTACAACGTGAATCCATTGTCACTGGCCATTGCCGGCTTTCGCGATACCCTGCAAGGACGTTGGCCTGACCTCTTCAGCATGCTGTCCTTATTTGCTATTTCGCTCGGCTTGTTTGCAGTTGGCATCTATGTATTCACCAAATATGACCGACGGGTAGTGGACGANNGACGTTTTATGACATTTTCTATCAAGTGTGAGGGAGTCAGCAAGCTTTATCAAATTGGGAAAACCAACGTTACAGCCGCTGAACTTTTCAATCAAAGGCTGAAGCGATTTCTGCTCCCTGCAAAGCTTCGCGGCATAGACTCGACTAAAGCCAGTTCGCACCAGGAAACCGATGCCCATCGCATTCTAGATGCCGAGCAAACTGGCGACGCACCACCGAATCATTTCTGGTCACTCAAGAATATTAACCTAGAACTTGCACAGGGTGATCGAGTCGGCATCATTGGACCCAATGGATGCGGAAAAAGCACACTATTAAAGATACTTTCTCGAATTACACCTCCCACAAGTGGCCGATTCAGATTCAAAGGCCGACTGGTCAGCTTACTTGAAATTGGAACTGGTTTTCATGGTGAACTGACTGGCCGGGAGAATATATATTTGAATGGAAGCATCATGGGTATGGCACCCGCTGAAATTCGCAGACGGTTTGACGAAATCGTCGAATTTTCTGAGCTGGGTGAACTGATTGATACACCGGTCAAACGTTACTCATCGGGCATGTATGTCAGACTGGCGTTTTCGGTAGCAGCTCACTTAGAGTCTGAAATCTTGATTGTCGACGAGGTGCTGGCTGTTGGAGATGCTGCATTCCAGCGAAAGTGCTCTGACAAGATGCTGCAAACTTCCGGCGAAGGANNGGACCTTGATTTTTGTCAGCCACGACATGGATGCGATCAATCGAATTTGTAACCGAGCGGTCCGAATGGAACACGGCCGTGTCGTTGAGGACAGCGTACTCAACACTGCTGCTATTCAGGTCGATTCTGCTTCATCGCAGTTCTCGGTCGCTGATTTGACCCGGTCTTACATTCGCTCCGGAACCAAAATGACCAGTTTAAGGAGTTGGGATGAGGCGGCTTCACGACCTCAGTTCGGTAACGTGAAACTGTGCGGAGCCCGACTGATGAGGCAGGGTGACATTCAAACGGACCGCTTTGAGTTGAAAGAAACGATAATTGTTGAAATTGAATACGAGGTTGTTGACGAATCCTTCCCAGTCCAGCTTCATGTGCATTTGAAAGATCTTGCTGGTCATTATCTATTTGTCACAATGAGCGGCGATGTCACCGCTCCCATTAATTCTGATCGTAGCGGAAATTTTATTGCGCGCTGCCGAATCCCCAGCCCCTTACTTAACGTCGGGGATTTTCGGTTAGATCTGGAAATTTGGCCTGGTGTGCCGGTTGATCCAAAACACATATTCCAAAGCCTACTCAGCTTTAGCGTATATGATGACAATACTGCGGCAGGGGTAAGAGGCAGTTGGCCGAATCAGTGGCCGAATTGTCTTATCAGACCTGCCATTCCATGGGAAGTCGCTCGTATTCCTACCAGCTCTACCGTGGCATAAATCAGTCCCCTACAATTTGGGTGAGGTTTGGCGACTGTAGTTTGAGTAATACTATATTCGTTGTCAAAGTGATTCTGCTCTATATCTCTTTTCCGCACCAGCTTTTGCATGCATTGGCTGCTGTTAAGCATGAGCAGCTTCAAAACCAAGACCTCGTCAATATCCCGAAAGCAATTTTGATATGGTGTTACGACGCAGCACAACATCTACCTAACTCCCCATTCCGACAACAATTTGCGGCCTTGCTTCGAGGTTATCCAGAAATAGACGTATGGATGCCGAATTATATATTTCGTGTAGTCCAATTATCACCGTTTCGGTCCGTTTCAACGAGAGCTGGAGTATTTAAACGCTGGCTGGCAAATCGATCTGTGGCTCTTGTTGCTTACTCGCATGACATGAGTGCCGACCATACTGCCCAAGCCCTTTTCCAGGCTTGTCCCTTTGCTTGGCGTATGTGTTTTGGGGATCCTCCTGGTTTCCTATATTCGAATCAAGAAATCCAACGAACGACATTACCCAATAATTCATTTTTCCGTCGTCTAATGGGTGGGGCAAAACCACTGGATGACGGCACCCATTGGTTATACGCGAACAGCAACCGGATTCCTATTGTTTTTGGTACTCCAACAACATCAGGTCTAGTGACACAAATTCCGATTACTGTGTTGCTGGAAACTCTGGAATTGCTTCGTTCAGGTTTGGTTGAACTTCAGTATTTATGTCGTCGATGGCTAGAGGAAAATACCTGCCCCTTCGAGCGGCCCTGCCTTTTGTTGCTCAGCAATTTGACTGAAACAGGGATCACAACTCGTGAATCGGAGGTGGACCTGTACCGTTCCATCGTTCGTTCGTCGCTGCCTGCAGGTTCGCATATTCTTATTAAGCCGCATCCAGGCACATCGAATCGGATGCTTGGTTTGATCAAACTGGCGCTAAGAGACTATCGGATTTCGATACTTCCATCACACATTGGCTTTGCACCAGTGGAGATCCTCGCGGAGTTTGTTGATGCGTGTCGTATTTATTCGATCTCTTCTGCTTCCGTGCTTCTCATAAAATTATTTAATTCCAACATAGAAACTCATTGCTTAACCAATGATCTAATTAAAGCTTATTTTAAACCGCAATGGCAAGATTATTTTATTCGAGCAAATGATGCAATAATTAAAGCGATTAATTCGAGACAAGATGATTTATATAATTAACACCGACGATTTATATAGCTTGCAGCCAAAAAATTAGGTTCTTCACGGATTAGCGGGGTAAGCCACCCCACTGACAAAAAAGCAGCGGTGACATCTCAAGCAAGATGGTTGTGCGACCAATCATCGAACTTCAGAGCACCGCTGCATGCATAAGAATACAGGCTGGCTGGACCTGTGGCCCGGCTTTCACGTCACCGACTCCCGTATCACCCACGACAGCGCATGGTTGCGACTGGAGCCATTGACCAAGCTGCCCTTGCGCTGCGGGCAATGCCTGGGTCTTGTTGAGTCAGTGCATGAGCGAGTCACGCGCAATGTCCGGGAGCTGTCCTTGGCGGGGAGAACTCTGACACTGCAAGTGCAACTGCTGCGAGTGAACTGCACGCGCTGCGGCCATTGCTTGCAGCATGTGCGCTGGCTTGATCGCTTTGCCCGCATGACGCGCGCCATGGCGCAGGCCGTGGCCCAGTGCTGCAAGCGCTTGCCCATCAAGCACGTTGCGCAAATGTTCTGTCTGCATTGGTCCACCGTGCAGCAATTGGACAAGCGCAGCCTGGCAGGTTTGATGAGCCAATTGCCGCAGCCCCAACCGACGCACCTGGTGATGGATGAGTTTGCCCTGCACAAAGGGCATCGCTATGCCAGCGTCATCCTGGATGCGGATACGCGCCGGGTGCTGTACATCGCCAAGNNATCCAGGCCGTCGCCATGGACATGAACACGGCCTTCGATCTGGAGGTGCGGCATTGGTGTCCCCGAGCTCGCATCGTCTATGACCTGTTCCACGTCATCGCCAAGTATGGCCGGGAGGTGATCTCACGCGTGCGGGTGGATACAGCCAACGCCCTGCGCAACGACAAGCCCGCCCGACGAGTGGTCAAACAAGCCCACTGGCTGTTGCTGCGCAATGCAGACAACCTCAAGGACAGCGAGCAGGTGACGTTGCAGGAGGTGCTTGAGGCCAACGAGGCACTCATGACGGTCTACGTGCTCAAGCAATCGCTCAAAAGCCTATGGACTGCTCATGATCCTTGGCAGTGGCGACGGCGCTGGAAGCAGTGGCTGGCGCACTGCGCGCAAAGCGGCATCGAGTGCCTGCAATTGTTTGCCAACCGGCTACGCAAATACTGGCCAGGCATTCTGGCGCGAGTGCGTTGGCCCATGCACACGGGCCAGCTCGAAGGGATCAACAACCGTATCAAGGTCATCAAGCGCATGGCTTA
>DQHS01000281.1 GCA_003524365.1 Cellvibrio sp. | reverse complement strand
ACCTTGCGCTCAACCGGCCCTTTACTGGTCGCGGGGTCACCGATCTGCTCGCAGACCGCCACTGACACACCTTCTTTCACCAACTTGGCGAGATAGCCATCAGCCGAATGAAACGGAATGCCCGCCATAGGAATAGGCTCGCCATTGGACTTGCCGCGTGCGGTGAGGGTGATATCCAGAATCTCCGAGGCGCGTTTGGCATCATCAAAAAATAGCTCGTAAAAATCCCCCATGCGATAAAACACCATCTCGTCTTTATGCTGGGATTTGATGCGTAAGTATTGCTGCATCATAGGTGTGTGCTGGTCTGTTGGCTCTATGGCATTCATTGCGGTCTATTCTGTTTAAATTGTTGATGTTTAAGTGAGTTTTTTGGATTTTCGGCAGTTGGTCGACACCGTCCAATTTCGATGGCAGGCATTATCCCACAGTCACACTGGCAGTGGCGTGTATCGAGTGCGCTGAATTGAAGTTGATGCGAGCTAATGCTGTTAACTCGCCAAGAAGCATAATGAACGAAAAGCGAAAGACAAGAATTCTGAGGCTCTTGAGCGAAAACCTTGGTGCCACTCGATTATCTAATCCGGCCCCAACTAAAAATAACAAAATTTAATTTTTGTTATAAAAATTGACATATCTGTGTATTTATTTCGCTGTGCTCCCTATATAACTGGATATTTAGTTGGTTCGACAAGAACAGTAAACGTGGGGCAGCCTTCAAATCCCGCAGGACTTATCCAAATTGAAATATCCATCATAAGACCTGCGTCCTACTGACAATGACTTTGGGTAACCTCAAGCTGTTTATTGGCCGAGCCTGACCATTTTGTGTTTTTTATATATGTATTGACAATTTGTGGGTTGAAGCTTACCTTTCAAAAGTGTCGTAGTTTGGGCGAAATTTTGCTGGTGCATAGATATCAGCATCCAAAATTATTGGGGTTTACCCGGTCATTCAAGGCATTGCAGATGCTAATTCGAAGTTGCATCTAATTAATAATAATAGGTAAGTTCCATGTCTAACTTAAATGTAAGCA
Organism: Cellvibrio sp.; assembly: GCA_003524365.1. Classification (GTDB taxonomy): domain Bacteria; phylum Pseudomonadota; class Gammaproteobacteria; order Pseudomonadales; family Cellvibrionaceae; genus Cellvibrio. The sequence continues at coordinate 3,120 of DQHS01000281.1, read as the reverse complement.
TTAAAAATAAATCGCTGCCGTCGATAGATGTTTCTAGCGAGAGTTTGGTCCCAAAGTCTTTACTTCTATCGTTCATATTGGTTACTTGTTGCTTCGCGCTTTGGGGGTTTGCAAATGATATTACAAACCCTATGGTGGCGGCGTTTCAAAAAATATTTTTGACAAGTGCAACTGAAGCTACTTGGGTGCAAGTGGCTTTTTATGGCGGCTATGGATTAATGGCATTTCCCGCAGCATTTTTCATCCGCAAGTATTCCTATAAAGCTGGTCTACTGATGGGGCTTGGTTTGTACGCAGCAGGGGGCTTGTTGTTTGTTCCTGCCAGTTACATTGGGGATTTTTATCCTTTTCTTATCGCCTATTTTATTCTGACATCTGGCTTGTCATTTCTGGAGACGAGCGCCAATCCTTATATTCTCTCAATGGGGCCGGCTGCAACCGCTACTCGCAGGCTGAATCTCGCACAAGCGTTTAATCCGATTGGCAGTCTACTTGGCATGTACACGGCATCGCAGTTCATTTTAGCCAAAATGGATGTGCGTGATCGCGCAACACGTGAAACTTTATCGGCGACAGAGTTTGAGGCGGTAAAGTCTGCCGATTTGGCGGTGCTAAGTTATCCCTACGTGGTGATAGGTGTCGTGATTGTATTGATGTTTATTTTAATTGCATTAGTAAAAATGCCAAGTGGGAAGGATGAGTCCAAAAACGATAGCAGCTTAAAGGAAATCTTTGGGCGCCTGTGGCAGACCCCACGCTACGTTGAAGGCGTGGTCGCACAAGTATTTTACGTGGGTGCACAGATAATGTGTTGGACTTACATAATCCACTACGGAACGGAAGTATTTATGGCTCAGGGGATGGGGGAGGCCGATGCACAGATTGAATCGCAAAATTACAATATTGTAGCAATGATAATTTTTTGTGTTAGTCGATTTATTTGCACGTTTTTGCTGAAGTATATTGCACCAGGTACGCTGTTAATGTGTTTGGCAGCAGGAGGAATTCTATTAAGTTTGGGCACTATTACATTGGGTGGCATTTACGGAATGTATTGTCTTGTTGGTATATCCGCTTGTATGTCGTTAATGTTTCCAACAATTTACGGAATTGCTTTAACGGGCATCAAAGGTGACGATGCAAAATTTGCAGCGGCAGGATTGATTGCCGCAATCGTCGGTGGAACGTTTTTGCCGATGTTGCAGGCGAGTGTAATCGACAGTTGGTCATTTCAAATGCTCTCGGCAACTCAAGCTTCATTTGCATTGCCATTACTGTGCTTTGTAATCATTGCGGCTTATGGTTATAGAGTGGTAAACGTTCACCGCAATGAATTTGACTAGGGGTTGATATGGCAAAGCGTTATTGCATGGCCGTTGATATGCAAAATGATCCGGTGTTGATTGATGAGTACAAACACTACCATGCGCCAGGGCAGGCTTGGCCGGAAATTACCGAGAGTATTAAGCGTGCCGGAATTATTGACATGCAAATTTATGCAATCGGAAATCGTCTGTTCATGATTATGGATGTCGATGAAAGTTTTTCTTTCGACGCAAAAGCAAGTGCCGATGCCGCGAATCCCAAAGTTGCCGAGTGGGAAGCTTTGATGTGGAAGTATCAGTCACCACTGCCCTGGGCCAAGCCTGGCGAAAAATGGGTTCTGATGGAAGAAATCTACCGGCTCCCATAATTAAAGTCCTTGGCTCATAGCTGGGGATTTTTTTATCACGGGTTTTCAACCTCTAATGGCAATATCAAATAATTGCGCTTCTTCCTCAATTGACGTGGTTTCCAGAACACAACTCGTGTTTGCATGTTAAATATAAAAAACAATTGACACGGCTTCAGTCTGAGCATTAAATATAAAAAACAGTTTAATGACTCTTTTGGGAAGCGGAATATGTTGGCAGTAGTGTGTGTTGAACCCGGAAAGTTAGCTCTTGAGGATAGGGATGAGCCAGCTCTCGCGTCAGGAATGGTGAAAGTAAAAATTCGGTCAATAGGTATTTGTGGAACCGATTTTCATATCTACGAGGGGTCTCATCCCTTTCTTGAATATCCTCGCGTCATGGGGCATGAATTGTCAGGCGAAGTTGTAGAGGTGAATAGCGACTCTACTTTATCAATAGGTGACAGGGTTATTGTTAATCCATATTTACCTTGCGGAAAGTGCATTGCATGCAGAAAAGAAAAGCCAAATTGCTGCTCCAGTATTCGTGTGCTTGGCGTACATATTGATGGAGGTATGACCGAGTTTCTCAATGTTCCTGAAGGCCAACTGTATCCCGCAAACGATTTAACTTTTGCTCAAGCTGCGATGGTGGAGTTTTTGTCCATCGGGGCTCATGGCGTACGTCGTGGTGAAATTAAATCGGGTGATCGAGTATTAGTAGTAGGGGCGGGTCCAATAGGTTTAGGTGCAGCGATTTTCGCGCAAATTGCGGGTGGTTCGGTCGCTATATTGGATTTGAATTCCGCACGAATTGCAGGCGCAGTCTCTCTGGTTAAAGGCGCCAAGGGCTTTGTGTTGGATTCGAACACAGACAGTGAAATTGGACAATACACTAATGGTGACATGTTTGATGTGGTGCTTGATGCTACAGGTAATAAGCGCGCGATGGAGTCAAGTATAAAATATGTTGCTCATGGCGGTACTTGCGTATTTATCAGTGTTGTAAAAGATAAAATTACTTTCGATGATCCATTTTTCCATGCGCGGGAGATGCGCATTATCGGTAGCCGAAATGCGACAAAGCAGGATTTTGACACTGTAATTTCGTCCATAAAAAATAGCATGATTCCGATTGATTTACTGAATACTCATACCGCTGATTTAAGAGATTTGCCACAAAAACTTCCACAGTGGTTAGGTGAGCAGGATGTATTGATTAAAGCGGTAGTTACATTGAATTAAATAAAAGTTTTGGAAGTGAAGATCAATATTTCAATTGTGGTTTTGTGTTTTATTGAGAATAAATGCTCATTAGGTGCTGAATAAAAATATTTTTAGTGCAAAAAAGTGTTAGAGAAACACTGAAAAATACACTTCTCGTCATGCTCGTGAACGTGGATTTTCATAATAATTAACTGCTGATTTCTGCTTTCGCAGGAATGACG
>DQHS01000302.1:13489-14444 GCA_003524365.1 Cellvibrio sp. | reverse complement strand
CGCGACTGGCAGCATGCGCCAGGCTAATAACCCGAGCAGGACTATGCCGACCGCCAGGAGCGATGAGGCAACGGGACGTTTGATGAAGGGTTCTGCAATATTCATTTATGTCTCACGTAGGTTGGGCAGCCATGCCCAACACTCCGGTGCCGGGCAAACGATAAGTTCGAGCATGCTTATGTTGGGCATGGTTTGTTGGGCATGGTTATGTTGGGCATGGCTGCCCAACCTACGTTTGTGCCTCCTCGACAAATTCGTTCGCAGCTGGCTTACCAACCCAGCGATCAAAAAACAAATACACCACCGGCGTGGTAAACAGAGTTAACACCTGGCTTACCAGCAATCCCCCCACCATTACCAATCCCAGTGGCTGGCGCAATTCCGCGCCGGAACCGCTGGCGAGCATGAGNNAGTCCACCATCATAATGCCGTTCTTTTTCACCAAGCCGATCAGCAATACCACGCCAATAACCGCAATCAAATCCAGCGGTTGGCCAGTCAGTAGCAGCGCGAGCAAAGCGCCCACAGTGGCCGAGGGCAGGGTGGACAGAATGGTCACCGGGTGGATAAAACTCTCGTACAAAATCCCCAGCACGATATACATAGTCACTATCGCCGCCAGAATCAGCCAGAGCGTATTGTTCAGCGATGCGCGGAAAGCCTCGGCGGCACCTTGAAAGCGCAGTTCCAGTGCGACGGGCAAATCCAGCTCAGCCTGCGCCGCTTCAATTGCATCGATTGCTTCCCCAAGGGAGGCATCGCCTGCCAGATTGAAGGAGATGGTGGTCGAAGGAAATTGGCTCTGGTGACTAATCAATAAGGGCGCCGGGCGCTGGGTGATCTTGGCGAGTGTGGTTAGCAACACAGGTTTGCCCGAGCTGCTGGCGATGTAGGTATTCTCCAGCGCTTTCAAACCTTGGGCGTAATCCGGATCAACTTCCAGCACCACGCGATA
>DQHS01000302.1:0-13452 GCA_003524365.1 Cellvibrio sp. | reverse complement strand
CAGCTCCTGCACCGGCTGGAACCAGGCGGTAATGCCAGTCACACCTTTAATCTGCTCCCGCAAGCGGTTGATGATCTCGCTCGCGCTGGTGTCCCGCTCATGGTGTGGCTTGAGATTGATCAGCAAACGGCCGGAGTTGAGAGTGATATTGCTGCCGTCCACGCCGATAAACGATGAAAGCCCTTCTACATCCGGATCTTGCAGGATCAATTCCGCTAACGCTTGTTGCTTCTCAGCCATGGCGCCGAACGAGGTGTCTTGCGGCGCTTCGGTTACGGCCTGGATTACACCGCTGTCCTGAATCGGGAAAAAGCCTTTGGGCACGGCGAGGTAAAGACCCGCCGTCATCACTACCGTTCCTATCATCACTAGCATGGCGGCGGTTTGGTGTTGTAATACTTTATCCAGCCCGCGCCCATAGCTGGCGATTAGCCGCTCCATAAAATCGGGTTTGGCATCGTTGTGTACTGGCGCATGTTTGAGCATACGCGCGCACATCATGGGGGTGAGGGTGAGCGAGACCAGCAGCGAAATACCAATCGCCACCGCCAGCGTAATCGCAAATTCCTGAAACAATCGCCCAACTAAATCGCCCATAAACAGCAGCGGAATTAATACGGCGATCAATGAGATGGTGAGCGATACCAGTGTAAACCCAATTTCCCCCGCGCCCTTGAGCGCCGCATTCATTGGCGATTCGCCCTGCTCGCGGTGACGGGCGACGTTTTCCAGCATCACAATCGCATCGTCCACCACAAAACCGGTGGCGATAGTGAGCGCCATCAGGGTCAGGTTGTTGATCGAGAAATCGAGGAAATACATAACCGCGAAGGTGCCGACTAACGAGAGCGGTACCGCGAGGCTGGGGATAATGGTGGCGGGTACCGAGCGCAGAAAAACGAAGGTGACGGCGACCACCAGGAAGATCGCAAAAATCAGTTCTTTTTGCACATCGCGAATTGAGGCGCGAATGCTGTGGGTGCGGTCGCTGAGCATGGCCACATTGACCGCTGCCGGTAAGGTTGCGGTGAGTTGCGGCAGCAGCGCTTGTACGCTGTCGGCTACATCGATCACATTAGCGCCGGGTTGGCGTTGGATATTGATCAACACCGCCGGTTGGCTGTTCGCCCAAGCGGCGAGAAAACGGTCTTCCGCACCGTTTTCTACCGTCGCTAAATCGCCCAAACGTAGCGGCGAGCCATCGCGCCAGCTGATAAGTAAATCCCGGTATTCTTGCGCGGAGCGCATCTGGTCATTGGCGTCGAGCATGGTGGAGCGCTGCGCTCCGTCGAAACTGCCTTTGGGTTGATTGGTGTTGGCGGAGACGATGGCGTTGCGCACTTGCTCAAGGCTCATCTGCGTACCAGCAAGCGCATTGGGGTTTACCTTGATACGGATTGCCGGGCGCTGGCCACCGGCCAAAGTCACCATGCCGACACCGGGCAACTGCGCCAGTTTTTGCGCCATCCGCGAGTTCACCAGATCGTAAACTTCCGGCAATGGCAGGCTCGCGGAAGTGACCGCAAGGGTCATGATGGGTGCATCGGCGGGATTCACTTTGCGGTAAATCGGCGGGGTGGGGAGATCGTTCGGCAGCAAGTTATTGGCCGTATTAAGCGCAGACTGCACCTCTTGCTCGGCCACACCCAAATCCACTTCCAGCGAAAATTGCAGCGTAATGATGGAGGCTCCATTGGAACTGGTGGATGACATCTGCTTTAAACCGGGGATCTGCCCGAGGCTGCGCTCCAGCGGCGCCGTCACGGTACGCGCCATTACATCGGGGCTGGCGCCGGGGTTAAAGGTGAATATCTGGATGATCGGATAATCCACTTGCGGCAAGGCGGCGACGGGCAAGAGGCGAAACGCGAGAATGCCGGACAGCAGCAGCGCCAGCATCACCAATGAGGTGGCGACGGGGCGGAGGATAAAGGGGCGGGAAATGCTCATTATCTATCTCAAATCATGGTACTTCGTAGGTTGGGCAGTCATGCCCAACACCAAGGTGCTTATAACGTCCTACATGTTGGGCATAGCTGCCCAACCTAGGTTATTCCATCACCTTCACATCTTTGCCTTCCCAGAGGCGGTCGATACCCTCCAGCACCACTTGTTCGCCTTCGGTCAAACCTTCCAACACTGACGTGCGCGCACCTTCAAGCGAACCTAATTTAATCGGGCGCATCTTGGCTTTGCTCTCCTCAACCACGTACACATATGTCCCTTTTGAGCCGTATTGCACTGCATCGATAGGAATGGTCACGGCGCCATCGAGCGTATTTAAATGCAGGCGCGCATTCACAAATTGGTTAGGGAAAAGGCTGTCGTCGGCGTTATCGAATTGCGCTTTCATGCGCAACGTGCCGGNNTGGGTTCATGCGCAACGTGCCGGTGGATGCATCGATCTGGTTGTCGAGCGTAGTGAGTTTGCCGGTCGCCAATAAACTCTGCTCACTGCGATCCCAAGCTTCAACCGGCAGCGCGCTCGCCGATTTTTCAGCAGCCATATAAGCACCGCGCACGGCGACCAATTGGTTCTCGGGGATGGTGAAGGAGACAGCGATAGGTTGTGTTTGGGTGATGGTTACGAGGCCATCGGAATCGCCAGTTTTCACCAGATTGCCTACGTCCACGCGGCGCAAACCCAAGCGCCCGGTGATGGGGGCGGTGATGCGTGTGTAAGACAATTGCAGGCGTGCATCATCCAGCTGTGCGGTGTGATTTTTCAGGGTGCCGCGCAATTGATCGACCAGCGCTTGCTGTTTATCGAACTGCTGTTTGGCAATCGATTTTTGTTCGATCAAGCGCTCATACAAACGCAGATCTTCCTCCGCATTTTTTAACTGGGCGCGCGTTTCCTGCAAGGTACCTTCCGCTTGTGCAAGGCGGACTTTGTAAGTCGCGGGATCTATCTCTGCCAATACATCGCCCGCTTTTACTCGCTGACCTTCTTCAAAGAGAATGCGCAGTAATTGGCCATCCGCGCGGCTGCGCACGGTCACTGTATTAAGAGGCACTACACTGCCGATGGCTTTGATATGTACTTTTAAATCTTCTTTGGTCACTTTCACTACGTGCACTGGTGTTGGGCCCATCCAGGGGTTAGGCGAAGGTGGCTTTTTTTCTGCCGTTTCACGCAGGCCGAAAAACCATATCAGCAATAAAACCACAACAAGGGCTATAGCCGCTAACCAGCGCTGGCCGCGCGACAGGCGATTTACAGAAGCAAGCATGAACACATCCGTCAGTTGATGAATTGGAAACAGTTTTATCTTTTTGCTGTTGCCCTCTCTTGTTAAGGGCAGGCCAGCAAGATGAAAATTGGCGCATTAATCTGTGAGACTAGTATGCAAGGAATAAGCCCGCAACGGCTTTTACATTTCCCGACGTTTGGTTACAGAGATTGGATTTGGAGGCGCTTTGCGAGTCTTCGGAGTAGAAGAATACTACTTGTAGTTAGTTGCGTTTTTAATCTGTGCTGGTGGGATCGAGGTAGTGAATGGTTAAATGAACAATCTGTGGTGTAGGAGTACTTCATCATCCACATAAATCTATCCACTTAACCACACGGCCTTAATCACTTAGGAAACTTATGTCTGACCTTAACGATCCCAGAGTTTTATTTGCTGCAGAGCGCACTTTACTTGCGTGGAATAGAACCAGCCTTGCGATGATCGCATTTGGTTTTGTGGTGGAGCGCGCAGGATTATTGCTGTTGGTGATCGCACCTGAGCAGGCGCAGTCAATCAAAATGAGCCTTACTTTTTGGTTGGGGTTGGCGTTTATTTTGTTGGGTGCGCTGACTGCTTTTTATGCTTCTGTGCAATATGCACGAGTGCTACGCTCGTTAAATCCGGTTGAGTTCCCTGTCGGTTATAACGCGCGCTGGGGCATTGTGGTAAATGTGATAGTTGGATTGTTTGCTATTGTTCTAATCGTCGCGCTGTTTGCAGATCGTATTTAAATCGCCCGCCATCTGGTTATTGATCAGGTTATTGTGCAAGCGGATTAAATAAGTACTGTTTGTAGTCATCATCAAGAGTTGAAATAAAAGGATTTTCCAACTTGATAAAATTGCGTTTCCCCAACTCTGCGCGCGTAATCGCCTGACCTTGATTTTCATCCCACAGTTGCTGGTAAGATCCATCTTTGTAAGCTATCTCAATACCTTTTTGGATTCTATCCAGCAGTGGTTTGCTGCTTTTATGAGCAAATAAAAATTTTGGCAGCGGGTAGTAAAGTGCGAGTTTGTTATCCAGTTGTAGTGCGGCGCTTTTTTCCTCCCGAAGTTCATGAAAATACTCCGATGGGCTTGGGCAGAACAGATCAACCCTTCCTGCCTGGGTCATGCGGAAAAGACCGGTAATATTGCTCCCCTCAACAATCTGCACGCCGTTGTGTTGCAAAATTTTTGCATCAACCCAGCCCGCACCCACACCCACTTTGTAAGCTTTTAATTCTTGCAAACTGTCTATCTCTTGCACTTGAGTGGCAAGTTTATTATTCGCATAGCAGATGCGATAACTCAGCGCGCCTAATTCGACCGGAAAGGGAATGTAAATGAGGTTGCCGCTTTCCAATAACGCATCTTCGTAGCTGAGTACCATCACGAAGTTTTGATAAAGGTTTTGGTTGAGTGCAGCTACGGCATGGGTACGGGAGATTACGTTGACCGGCACCATTTCAAATGCGCCAACTCTTTGCTGCGTTTTTTCTAACGCCAGCTCTATCACCAGTTGCTCATAGGTCTTGTGTTTTAAATCGCCGAACTCGGGCAATTTATGCGTCACAATCAATGTTTTTGGGTGCGGATCTGCTGGAGTTTGAGCGCTGGTAATACTGGCGATAGTTGCCAGCACAAGTATCCAAATGAATCGACGCATTCAATAAAACCCGGATATTGATTGGATAGAGAGAGGTGTTTCGTTTTTTTATTTGGCCAGATAAATGCCAGCGAGAAGAGTGTAGGCTATCTGGGGCGATAGCGCACAGAGTGAGTATTAATAAGATTCTCTTTATTCGAGCGCACGCGCGGCGATCAAAATTTATTGCGCAATACCAGCAATAAACTACCGAACAATATGCAACCAATGCCGAGCGAAATAGGAATATTGACTCGTTGTTCTTCTTTAACACTCAACTTTAGTGGACCAATATTCGTTTCATGAGTGTCCTTGGTGTAGCTGAAACCGCCGTAGGCCAAACCTAATATGCCAACAACCAGCAGGGCGATGGCAATTATTTTCGTGATGTTCATGGATTTTACTCGTGGTAAGGGAAAGATCCTATTCTAATTTTCGCTGGCGCCTCTGTCTGTTCGCTGGCGTACACCCGGCGCCCATTGAGACGAATTGGATAAGTTTTTCTGTTTTTTTTATGGGAAGCACAAAGGGTGATTTTTCCTGTGTTTCACCGTGAATAAATCACAGCAGTCGGTGGCATGTCGGCTTAGCATCAGCTTGTGTGGTAGTCGCAGCCTTTAGGATGAGGGCGCTTTCGCAGAAGCAGGAGGGATGAAGCGCCACGGGAGAATACCCTGGTGGCTGTGGAACCATTCACCAGTCGTAAAAGGAAATTTGCCGGTTAGCCTTGTTCTTTTTATTCGTCAGTTGCTTGCGTTATAGCGTGGTTTTCCTTTGGAGAGCTGCGGTGCAGTAATTTTTCCTGTTGGCGAATACAGCAATTTTCCTCACTACGTAAATGTGTTTTACGCCTTGTTTACCGAGGCTCAACATTTTTCTTGAGAGGACTTCTTCATGAACAAATCATTTGACAATATTGTTATCCCGCTGGCGTTTAATACCAAACCAGCAGACGATATTCCCCTGGTTGCCTTTCTATTTTCCCGCAGCGGTAAGTTGCTGGAAAAAACTGTCGTGCGCGGTGACGCAGTGGAATTTAAAACCTCGGGCGTAAATCCGCGCCTGTATAAAGTAATGGTGGCTCCGGCGACGGATAAAAAAATCGAAGCTGTGCAGTCCATTGCAGAGTTGGATCGTTTTAAACCTTATGAATTGGTGTTGGATATCAACCGCGAAGGATTTATTAACCCGATACTGATTCCCAGCGATTTTTCTATTTTGTGGTTAATGCGCTCTTGTCGGGTAAGGGGCAAGGTCATTAAAAATTTCTCGTTGGGTTCTGTGTCGCAAGATCGTGGTATCTGTCATGCGCGGGTACACATTTGCGAGGTGGACAGGATTTGGTGGTTAATCAGTAAAATTCCGGATCGCATTATTAGCAAAATTCCGGAAATTATTGCGACACCGCAATGGCCATTTCCGATTCCCGAGCCAGAACCTTTTGAGCCGCCGGTGTTTGATCCAGTCGGACCTGTTATTTCCGAGCTGAATCCGCAGCCATTACCACCCCGCGCAGGGCAATTTAATTTTACTGCTGCATCGGAATTTATCGCGCGTTCCCCTGCATTGCTGAACCGCTTAACCGAGCGCAAACAAACGCTAGAGGAGAATGCCAGTGCACCAGCGCAATTGGTGGCAGCACAAACAGCTATATTGGCGTCCCCCAAAATTCTCAACCAATTGAATTCGGGGAATACCGCTGCTATTCGTAAATCGATTGTGGAAAATTTCGCAATTTTCCATCCGTATTTTTGCCATGTACCTTGGTTATGGCCGTATTTTTACCGCTGCGATCAAGTCGCACTGGCCTACACCGATTTAAATGGCGCTTTCGATATCACGTTTAAATATTGGAACAATGGTGATAAACCCGATTTGTATTTTTGGGTGGAATATTTGATCGATGGTATCTGGACCACGGTGTATAAACCCTCGGTGCCCTGCAATACCTATTGGGATTATCTGTGTGGCAGTGCTGTCACTATCCGCGTTACCGACCCGCGTGTGCGCTGGGAGTGTAATGATGTCATTGATGGCGATATTGTATGGATCAAAACCATTGGCTCCAGCGCCAGCGTGAGTCATATCAAGCAGGCCGATCAATACTCGATTATTCAGGGGAAATTATTTAACCATGTGGGTTTGACCGATGTATTTATGTCGGGCGGCAGCAGTGCGCTGGATAATTATCGCCGGCCGTTTGGCGGTACGCTCAATTTTGTAGTGCAGTTTGGCAGCGGTTTGCCAGCGAATGGGATGTACTATTACCGCTGGAGTTATCGCCAATTGCGCAATGCGGATTTGTCGAATTCACCTGCAACTGCGCTCACGTCTCTGCACAAAGGTCAGGCGCTACACAAAGCTTATACCTATGAATATTTTGATGTGCTCGGCCATAAACATTTCGGCCAGAACACATTTAAGTTGGGGCCGGTAGCACTTAATGGCGAAGATGATTTATACATAATCCCGCCTGCATTTCCTGCATCCAGTCCGGTCAATGCTGCCGAGTTAAGCCCGCTCTGGGATCAGAACACCATCACCGCGAGTGTGGACTCAACACAGTTCGCCGATGGCCTCTATGAATTTGTGTTGGAATTATTTGATGTCAATGGCAACAAGTTGGCGGCAATTCCCAAACCTATTTTTCAAGTGCCGCACTACACCAGCTTTGCGCCATCGATCAATGCACCGGATGAATATTTGTTAGTGAACGGTGTCAATGCCGATGGCTTTACTATGAGTGCGCGTGTAGATAACCAACGCTGCGAAGCGACGATTTATAAAATCAAAGTAAATGGCAGTGAGGTCTCATCTGACTGTTGTGGTTTTGTGCCTTACCCGCCCAATGCCAATATTGAAGTTGCCTTCCGCGCTTATCATCCCCACAACTTTGCGACCTTTAGTTTTGTGGTGAAAAAAGGCACCTGCAATGATGCACTGCAACAAGGATTTACCAATGTCAGTGGCATGGTGATTGGCAACGCGGGCAACTACACACGCGATAGCAACAGCATTTACCGCGAAGGATTTTCTCCCGCCCAATTGTTGGGTATTTGTGTTGCCGGTGGAAAAGCCGCTTTTGCTGAACATGTGTATGTAACTGCGTTGGCAACCAATGGTTATGATCGGCTCTCCTATTTGGACGCGTCTGATTTGGCCGCGTTTGCATTGGAGCAAGCGTAAACATAAGGTTCAATAGGTTAAGTAATGCGACATCAGAGTGATTGTTCACTCTGATGTCTTTTTCTATTACCGAGTGATTTTCGGAAAACTGTCGCTTAAATGGAGTAAAAATTTTCAAATGCGACGTAATTTTCGTGCGCGTAACAGTATCGCAATAATCATGACAATTAATAAAAACCCGAATAATCCACTCCAGCCATAAAGCGACGCAAAACCAGTCGCGCCGAGAATCGTGAGCATAAAGCCAATCATTCCTGTCATTTTCACTCTCGCACGTAAAATTAAAAACTTCTAGCACGCTTTTAAGCGTAGTCTGTCCGTTAGCGTACATAGCGTGCATCGATGCTGCCGTAGTATTAGCGCCCTTGGATGCTCACTATATCGCGTGGAGAATTACCTATGCCTCAACCGCCCAAACTGCGGATAAATCATCTGCTTGCTGCTTTACCTGCTGAGGTATTTGAGCGACTGCTACCCAATCTCGAATTGGTGGAGCTACCACTGGGTAAAGTGCTCTATGAATCAGGTGATACCTTGCGCCATGTGTATTTTCCCATCGATTGCATAGTCTCGCTGCTGTACGTAATGGAGAATGGTGCTTCGGCTGAAATTTCGGTCGTGGGTAGAGAAGGTATTATTGGTATCGCATTGTTTATGGGCGGTGAAAGTACACCGAGCCGCGCAATTATCCAAAGTGGTGGTTATGCATATCGGTTACTGGCGCGTAAATTTAAAGATGAGTTTAATCGCCACACTGAAATGCTGATGCTGCTATTGCGTTATACCCAATCACTCATTACACAAATGGCGCAGACGGCGGTATGTAATCGCCATCATTCCATTGATCAACAACTCTGTCGCTGGTTGTTGTTGTCACTTGATCGTTTACCCACCAATCGTTTGACCATGACTCAGGAGCTGATTGCCAACATGCTCGNNCTCGCCCTTTGACACTGCCCGCAGTAAAGCGTCCGGCAGCCATGCCTTGTGTGATCAGCGCAATTCCCTGTATTAAATAATGTGTTAGTCGCCTACCTTGAGTGCTAACGGGTGCCAGTTTGTCGGTCGGATCCTTGAGCGTCGGTGCGCAAACGCACATACTAAAAATTTCTTATTGTTCGAGCTTATTGCAACTCTCTGTGTTCTGCCGAACAGAGTATATTCCGCCAAATCGGCACACTCCAATCTGTAACATCAACAATTACTTTCGGAGTTCACTATGAATACGTTTAATCAATCTGCGTTTAAATTTTTCGGCATTACCTTTTTAGCTGCTGTATTGCTGGCGACAATTGTTGGCTGTGCATCTACCTCCAAACAATCAAGTACCGGCGAATATATTGACGATACGGTTATCACTACCAAAGTAAAAGCTGCGATTCTCGAAGACAAAGANNCGTCATACTCGCGAACGCGGGTATCCATAAAAATCAAAAGCTTGGATTAGCTGCGCTGGTCTGCGGCTCCTGCGTTCGCAGGAATGACGATTAATTAATTCTGTTGGAGCATTACATGTTAACCACTCAATGTCCGCATCTCGTTTTATTGCCAGGGTTAGTAAACGATTCACGTTTATGGCAACACCAAACGGCCGGGCTTGCGGACATTGCCCATGTATCCGTTGGTGATTTAACCAAAGGGCACACGATTGCTGAAATGGCGGCTGACGTTTTAGCCAGTGCGCCAGTTGGGCAATTTGCATTGGCGGGATTGTCGATGGGTGGTTATGTTGCATTGGAAATTATGCGCCAGGCGCCGGAACGTGTTCTGGCATTGGCGTTACTCGATACCAGCGCGCGACCCGATACCCCCACGGCATTAGAAAATCGCAGTGCGGCGATTGAGCAAGCAGAAAAAAATTATCAAGCAGTGATTGAAGAATTGATGCCAAAACAGTTGCATCCAATGCATATGGACGATAAAGAATTAGTGAGCATGATTACCGATATGGCGCTTAGCCTTGGCAATAAAACCTTTATTCGCCAGCAGCGTGCGATTGCCGGGCGCATTGATAGCATTCCATCGTTAGCATTTATTAAATGTCCAACATTAATATTATGTGGTCGTGATGATGCCATTACTCCTATAGGTTTACATCAGGAAATGGTCACGGAAATTGAAGGGTCTGGGTTGAGTATTATTGACGACTGCGGTCATCTCTCCGCATTGGAACAGCCGACTCGTGTTAATGAAGCGCTGACTCAGTGGCTGACAAAAATTACCTGTTGAGGAATCTCTAAAACCCATACCTTTCGTCATACCCGCGAACGCGGGTATCCAAAAAATAGATCGAATTGGCGGCGCTGGTCTATGGCTCCTGCGTGCGCAGGAATGACGAATAATTCAGAGGTTATTTAGCTTAATTAGCAAACAATTTTATTTAATAGTAATACGCTCCCTACATTAAAATACGTGAAAGAAAAATTGAAACTCTTTAAAAATAACACTGTCTGCGTATGCCAGCGCACCGACCCCTTCTGTAAAAACTCCGATACTAACCACCGAAGAAGCCGCTCAAACAATTGAGCCTAAGGTCAGTCTGCGCAGCCTGCGCAATCATGACGGCACATCTCCTGGAGTTACACAATGAAACACACACACACTCAAATTAATTCATCCACCTCATTCCTGAAACCTACTCGTCTTGCAATGGCAATTAGTATTGCAGCGATGGTTGCCAGCCCAATGTTGTTGGCGCAGGACGGAAATAAATACGATCTTACTTCTAATTGGTACGGCGGTTTAAATATCGGCCAAACCCACGAAAGCATTAATGATGGCGCGATTGCCACTGACGAAATGGGTGGCGGTTTAACATCGCTTACTGATGATGACCGCGACAATGGCTACAAATTGTTTGCCGGTTATCAACTGAATGATAATTTTGCATTGGAAGCAGGTTATTTTGATTTAGGCCAATTCGGTTCGCGTGCAGTAAAAGGTCAGGAAGGCTCATTAAAGACCCGCGCTAAAACCCGCGGCTTTAATATTGATTTGGTCGGCTCATTGCCAATGACTGAAAAATTATCGGCTTTTGCTCGTGCTGGTGCGCATTACTATGAAGCGAAAGATCGTTTTCAAGGTGGCAACGGTTATGTGGTTAGCGATCAGCATCGCCGTGAGCGCGATATCGATATGAAATGGGGTGGTGGTCTGCAATATGACTTCACTCAAAAATTCGCGATGCGTCTTGAAGCGGAACGTTATGCAATCAATGACGTGATTGGCAACAACGGCAAAATTAGCATGTACTCGCTCGGCGCGATCTATCGCTTCGGTGAACAAAATGCAGCACCTGCCAGAGCAGCAGTGGCTGAGCCGGTTACCCAGCGCAGCGCAAAACTCAGTGAAGAGTATTGCAGCATGCTGGATATCCAGTTTGAAATTAACAACGACGAAATCCAGCGCGAAGATTTGGAACGCCTAGCCGTAGTGGGCACTTTCTTGAAGAAGTATCCAGATACTAAGGCTGTAGTTGAAGGCCATACCGATAACGTCGGCACGCCGGAAGCTAATCAGATGTTGTCGCGTGATCGCGCTGAAAGTGTGATGAATTATTTAGTGCGCGAGCAGCGTGTTGCGGGCAATCGCATTTCTGCTGTTGGTTACGGTGATACTCGTCCAATCGCCGACAACTCTACCGAAGATGGCAAGCGTGCAAACCGTCGCATTAATACTGTGATTGCTTGTGCCAATGATATCGAAGGCCTATCACCTGCTGCAGCCCGCGTGACTATGGGTATGTTGGTTGAGTTTGATAACAACAGCGCGGCTGTTAAGCCTGAGTATCACAGTGAATTGGCTAAGGTTGCGAAGTTTTTGCAAGAAAACAAAACCGTTACCGCCACTGTAGAAGGTCACACTGCCAACTTGCAAACCACACCGGCACTGGCTCAGGAAATTTCCCTGAAACGTGCGCAAAATGTAGTGGATTACCTGGTAACCACCCAGGGTATTGAGCGTTCACGTTTGACTGCGGAAGGTTTTGGTAAAACCCGTCGTTACTCGTACAACACCAGTGCTTCAGGTCAGCAGGATAATCGTCGCGTAAATGTGATTTTTGCTTATCCTAAGAAGTAATGAGTAACCTCAGTGCACCGTTAACGTTTGTTAACGCCGTGAGCTGAAGTACAAAAAGCCAGCAACTTGCTGGCTTTTTGTATTTTCACGTCTCATCTCTAGCATGTATCTATTTTTCTTGTATGTTCGGTAGCGTACAGACAGGGCTCTAAAAACTCATGATTATTCGCGGTTGCCTCAAAAGGGTGTTCAGATCGCAATGCCCCCTGCGGGTTGTGGTTGAATAATTATTTATTTTTAGGGTATTGGTACATGATTAACACAGAAGAGAATGCTGTTTCGCCGACCAATACACGCAGTGCTGAAAGTATGATTGAAATTAAGCGGCAGCAGGCGCTGTTGAAAACCGGTGCCTTGCAAAATGCGATTTTGAACAGTGAGAATTTCTCCATTATTGCGACCGATGAGAAAGGCACTATTCAATTATTTAATATCGGCGCTGAGCGCACCTTGGGCTACGCTGCTGCTGATGTTGTCAATATAATTACTCCCAGCGATCTTCACGACCCCGAGGAAGTGATGGCGCGTGCGCATGCACTGAGTCTGGAGCAAAATACCGAGATCAAACCCGGCTTTGAAGCGCTCGCGTTCAAGGCGTCGCGCGGCATTGAAGATATCTATGAAATCACTTACATCTGCAAAGACGGCAGTCGTTTTCCGGCGATAGTCTCGATCACGCCCCTGCGCGATGACGACGATGCGTTGATCGGCTATTTATTAATAGGCACCGATAATTCCCAGCGTAAACAAGCCGAGTTGAAATTAACCCAGGCGATGGCGGTGGCAGAAAAAGCCAANNGCGATTTTGGGTTTTGCACAGTTGATCGAATCCGGTAATCCGCCACCGACCGCCACGCAAAAACGCAGCATTGATCAGATACTGCAGGCGGGTTGGTACTTGTTGGAATTGATCAATGAAATTCTCGATCTCGCACTAATCGAATCCGGAAAATTATCGCTCTCGCTTGAGCCGATGGGCTTGGCGGATGTGATGCTGGAATGCGCGGCGATGATTGAACCGCAAGCGCATAAACGTGGCATCAGTGTGACCTTTCCGCCACTGGGTATGCGGCACTTTGTGAAAGCTGATCGCACCCGCGTTAAACAAGTGCTGATTAATTTGTTGTCCAACGCGATCAAATACAACAGTGTTGGCGGTAGTGTCAGTGTGACTTGTGTGGAGCGGGTGCCGGGGCGTATTCGCATCGCAGTTGAAGATGCTGGTTCAGGTTTGGCACCCGAACAAATCGAACAATTATTCCAACCGTTTAATCGCCTTGGGCAAGAAGCTAATGCAGAGGAGGGCACCGGCATTGGTTTGGTG